>NZ_AP024235.1:3326420-3635226 GCF_016756315.1 Alteromonas sp. KC3
TTGCTCAATGTCTAAATAGAAACGCTGCATAAGCAACAATGCAGAAACCCGAGGGTGTACATCACTAACGCTAGTTCCTGTGGTAAAACCTAGGTCAAGACACTCGCCGCCGCGTGCTCTTACATCTCCTACCATATCTGCGTGAAAAGGCGCACTTTCATCCAGAATATTAAGTGCTATCAACTTTAGTTTTTTCTCTACCAATGTCACAGGGCCGTGAATAAACTCCGCGCTACTAAACGCCTCGGCATGAATGCCTAACACTTCTTTTAGTTTAAGTGCTACTTCGCGACCTACTGCGTAGCCAAAACCGCGTCCCAACACTATGGTATTGCGTGTATTTTCAAGATAATTGGCAGTAAGTTGGTTGGGCGATTCAATCACCTTTTGAAGTGACTCGGGCAATGCAGCTAACGACTCAAACAGTGCATCGTTTTCACGCCAACGCGCGCACAAATGAAGAAGTGCAGACAAAGTAGCAATGAAACTTTTTGTGGCCGCTACCGCTTTTTCTTCGCCGGCTGATAAGGGAATAACGGCATCGGCAAGCTCAGCTAAAGGTGACGTTTCATCGTTAACAAAGGCCACTGTGAAAGCACCGCCTTTTTTCGCCGATTCTGTTTGTTTCAATATATCGGGGCTTCTTCCCGACTGTGAAATTACAAACGCCACCGCCCCGTTTAAGTTAAGCTGCTTGCCAAAAATACCCGCTATAGACAACGCTGCACTACAAACCGGGATCCCCATTTCGGTTTCAAACAAATACTTGCCAAATACCCCGGCATGATCAGAAGAACCTCGGCCAATAATATAAATAAGGTGTGGATTAAGCTTATTAAGTGTTGCGGCTAGTTCGCGAATGGCACCGTCGTTTTTATCGAGTTGTTTTGCGATAACCGTAGGCACTTCACGGGCTTCTTTTGCCATTATTGATAAATTCATTACTCACCTTTTAATTGAAAACAAGCCGCTTTGGCGTAATGGATAGCACCTTGTTGCGGTGTTGCCTTACACGCCACTAAACGGGCTTTAATGGAATCGGAAAAATATGTGGAATACACGTTGCTAAGACCGCCAATCATGGCAAGAGGATAGTCATGTTGCGCTAATAGTCTTTGCGCCATGCTCTCAATATACGCTGCGCCTTCTTCAAATAACGCACTTACAGTCTCATCTTTGGTGTAAAGCAACGGCAGCATTTGCTCAACCAATGCCGCATAGTGATGGGTATTAAACGTGGCACATTGGCTTACAATGTCATTGATGTCGCTGGTATTAAGCGCACTACAAATTTGAGTAGCCAGTGCGTCTATAGGGGCAAGTTCGTCTAAACACAACAGTGTATGTTTTACGGCTTTTAACCCAAGCCATGCGCCACTGGCTTTATCGCCAATAGGAAAACCGTGACCACCTACATCGTGAAATGCGTGGTTATGCCACACTGTGCCCGAAGACCCTGTGCCGATAATGATCGCCGCACCACTTTCTCCATCGTGAGCGCCCAGACACGCCGCGTGTAAATCGCTTAGCACATGAAGAGAATGAAATGGATGTGCCCATGTTTCAAATACTTGCTTGGCACTGGCAATATTTGCACCGGCAAGGCCTGCACCTACCACACACTGTGACAAACCAATGGCATTGTTACTGTCACAATTCGTATTAGCTGATGCTATGGCAAGCGAGATAGCGTCTAACATAGATGCCTTTGCCAACTCACTGTCGCGCATGATATTCGCGGGACCACTTACGCCCTCGCCTAGCAATGTGCCCTTGCTGTCTTCTAATCTTGCTCGACATTTGGTGCCGCCACCGTCAATGCCAATAAAAAATAAATCAGAACTCATTTACACTTCTCGTTTTTATTAAATAGGTAAGACACACAATTAATGATGACAACGCTGTCATTTTTAGCCATTAAAAACAAGCACTTACAACAGTGCTTGTCGGCTCGTTTTTTGTGTACCTTGAAGTCTTGCGCGTACTTTTACGTTATCTGCATTTTCTATCGAAACGGGCTTGATGTACTCAATCCAGTCACCGTCTGCAATTTGATATTCACCAATCAGCCCAGCTTTTACCTGCATGGTTAGCATGCCATCGGCTATTTTTGCCGCAGGCATTGGCACGCGCACATTGATATTTTGTTGCACTAAAGCGGGCGCATGTTGCGTAAGCAAAGCATGTTCAAATGCGTGGAAATTCTGATCACGGTTTTGCTGTAAGCTACCGTCTTTCGCCAATACTGGTGCCTTTTCTTGCCACGGCGCTTCATACCAAGCGCGTTCAGCAAGCGCCAATAACCGCGGGAACACCATGTACTCTACTGCGTCTTGGTTAACCGTTACTTCGCTCCATAACTGGCCTTGAATACCCACTACCGACGAGGTGTTTACCCTGTCATTACTGGTGTAATTTTCGCCCATGCGTGTCGTCCACTCTTGGCTGTGCAATGGCAAGTGCTCAGGCATCAGCGAGAAGACTTTATGCGTACTGGTAGCCCGTGAGCCCCAGTAATAACCTGGCTCAAGTGGGTTACTTTGATAAGGAAAATCAAAATAGAGCACATCGGGGAACGACAGCACTACTGGAATATTCGCGTCGGCAAAGTGTGATACGGTATTTTCTCCACCTGCCGCTAACAGATGCCACACATTGGTGTATGCCTTAGTGTTATCCAAGGTTTTCGCCGCTTTTTCCATGCCATCACTCCAACCACCAATGGCAATGTTATGCTTTTTAGCAATGTCTTGAACACGTGTAACAAAGGTGGGAAGAATAGTATCAGCCTGTTGCCCTTTTGCTTTGCACACGGGGGATTCAACCCACGCGCCTGCGGTTTCATCGGCGCCCACATGGAAGTATTCTAGCGGCACATTTGCTTTGTCGTGCAACGCTTTTACCGCGCCCATTATGGTATCGATAAAGGTGTATGTGCTATCAAGACAAGGGTTTATCGTGTTATCGCGATAAAATTGAACGCTTTCATAGCGCGTTGTGTCTTGATTGTCGACCAACATATACTTGTTTGCTTCGGCGCTGTTTCCGGCTTTCATTAATCGCTGATAGCGCGCATTCATAGACACAATAGCAGCGCGAGCATGCCCTGGCATATCAAGTGATGGGATCACTTCAATACCACGCTGATGCGCCATTTGAAGAATGTCGATGTAATCTTGCTGCGTTAAAAAACCATTCCCTTGCGCACTTTTAAACGGGCCACTGCCAAGCTGTGGTAACAAACAGGTTTGTTCCGACAAGTCATGACAGCGATATGCGCCAATGTCAGTGAGTTCCGGCAATGCATCAATAGCCAATCGCCAGCCCTCATCGTCACTTAAATGAAGATGAAGCTTGTTCAGTTTGTACGTGAACATTTGCGTAAGTACCGACGCAATGGCCGCTTTACCCGGAAAATGGCGCGCAATATCTAAATGCATACCACGAAAAGCAAAGCGGGGTTTGTCATGAATTGAAGTAATCGGCAGCGTTTGACGGCTTTTGTTATAAAGCTGCGCTAAAGTGAGTAGCGCATAGTTAGCACCTACCGCATCTTTGGCCTTGATATCTACACCGCTATCTCTCACAACCAGTGAATATTCGCCCTCAACAAGTGTATTAGGCGTGAAGCTGATATTGACGGGTATGCCGTTATCTTGCTGTGACAATCCAAAAAAAGCCGCCTGCGCTAATGCAGGTGACAAAGCATTAACAACGTCGTCTTTTACACTAATGCCTTTTACACGAATGCCTGTTACTGCAATGGTTTCACCCGTGTCTTGGCGCTCTGCAACTTGAGGAATAACGCGGTTATCCCACTCGGTTGATTTTGTGGTGTATGTTGGCTGCTCTGCTAAAAAAGCACTGTCCATTAACGGCATAGCATCAGAGGCCGTGCGCTTATATTGCGCTTCGTTTTGCCACGCATCAGTATGCTGGTTAACTAACAAATGGGTACCAGGCTCTTTTACCCGTGTGGTAGATGCCACAATAACAGGTTGAAGCGATGGATAGGTTAAATAGTAATTTGGCATGGCGTCACTGCGAGAGGCATGCCAGAAAGGGGCTGACAAGGTCACTGTCACTTTTGTATCAGCCGCTATAGATTCGTTAAAGGTTAGGCGATGTAAATCGCCATTGATATGTTCAATAGTAATAGCGCTGTCGGTATCGAAGCCGCGAATTGGCGCAATATGGCTAAAGAATAATGATGTGGTTGCTGGAATAGTACTTTTTGCGCTTTGCAGCGTCATTTGTGATGAGAAGCAATCACCTTTGGGAATATGCACACGACACGCAGTGTCATCAATATTACTGAGCACGCTGTACTGAACATTAAGGTGCTGGCCAAGTTCGTCTAACTGTGGCTGTTCAATGTTAGCCTGCGTTGATGCGACTGGCGAGCACGCCATTAACAACATTGATAATCCCAAAATACATCTCACGTAACACATCCTTTACTGATTTATGATATTTACTGTGCTGGTACTAAAACGCCGTACGTTTAAAAACAAGGGTAGAGCTTGTGCCCTACCCTTTTGCAACGTAAAAATAGCGAACACACAAACTATTTTTACACCCCTGCCTTAAAATCGCATGCTTGCGCCGATGAAGAAGCGACGACCGTTAGCGCTTTGCGTACCGCCTAGGCGTTTGCCATCGCTGCTGCGAACGTAGTAGTTCTCCCAAATTTCATTGGTTAAGTTAAGTGCTTCTGCTTTAAGCGTGATGGTGTCAGTTACATTCCAGCTTAGCTGCGCGTCAAGCTGTGATTGCTCGTCGCGGTACTGATCGCCAATCTCGGCTTGTGCAATGAAGTACTCTGAACGGTAGTTATAGTTAAGGCGTGCGCTGTACACGTCTGTTTCATAGAACACACCAATGTTGAACGAGTCTTTTGACGTGTTCGGGAAACTCACTAACCGTGACGCAATAGTTGCCCCTACAATGTTACCGTCAGCATCAGTTACTGGTACCGCTTCATCTACTTTGGCATCGGCTACATCTGTATAGGTGTAGTTAGCATAGCCACCAAAACCGTTATCGAACACGTGTTGAATTTGCATTTCGATGCCGTCAATTGACGTAGAGCCGCCGTTTTCAGGTGTTCTCAACTGGTTAATTTGTTGACCGTCAATTTCACGCGATACAGTTTTAGTAAAGATGAAGTCGTTAATGTCTTTCTTAAATACGGTAATTGCCGCAACAGAAGACTCGCTGAAGTACCATTCGGCACCCACTTCAAACTGGTTTGCCGTTAGCGGGTTAAGCTGAGGGTTACCTGCCGAGCCAGAGCTTGTCTCAGGAGTTAAGTTAACCGCAGGTGCTAGCTGGAATGGAGCAGGACGTGTTAGCACACGAGACGCCGCCATACGTAGCAATACATCGTCTGTTAGGTCGTAAGACAAGTTAATGCTAGGTAGCCATTCGTTATAACCGCCATCAAAGGCAACCGCTTCGCCGGTATTTAGGTCAAAACCGTTTGAGGTAGAGTCAGTTTCCACATAGCGTAGACCCACATTACCTCTGAAGCCATCACCGCTGAATTTCGCCATAACGTAAGCAGCAGTAATGTCTTCTTCAATTTCAAATGAAGACTCGTCTAGGAACTGGTCAGTGCGACGGCACAGTGTCGTGGCATCGCCCGCACACTCCGCAACGCTGTATAGCGCGTTGTACATGCTGTCTTTGTCTGGGAAGAAGTAGCTTGCACCAACGCCATTAGTATTTGAGTGCGATACATTGATCATGTCGCCACTCCAAAATGCTGATGCTGGGCCAAGGCTGCCTTCACCCGTTGGTGCTAGGTTAGCCAAATCTGTTCTGTAGCGTGATTGCGAGAAGCTTCTGTCACGGCGTTTGATACCCGTTTTCACTTCGGTAACTGCGCCCCAATCGACACTGTGTTCGTAATCAAACTGAATGTAGTTTTCTTTATCTTCTGTCGCGTTAAGCTGATCAAAGATACCACCTAACCACATTTCGTCAGTCGGGTTCGCTAACCACGGGCTTGAAGTAGTAAAGTCGATGTATGGCGCATCACCACCTGGATTGTAAAAGTCGAATGCAACGCGCGGATCGCTTGCGTCTGCCCAAAACTCTGTAAAGAAGTCACGGTTTTCACCTTCACCTGTGGTTGTACCTAGCTGGAAGTGTAATTTACCATCGCCCATTAGGTAGTGACCTTCAACGTCGATGATTTCAGTCGACATTTCAGAGCCGTCGCGGAAGATATTGTCGTATGCCAACGTACGAGCCCATACTGGGCGCTGGTCAACACCCACTACATTAAGTGATTCAACCACGTTGTCTGCACTAACGGTACCTGTGTTAGTGTCGGTCCCCATATAAGCGATACCGCGAAATGGAATACCAATAAGGTTAGAGTTTACGTTGTCTGCTTTTAACGTAGATGATAGATAGTGTACTGACATATCGAAGTCGTCAGTTGGTGCCCATTGTGCGGTAACATCAAAACCAACACGCTCACGATCTTGTTTAAATAAAGCTGAACCCATACCCCAAGGTAACGCACCTTTTCTATCAGCACCGGCAGGCGCTTCAATAAGTGGGTCGATACGGGCAATACTTGGACCAAACCAACCAAAGTCTTCGTTAGTTTCACGCTCTACGGTACGTTCCTGATATGAACCAGAGAAAAGAATACCGAAGGTTTCATCGTCGTTCTTCCAGCTGTAAAGACCTGACAGTGTAGGGTCTAATTGGTCGGCAATATCACCATACTGCCCTTCAACTGACACTTGACCTGAATGCGCATCTAAATCGAATGGCTTACGAGTTTTAAGAATAACCGTACCACCAAGCGCACCTTCATCAATATCAGCTTGTGATGATTTGTATACTTCAAGGCCCGCAATCATTTCTGATGCCAAAATCTCGAAGTTAAAGTTACGCGTTGCATCTGAAAGTACAAACCACTGACCTGTACCAACGGCTTGACCATTTACCAAGGTCAAGTTTTGGTCTGGCTGAACACCACGAATCGTTACGCCCTGACCTTCACCAAAGTCGCGGTCAATGGTGATGCCCGGTACACGTGCTAGCGTTTCCGCTACGTTTTTGTCTGGGAACTTGCCAATGTCTTCTGCGGTGATCGCATCAACAATCGCGTTAGAGAAACGCTTAGCGTTGATGTTGGCCTTTTGGCTACCACGGATCCCTGTGACTTCAATGACTTCAGTTTCACCCGCTTCTTGCGCTACAGCAACAGGTACCGAAATACTTGTCAGTGCGCCCATAGCTATGGCGAGGCGAACACTTCTTGTTAGTTTGTTTTGTTGGTTTTTGGACATTGTATTAACCTTTTCTCAGCCAAAATGACAACGCTGTCATTTATTAAAATAATAAAATGACAGGCGTTGTTATAAGGTACAGTTTTTAGATGACAACGCTGTCATTGAATGTTAAGTTACATGACAGATTGTGAAGCTGCAAATATTTTTTTAACAAAAAGATAATATTTAGTTCTTAATTGTTGAAAATTAAACCAATTTTTTGAAGAGAGAATGAATTTGGCTGCTACCATCAAAAGTGTTGCCGAAATGGCGGGTGTCTCTATTAAGACCGTTTCTCGAGTTATAAACAAAGAGGGGACGGTAAAACCCGATACATTGAAGCGCGTAGAAGACGCCATAGCCGCATTAAAATACACACCGAACAAAGCGGCTCGCGACCTTGCAAGTAAAGGCGCGTCAGTGTTGGGTTACGTATACGACAACCCCAACGCTTACTACATCATCGATATGCAAAAAGGTATATTGGATGTATGCCGCAAGAATAACTTTGAGCTACTGATTCACCCTTGTGATGCAAGCTCAAGTAACATCGCCAAGGAGTTAGTGGAAATGGTAGATACGGCGCAACTTGCCGGGCTTATCTTATCGCCACCATTATCTGAAATGCCTGCGGTACTCAGCGAATTAGACGCCAATAACATAAGCTATGTACGCATTCTATCGGGAGATGGCACCTTAAGCTCTCACCTTCCTTACGTACTGGTAAACGACTTTAAAGCCGCCTACGACATTACGCGCCACCTGATCCAACAAGGTCATAAACATATCGCCTTTATTGCTGGTGAAGAAATTCACAAATCGACCACCGAGCGTTTAAATGGCTACAAGGCCGCACTTGAAGAAGCGGGCCTAGCGTTAGACGAGTCGTTAATTATTAAAGGTACGTACTCGTTTGAAACCGGAGTGAAAAGCGCAGAAACACTGCTTGGCATGTCTCCCCACCCTTCCGCTGTGTTTGCGTGTAACGATGAGATTGCCGCGGGAACGCTTTTTGGTGCGCGAATGAAAGGCGTGGATGTGCCAAACGACTTGGCCATTGCCGGATTCGAGAACAGCCCGTTCTCACGCCAAACATTTCCCCCACTCACCACCGCCTCGCAGCCAACTA
Source organism: Alteromonas sp. KC3 (assembly GCF_016756315.1). Lineage (NCBI taxonomy): Bacteria > Pseudomonadati > Pseudomonadota > Gammaproteobacteria > Alteromonadales > Alteromonadaceae > Alteromonas > Alteromonas sp. KC3. The sequence continues at coordinate 3,334,845 of NZ_AP024235.1, forward strand.
ACGAAATTGCGCAGCATGCGGCAGCATCGCTTATTCAATTTTTACGCGCAAGAAAAACCAAATCAACGGCTGATAATTTAAATCATACGTTTGTACCCGAGCTAGTGGTTCGAGCGTCAACAGAGAAAGTCTGATGAAAGCCTTACCTCAAGATATTGTTATTGTTGGGGGCGGCACCGCCGGTTGGATGAGCGCGTGTTACCTAGCTCGAGCTATTGAATTAAACCAAGCCAATGCGAAGGCGCCTGCGCCGCAAATAACGCTTCTTGAGTCGGCCGATATCAGTACAGTGGGCGTAGGCGAAGGCTCTACCCCCTATTTGCGTTTTTTCTTTGACTATTTGGGCGTAACTGAAAGTGCATGGATGCAACACTGTAATGCCACTTATAAAATGGGGATAAGCTTTGAAAAGTGGACATCAGCAGGCGATAGCTATTTTCACCCGTTTTTTTCCGCGCTAGACATATCTACTGCCGATATGTATTTCAATGCAGTGAATAGAAGACGCCACGGACATGCCGAGGATGTGAACCCGTCACACTATTTTACCGCTGCCCATATGGTTAACGAAGGAATATCACCACAAGCCATTTCATCGTCTGCCAATCTTGATTATGCCTATCACTTTGATGCAGGTCTGTTAGGTGACTTTTTGAAAAAGTACGCCAAGCAAAAAGGGGTGAGTCATAAAATTGGAACGGTTCAAAGCGTGGCTACTACCGGGCAACGTATCAATCACATTGTGCTGAGCGATGGTGAAATACTTAACGCAGAGTTATTTGTAGACTGTTCTGGTTTTAGAGGGCTACTAGGTAAGCAAGCACTCGCTCGCCCTTTTTCAAGTTATGCCGACACGTTATTTAACGACGCAGCAGTGGCTATACCCAGCGCCGCACTTGCAAAGCCAACCAAAGCACTTCAAACCCGTTCCATTGCATTAAAACACGGTTGGCAATGGCATATTCCTCTGACCAACCGTACGGGTAATGGCTATGTATATAGCAGCGCGTTTTGCACTGCCTCGCAGGCTGAGGATGAACTTCGACAACAGTTAGCCCAACATGATTTAAATGCTGTAAGCCCGCAACAAGACGCACGCCATTTAACCATGCAAGTGGGAAGACTTAGCGAGCACTGGCAAGGCAACTGCTTATGTATTGGATTGTCACAGGGCTTTATAGAGCCACTTGAAGCGACTGCCCTTATGCTTGTGCAATATGCGTTGCATCACTTTGTTGATTGCTGGCAAAGCGAAAGCGCACAACGCATATCGCATTACAATACCGAAATGAACCGCATGTTTGATGGCATTCGCGACTACATTGCAGCCCATTACTATTTAACCACCCGCACAGACACTCCTTATTGGAAAGCCTGCCAGTCTGAATTGGTTGTACCCGACACCCTCGCCTATTTGCTAGGTGCATGGGATAAAGGTGCTGACTTCGAGCAGGCGCTTAATGAAGTTGACAATAAGTTAGTGTACTTGCGTCCGTCGTGGTACTGCATTTTTGCCGGCATGCAGCGTTTTTCATCAACGACGAATGGCACGGCACGCACGCTAGATAACACGCAAGCGCTGAATATAATGGCGCAGTCTATTAATAACGCGAGAGTGAGTGAGGGTTAAAACGCTAAGCGTGCCCACATTTAAAAAGCGTAGCACTTTCACCGCCATACATTTACAAATATAATAAACACAAGCCCGTTCATTAATAAGTCTAATCAATATGAAGCAGCTTTCACTCGACACCTTACGCACTTTTGTCAGCGTTATTGAACTTGGTGGTTACGCCAAAGCGGGTGACTTTCTTGGCCGCTCTCAGCCTGCCATTAGTTTGCAAATAAAGAAGCTAGAAACTCAACTCGACAGAAAACTGTTTACCAAAGTTGGGCAGCGCCATGTGCCAAGTGCTGATGGCAATTGGTTGTACCCAAAAGCCAAAGAAATATTAGAACTTAATGACAATATTTTTCGCAGTCTTACGCCAGCGCCCTTAAGCGGTCGATTGCGCTTAGGTATTCCCAATGAGTTTGCTTCAACATTACTGCCTGGATTAATTGGCGAGTTTTCAAAACGCTACCCAGATGTTTCCCTTGAAGTCACGTCCGCGTTAAGTCGGGATTTGCTTCATCCTAGTCAGCGCGATCATTTCGATCTTATTCTGGCGCTGGTAAACCCAGAAGAAGAGACCGAAGGCGAAGTGGTATTAGAAGATGATGTCGTGTGGGTAGGCGATAATGCCCACCCTTTGGTTGGAAACACTATTCCGCTGGTATTAGCACCTGATGGCTGTATGTACCGAAGTCGAGTAATTGAACAATTAAAGCAGCAAACCTTTGCGTGGAAAATCACCTACACCAATGCTGATTTAGGTGGCCTGGTAGCGGCTATACAGCAAGGCCTTGGCGTTACCGCCCTTGCCAAATCGAGTTTACCCGCTCATTTGACGCCACTTAACCACCCTCACCTTCCAAAACTTGGTAAAGTTAATATCTGTTTATTTAACCAAGACACACAGCACCCAGTTATTAGTAAAACCCTTGCCGAGTTTTTTAAGGTTCGGTTAAAGAATAGCGCGGCCTAAAAGTTACAAACACGTAACTAAAGCAACAGATACTTTTTGTTATTCTATGCGTATCAAGTCTTGTAATTTATATTGAAAAAGCGTTCGTGGAGAGCAAAAGATGATTGTAACTGTAATTTTTACTGTTGCTGTGGTTCTTGCGTTAATGTACTTTTTCAAGGAAGAGAAAAAACGCATAGAGCGATTAAATAAACAACCTGTATTTATTCGTCAACACTACGACTCAGAACATCAAACGAAGTCGTAGTATTCAAATAGTAAAAAGGCAGCGGTCTAATAGTTAGATGCGCTGCCTTTTTGTTTGGGCGTTATTTTTAATAACCGGTAGGCGTTACTATGCCTTCAAACTAATCAGCTTACCCAGTGGCTTCGTTAAGGTTTGTGGTGGCTCAGTGAAATAACGTGGTCCGCTATCTGTCATATACAAGCAGTCTTCTAAGCGCACACCAAACTCCCCAGGTATGTACAACCCCGGTTCGTTGGAGAAACACATTCCTTTGTTAAGGGGTGTATTTTCGCCCCTGACAAAGTTAACACTCTCATGGCCTTCCATGCCAATGCCGTGGCCCGTTCTATGGCTTAGCCCCGGTAGCGCGTAGTCTTTGTCGTAACCTTTCCTGGCATAAAAACCGCGTACAGCATCGTCGACCTTACCTGCAGGTTCGCCCACTTTCGCTGCTGCAAACGCAACATTCTGCCCTTCGCGTACGGTGTTCCATACATCTTCAATTTTTTGCGAGGCTTTACCAAATACTAGAGTGCGGCTGATATCGCTTTGATAACCGTGCACACTGCATCCGCTATCTAGTAGCACCACCGAGCCTTCTTTGATTACCTGTTTTGCATTGGTTCCATGAGGGTACGCGCTGGCATCATTAAATAACGCCAAGCACCACGTATTGCTGCCGCCTAAACGTTGCTGAGCACTATTCATTAGTGCTTTCACGTCTTGCTGGCTCATGCCCTCCTGCAAGTTCTCAAATACAAACGCGTAGGCGCGCAATGTCACTTCATTTGCTTTGTGCATTAAAGCCAGTTCAGACGAGGTTTTGTACATTCTGCAGCCCAGTGTCACTGGCTCGGCAGGCACAATATTCATTGCAGGCATGGCTTTTGACATCCCGGTTACCACAAAGTAACGCACGCTGTTTTCAAAACCAATATTACCTGAGGTGATACCGCGCGACTTTAGTATGTCTGCAACAACATCAAAAGGACTCTCGTGTTCCTGCCAGACGCGTACATCGTCACCCACTTTTAGCGACTCCATTACACTTGGCTTTTCGAAAAAGGGAGTAACAACGGCAATGTCACCTTTTTGCGGAATAACAACAGCGGTAAGTCGCTCACTTCGCCACCATTGAACACCCGAGAAGTAGTCCATGGCCGCGCCAGGCTCAAGCAAAATAGCGGCGATATTGTGTTCCTTCATTAACGACTGCGCTTTGTCTATTCGAGTGCGGCGCTCTTCTACCGAGATTGGCGCACTATCGCCGATAATATTGTTCAAGGAATTGAAATCAGGTTGTGTTGTTGTATCTACATTACTTGTACGTGCCATTGCAGCCATCGGCATTAACGCCGTCGCGGCCCCTGCAAGCTTTAAAAAGTGTCGTTTATCCATCCCACCATTCCCTCTATGTTGTTTTATCTTTTCTTGTTTCTGTCGTAATGCAGTAGCATCTTTACGTTTGCTCTACGCCCACATTACCATAATAGCTGCGACGCCAATCAACAGAAGCCCTGCAACTTCTCTTCTTGTTACTGCATTTTTCAACCAAAAGTGTGACAGTAAAAGCGTAAGCAATACTTCAAGCTGCCCTAACGTTTTCACTAATGCAACATGCTGAAGTGCCATAGCAGTAAACCAACATATCGACCCCAAACAGCTTACCGTGCTGATTGCGAGCACCGACGTTTTAGCCTGCCATAGCTGTTTAAAGACAAAGGGTTTTCTTGAACTTATAAATGCACTTAAGCTTAGCGCTTGAATGCACAAAACCCACAGCAATACCCAAGCTGCCGCGTGTACAAAAGGCATGTCGAGCATGTGACTGGCCTCGCGAACCAATAATGACGTTAAGGCAAAGCAGGTGCCGCACAATAAACCTATAAACATGGTTTTGGTGCTTATTCCTTTAAGCCCTTTGCCACTGCTTAATACAAAAACAGCAACACCACCGATGACAATACCCGCCCATCCCAACAAGGTTAAATAGCTGCCAAAAAACAACATGCCAACCACGCCCGCAACCAAAGCTTCGCTTTTCGCAAGGCCAGCTCCAATGGCGAAGTTCTTTTGTTTAAACAGTACCACCATTAATGACGTGGCGGCTATTTGAAACAATGATGCGCAAAGCACAACACCTAAAAAAGAGATTGAAAAGTGGGGTAGCGGCTGAGGTGAAGAAGTGTTTAGTAAAAACAAATAACCCAGCGCGATAGGAGGCGCCAACAAAAAGCGAGATAGCGTGACGCCTGACGTATTTACATGGCTGCTGATCTTGCTTTGCAGGGCGTTGCGCACCGTTTGTAGAACAACGGCGCCCAATGTAAACCACACCCATGCCATCACTTCACCGCTGTCGTTACACGCTTAGCTTGCTTTAAGGCCTTTTCACGCTTGGCTTTAAAGTCCGACTCACGTTTCCAGTATGGCCATTCATTGCTATTGGCATATTTAATCATCATTGAGCTTATTAGGGCCATGTCTTGTGCTACACCACCGAGAGTCCAGGTGGGTAAGTAATCGTCATCCGCTTTGTGATAACGCTTTGCGATAAAGCTAGGGTCCGTGTCACCTAAGCTCATGAATAAGATAGACGGTACACCTTGCTTGGCAAGCGCGAAATGATCAGAGCGAAAAAACAGTCCGTTTTGTGGTCGCGGATCCATTTTCACTTTACGTCCTTGTAGCTGTGCGGCTTGTTTAAGGTCGTCTTCTATCGATAAATACCCTTCTCCATATTGAAGGATGTAATCGACCTCATCGTTTACGTTCATTCCATCAATATTTAAAAACGCGACCATATTGGCAGTATCAATCGGCGAGTTATTCGCAAAGTAATCAGCACCTAATAACCCTGTCTCTTCGGCTGTAAACGCGCTAAACATTAACGTGCGTTTTGTGCCTTCTTGCTTAGATTTTTCAACAAAGCTTTGCGCTAAAGTAAGAACACCTGCTACCCCAGATGCATTATCCACTGCACCGTTGTAAATGGTGGTTGTGCCATTCTTCTCTACTTTGCCTAAATGATCCCAATGGGCGTGCAACATTACCCACTCATCACTTGCTTCACCACCCGGTAAAATACCAGCAACGTTTTGTGACTCGGCGTGGGCTATTTGGTTGTCAAAGCTCAACGTGGCTTTGGAATTAAGAGGTATTGCTGTGAAACCAGGCTTAGACGCTTCGGCTTTTAACTCAGAATAACTAAGGCCTGCACTTTCAAATAGCGCGCGTGCTGCGTTTAAATGTAACCACCCCATAACGCCAACTTGCGAAGCGTTGTTGTTGTCATCAACAAGGGCAAATTTGGTATTCGAATTAGAGTTTTCTACCACTCCCCAACCGTAACCGGCAGGCATGGTTTCATGTACAATGAAAACTGCCTCTGCACCTTGCCTTGCCGCCTCTTCATATTTGTATGTCCAACGTCCGTAGTACGTCATGGCATTACCTTGGAACAAAGCAGGATCTTTAGAGGCAAAACCAGGATCGTTCACCAACATAACCACCGTTTTGCCTTTTACATCAAGACCCGCATAATCATTCCAATTGTACTCCGGTGCATAAATGCCATAGCCAACAAATATCACATCGCTGTTGTTTAGTGCATAGCTATCTGCAATGCGCTGAGTACGCGCTGTAAACTCAGTGCCCGCACTAAATTCCAAATTGCCCATTTTAAGGGAAGACATGTGTGTAGGTGTTATTTTAGCGAGGGGCACCGCTTGCGTATAGCTATCACCAAAAGCAGGTTTGAGGCCAAGTTGTTCAAAGGTTTTTGTTAAATAAGCTACCGTTTTTTCTTCACCTTTTGACAAAGGGCCGCGGCCTTCAAATTCATCGCTGGCTAACGTTTTTGCATGGGTGCGGTACGTCTCTAAATCAATATTAAGTTCATTAGCATTGGCGCTTGAGACAAGTGCTGAAGCAACAGTAAGTAAGAATATGCGAAGGTTAGCTTTGAGTAACATGATGCTCGTACAAAAAAGAAAAGGATACCGCAGGGTATCCTTTACTTATTGCTATCTCAATGCCAAAAACGTTCAATAAACTATTGTTATAGTTACAATCCCATCGCATGACTGACAAAAACATTTTTAACCGTGTCTAATTTGTTTGTGACAGAAAGCCCCACACCCCGAATAAGTTTTTTAAGTGGGTCGTCGCCATCAAATAAGAACTTAAAGCCATCCATTGCCGCTATCATTTTCATAGCCTCTGTCTTGCGGCTACGTTCGTAGGGGCGAAGGTGTTTGTGAAGACCAATGTCTTTTCCTTCTGCGGCTAAACTAATAAGTAGTTCAGCTAATGCTAAGGCGTCTTGCATCCCTAAATTAGCCCCCTGCCCCGCCAATGGATGAATGGTATGTGCCGCATCGCCAACTAACACTACTCCGTCCTTTGCCCAGTCTCGGGCATATCGCATAGTTAACGGAAACGCTGCGCGTTGCGTCTCAAGAGATACGGTTCCTAACACAGTGTTGCTAGCTGCACTTAATGCATGACAAAACCCGTCATCACTTAAGGCCAATAAAGACGACGCTGCATCTGGACTTTGTGACCAAACAATAGAACAAACGTGCGGGTCTGACATAGGTAACAATGCCAGCGGCCCCGTTGGCGTAAAGGCTTGCCGCGCCACATGGTTATGTGGCTCTTGCGTGCGAATATTCGCAACAATAGCGGTATGCTCATAATCTTTAAAGGTAATGGGCAAGCCTGCTTGTTTGCGCACAAATGAATTCGCGCCATCAGCGCCAACCAGTAAGCGGCAGCTCAATGCATCATTGTTATCCAACATCAACATAGTTTGATTTGGGCCCGTGAGAATTCTTTCAATACCCGTTGTCAGCATTTGAACATTAGATTGCTGTGCCACGGCTTCTGAAAGCCCGTTAACTAGCGCTTGGTTTTCCATAATAACACCCAGCGCGTCGCTGCCCATTTCATCGCAAGAAAAGCGAATGTCACCAAAGCTGTCTTTGTCCCACACATGCATGTCAGTGTAAGCACTCGCACGATCCTGCTGAACGTAAGGCCACACACCAGTGCGCTTAAGTGCAGAAATGTTGGCTTGATTAATCGCACTTACCCTCGCACTGGGTTTGTCATCTAATGGCTGAAAACACGCTGCCTTGTCGATCACCGCAACCTGTAGTTCGCAATTTTTAAGTGCTGCGGCCAGTGTTAGGCCAACAATACCACCGCCAACAATGGCAATATCAACATGCTGCATGATTTTCTTTACTCTCTTTTAACGCTGCGCGTCTACGTTGTTGTTTGTACCACTGATTTTATTTTTGTAATGGCCATAGCCTGTGGTTTGTCTCACAAATGCGTTTTTGGCATTGGGCAAAACACCAAGTGTTAACAATGCCATGTTTCGCCCCACTACCAAAGGAAAATGGTGGTTTGAAAACGTGCGCACCAAGGTATCGGTTAATAATACGGTGGCATCTCTGTCGGCGGTTCTCGACTTGGCATATGCATGGGTTATTGCAAACGCTCCGGCGTCAAATTCTGACGTTTCGCTTTTTGTTGATGACGTTTTCAACACCTCTATTAGCGCAACAATGTCGCGTAAACCTAGGTTAAATCCCTGACCTGCTATTGGGTGCAACGCTTGCGCCGCATTGCCGACGACTACTGTGCGATGTGTTGCAACGTTTTCAGCTTTAACCAACGCTAGCGGATAGCACGACCTTTGGCTGACACGCAATATGCGACCTTGACGATAGCCAAACGCCGATTGCAATGCGTCAATAAAGTCAGTGTCATCCATTGCCATTAGATTATTGGCATTTTCAGTATCTACCGTCCACACCACGGAAAACCCATTGCCAGAGGCTTTCGTTTGATTAATTTCACTGTCAAAAGGTAAGAAAGCAAGCGGGCCTGACTCGGTAAATCGCTCATATGCCTTATGGTTATGTGGCAACTGAGTATGTACATTAAACACGATAGCGGTTTGCTGATAGTCTGTGACAGTTTTTGAAATACCTACTTGTTGTGAAAGCGTGGAACGACCACCATCGGCAAGCACCAATAGCTTAGTGTGAATCACATCGCCATTGTCTAGCGTCACTTGGGCAAAGGCTTGATGCCGCTCAACTGTTGTCACCTTCGCCGGGGCAATGGTGTTATAGCTGCTACCCGCCTCTGAGGCAAGATGCGTTAGCGCACTTAATGATACCACTTGCCCGAATGCGTCAATATTGAATGTGTCACAGCTGAGGTCGACAAGGCCAATATGCCCTTTGTCAGTGACTTCTATATGTTTTATGTCTGGTGGAACCTGCCCATGAAGCGTTTTCGCAAGACGGTCTACTTCAATACCTAATTGGGCCAGCTCGTTGACAGTACGCCTTGCCAATGCAATGACGCGAGTATCGGTAAACGGGTTAAATGTACTGCTTGCGCTGCTATTTATTGTGGGATGAGATGCGTCGATTAATGTAACCTGCAAACCGGCTTGCTCGGCGATACCTTTTGCCAAAACGGTACCCACAATACCGCCTCCTACAATTACCACATCTACCGATTTCACCCGTTTATACTCTCTTAACATTCACTTGGTTGTCACGCACTGCAACTAGTATGAGCAGTGCGTTTAAAAGTCGCTTACCACCACACCGCTTATTTTTTCATAAGGGCTTCTATTTCATCGATTTCTTTTGGAACATCAGCGGTAAGTATTTCAACACCAGAGGCAGTGATCACTACATCATCTTCAATGCGGATCCCTATTCCTTTATATTGCGCGGGTACATCGCTGTCTTCGCTTATATAAATACCTGGTTCAACGGTAATGACCATGCCAGGTTTAAGGGGCCTGTCTTCACCATCAATTTTATAGTTGCCCACATCATGTACATCTAGCCCAATGAAATGCCCTAAGCCATGCATGTAATACTGACGCCACGTTTCCTCTTCAAGGTTTTGTGCCACACTTCCCTTACAAATACCTAAGGCAACCAAACCCTCGGTAATCACCTCTACGCTGTGCTGCATGGCATCAGATAACGTCATGCCGGGCCCTAGCATATCTAATACACTTTGCTGCGCCTTAAGCACCACATTGTAAATGTCTCGTTGAGCTTGGGAAAAAATACCGTTTGCTGGAAACGTTCGCGTAATGTCTGAAGCGTACCCTTGATATTCGGCCCCTGCATCGATCAAGATCAAGTCGCCATCATTAACTTGGGCATTATTTTGTGTGTAATGCAAAATACAGGCATTTTTGCCGCTGCCTACAATGGTGCTATATGCAGGTGAACGCGCCCCTGCCATGGCAAACTCGTGATGAATTTCAGCTTCGAGTTGGTACTCATAGCACCCTGGTGCAGCGAACTGCATTGCTCGCTTGTGAGCGCGAGCAGTAATTTCTCCAGCGGCTTTCATCATTGCCACTTCACACGCCGATTTAAACAAGCGCATTTCGTGCAAAATAGGCCGAGGGTCGTGAATAGTTAAAGGCGCAAGTGACTCTTTAGGTGCATCGCGAAGCGTGTTCATGGCCTCACTGAAAAGTTTGTCATAGGCACTACTTTGCCCCAAAGCAAAGTACACATTTTGTTGACCTTGCATTGACTCAAGTAGGGCCTCTTCAAGCTCTTGTAACTCAAATGCTTCATCTAAACTGAACCGAGAAAGTGCAGCTTCAGCACCTAAGCGTTTGCCGTGCCAAATCTCAGCATGCTTGTCTTTTGCTTGCACCACCATAGCTCGATAACGTTCGCCATATCGAGGATGGTTCGACAAAATAAGCCACGCGTTAGGTTCTTCAAATCCAGTCAAATACCAGAAATCACTGTTTTGCCTGAAGAGATATTCTGTGTCACGACTACGTGTGACCATAGTGGCTGCTGGTACTATGCAGACACTATTTGGTTGACACTGCGCCAACAACCGGTCTTGGCGAGCAATGAACTCTTGCGCACTAATCATAAACCCTAGTCCCTAGATCGTATGTGTGAAGCCTTCAGCCACGCTAATGGTTAATGCACCGATGGTGAATCTTGCTGATCGTCTAATAGTGACTGCCCGAGTTCGCTGTAGCACAAAATAGCAGAAATCTTTACGTACTCGACCACTTCAAACAGCGCTTTTTCAGACTCCTCATCGGCGTCCATAGGTTCTTCCATGCGCGCAATATCAGCAAAGTCTTCTAATGCTTCTTTTACATCATCAGAGCACTGCATTAAATCTTGCTGGTGTAAGCCAAAGCCCAGCATAAAGCCTTGCACCCAATTGATTAATGCTGCACCTCTATCATTGATAGGAGCTTGATCGTCTGGAAGCAGAAGGCTAAGCGCAAATTCTGGCTCAAGTAGTTGCTGGCATGTTTGATTGAAAAGGGCGGTGAGTAAGTGTGATGCCTGATCAGAAAACGCATCACCTTGATTGATAGTTTCGCTAAGTGCCTCTAGCCACTTTTGGTCAGTTAAAGACATACCGCCACATAGCATGCCACACAAAATACCATGCACTTCTGCACCATCAACTATAATGCCGTGTTGTGATAACTTGTTGCTTACACTGTCGTAATCGAGCTGTTTTTCCACAAAGAAATCTCTTTTTGTAATTCGGTGTTGAGAATACGTCGCTGCACACAAAAATAAATATCTTCAAATGCGCGCAGCCTGACTCTCGTTTGTGGTATTAATACTAGCAAAATTCAATATGTAAAACCTAGTTTTGCAACTATTTGGTTGTGCGGCGGACTCAATACGTACACAGAATAAACAGTTTGAGCCTCGAAAAATTCACTACGTTGATAACGTTGGTTACTCACTAAGCGAACGAACCCACAATTTCGCTTTTTGGCACTTCTTCACTGGCAACATACTACTTATTCATCTAAGATCTCAGACGAGTTCGACGCTAGGTAATATGTATTTTCCACTATTAAAGGTGTCTTGAAACTCACCAAGGATAAGGAATTCCACTCTCAACAGGTAATAATCATTATTTGGGCGTAGGCTTGAATATTGAGCTTATCAAATATGCGTGTATAATTGCTGACCAACTGGTCAAGAAAATGAAAGTTTCTTTTCAACAGTAATAATCAATAACGCAAAAATAAGTAGTAGGCTTGTTAAGTGATCCGCTTCACTGAACAACTCGTTTGATATACCCTGTTGCGTTTAATACAACAACAATGTTTCCTGGGATGTTTGCTAGTTCATTCATGTCCCTAGCCGATGCTTTAAACCAAGGAAGTTGAAACGATTGCTATTGTGCAGGCTCGACTCGTATCGAGAAGCCTACGGCAGTTGTGATGCTTCCGCCCTGAACTTTTCGGTTCACGGGCGAAACATGGACAGCGGCATTCTGGGAAGCGCCCTCTTTCGACGGAAGAAGAAATGGCAATTATAAATTTTGGCTCTATCAATATCGACCACGTCTATCAGGTAGAACACTTCGTGCAACCTGGTGAAACGCTGGCCTCTACCCACTACCAAACATTGTTAGGTGGTAAGGGTGCAAACCAATCTATCGCGTTAGCACAAGCCGGTGCTGACGTACGCCACGTGGGCAGCATTCACGAAAACGACGCAGCATTCAAACAAGCGCTAATTAAAAAAGGTGTTGATTGTCGCGGTGTTAAATGCTCTGAAACGCCTTCTGGACACGCTATAATTCAAGTGACTCCAAGCGGCGAAAACGCCATTGTACTTTTCGGTGGTGCCAACCAGACCATTACTGCCAAAACAGTAATGCAAGCACTTGATGATGCGAAGCCATCTGATTGGGTACTGACGCAAAACGAAACCAGTAGCATTGAAGAAGTGCTTCGCCAAGCGAAAGAGAAACACTTAAAAGTTGCTTTCAACCCTGCTCCAATGAGTGATTCGGTTAAACAACTTCCTCTTAAGTGTGTTGATTTGCTGATTGTCAATGAAACCGAAGCAGCCGCAATTACTGAAAAAGAATCCCTTGAAGATATTGTGTCTGTGTTTAAGTCACAATGGTCACACTGTGAAGTCATTATTACATTAGGTAAAGCTGGCGTAATGATGCTGCGCAAAAACGAAGATGTTGAAGTAAAAGCATTCTCTGTTGATGCGGTAGACACAACAGCGGCTGGCGATACCTTTATTGGGTATTTCTTATCAGCATACAGCAACCATACCGATGCCAAGCAAGCACTTCGTCGTGGATGTGCCGCTTCAGCTATCGCGGTAACCCGCGAAGGTGCAGCACAGAGTATCCCTACGCAAAAAGAAGTAGATCGTTTCTTGGCGAAACACGCTAACTAGCAACACGCATTTGAGAATAAATTGATGGCACATAAAATCATTTTAGATACAGATCCGGGTATTGATGATGCAATGGCGATTTTTTTCGCTTTTCAATCTCCAGATATTGAAGTTCTTGGTTTAACGACCGTTTTCGGTAACGTTCCTGTTGATATGGCAGCACAAAACGCGCTGACCCTTTGCGAGTTGGCGGGGAAAGATATTCCCGTAACTAAAGGGGTTGGCATGCCATGGGTAGGCCCAGAATCAACCTACGCGCACTTTGTACATGGCGACTATGGTTTCGGTCACATTAAGCCTGATGCACCAAAAACTGAACTAGATCCACGCAGCTCTGCGCAATTTATTGTGGACATGGCACGTAAATACCCAGGTGAAATCACCATAGTAGCTATTGGTCCACTAGGCAACTTGGCGTTAGCACTACGCCTAGAGCCTGAACTGCCAAAGCTGGTTAAAGGTGTAAGCATTATGGGCGGCGCAGCCTTTGTTCGAGGCAACGTTACACCTGTTGCTGAAGCGAATATATGGAACGACGCAAACGCCGCTGAAATTGTGTTTGCAGCCGATTGGGACTTGACCATGTTCGGTCTAGACGTGACTAACGATGTTCCATTTGCGCCAACGTTCGTAGACGTACTTGCAGAAAAGAACCCAACCCTTGGTAGCTTCGTTCAAGAAAGTGCGCAGTTCTATATGGACTTTTACTCGCAAAACCGCGAAGACCGCGTATGTTTCTTCCACGATGCGTTCCCCATCGCGCATCTTCGTCATCCTGAGCTATTTGAGCTTACTGAAGGCCATGTTCGCGTTGGTACTGGTACGCTTGATAGAGGCCAAACGGTTGTCGCGCCTAAAGGCACAACACCAAGCCCATTGTGGAATGAAGCGAACACCATTAAGGTGGCGACTAAGGTCGACCACGCGAAACTTGAACAATTGTTTATAGATACTTACGCACTTTAAACACAGTGTGATAATGTTAAAGGGAGCTGTTGGATCAGCTCCCTTTTTTATTGTCTTCAAGGTTGAATAAAGAACGTTATGATAGCTGCGCCAATACCTGAAAATGAAAACGAACGATTAGCCGAACTATTGAGTTACGACGTACTCGATACCGAGGCTGAGCAGCTATTCGACGATCTGACGGCATTGGCATCGCAAATTTGCGAAACACCAATTGCACTCATTAGCCTTGTCGATCCCAATCGGCAATGGTTCAAATCAAGAGTAGGTCTTGATGCACAAGAAACGTCACGCGAAATAGCGTTTTGCTCTCACGCCATTTTACAAAGGGAAATATTTGAAGTTCCCGATGCTACACAAGATCCACGCTTTCACGACAACCCACTGGTAACCGGCGCGCCCGACATTCGGTTTTATGCTGGCGCTCCCTTAGTCACGCCGTCAGGTCATGCTATCGGCACCCTATGCGCTATTGACCAAAAGCCGCGAGAACTCAGCGATGAACAGCGCGCATCGTTGCTTACCTTGAGTAAGTCAGTGGTGGCCCATCTTGAACTAAAACGTAAAAATCGAGAGCTGGAACGCACTAGTCAATTTAAATCAGATTTTCTGTCTTATGTAAGTCACGAGATTCGAACGCCGCTTAATGCCATAAACACGTTTAGTCATTTGCTTGAAGTAGAAGCCAAAAAGCTAGAATTACCAATGAGTTTTAGCGGCCCGCTTTCTCATGTCACCAAAAGCGGTGAACGCTTGCTTGAAATTGTTAACTCGGTACTGGACATTAAGCAAATAGAAGCAGGAAAAATGCGTGTTATGCCAAGAGCGGTAAACACCAAAGATTTTTTCACCCATTTGTTTTCGCTTACTACTATTCGTGCACAAGACAGTAATATCACATTTACCACTAACATTGATAAGTCGGTTCCAGATTCACTTTTCTTTGACGATACCAAGCTTGGCCAAGTTGCCCTTAATATATTGTCAAATGCCATAAAATATACGCCCAGAGATAAAGCGGTTAAGGCACAGGTTAAGTACAAAAATAGTTGTCTTATTTTCACTGTTTTCGACCAAGGTATTGGCATGAGTGAAGAAGACCAAGAGCGACTTTTTACTGCGTATGAACGCATGGACAATGCCTATCAAATTAAAGGCACAGGGCTTGGTTTAAATATTTCAAAGCGCCTCGTTGAATTGATGGATGGTAGTATCAAAGTAAGCAGCAAACTCAATGAAGGCACTAGGGTAAGTATTACGCTTCCGGCTGATGAAATTAGCGCGAATCAGTTTGTTGAGGACCAGCCTCAAAGCTTTGTGGCGCAAGCCATGTTCGATAAAACTGTTAATGTACTTGTGGTGGAAGATCACGAAATAAACCAAATTGTTATCGAGACTTTGTTCGAAAAACTGGGAACCCCTGTCGCCTTGGTGAGTACTGGCGAGGAAGGTGTGGAATATGTCAAATCCAACCCTGTTGATCTCGTGCTTATGGATTTGAATCTACCCGGTATACAAGGTGATGAAGCCACCGCCCAAATTAAGGCGATAAAGCCGGAACTGCCTGTTGTAGCACTTACCGCAGATGTAATCACAGAAGCCGATGCTTTGCATAAGAAAGGGCTAGATGCAGTCCTGACTAAGCCAATAGACAGCAAAGAACTGGTAAGCATGCTAAATACCTTTCTTTGCCGAGATCAATAACCGTAGTTTGAGTTAAAAACATCAATGGTTGATTCTGTACAGCTCACCGATATGAACGCACGGGCAGCATTAAGGAAAACGCTTCGCACCGCAAGAAAGGCCATAGCAACTGATGCACAAAGGCGTGCGGCGAAGGCTATGGTTTCACAATTATTGCTTCTTTTTCCTCGTGACCAACACTGCAACGTTGCTGTGTATCTTCAAAACGATGGCGAAGTTGATTTACAAGCCTTTGTCAGTCATTGCTGGCGAGAGCTTCCCAATATCACGTTTTGTTTGCCCGTTTTGCACCCTGTATGCAAAGGACACCTGCTGTTTTTGCGTTACAGTGCGCAAACCAAAATGATTGAAAATAAGTACCGTATTAAAGAACCCCAACTCGCTTGCTACGACGTAGTACCTGCAAAAAACATAAATTTCATCTTGATGCCACTTGTTGGATTTGACACTGCGGGCAATCGGTTGGGTATGGGTGGCGGTTACTATGATAGAACACTCGCTTTTACAAAATTGGCAAACACAAAACCAACACTTATTGGTGTAGCTCACGATATCCAAGAAGTTTCAGCACTGCCTATCGCCCCTTGGGATATCCCGCTAGATGCAATTGTAACGCCTACAAGAATACTTCATTTTTAAGGTACTCCCTCACTAGATTCATTGTACTAGCACTCTCGTAAATGACGTTTAACAACAGCCGGCCGCCCAATTTTTAGCGTTCTGGTTCTTATGCAAGCGAATTAGTGCTTGCTGAATGATATGGTCAGGTTGGCTATCTATTCGTCAGTTATGTCATTTCTTTGTGGTCAATTTAAAAAAAACGCAACCAAAATACCAGTATAAGATTGATTTATATGATTTTTTTACCTTGGCGTTTAAATTGCTTTAATGGTTAATGACAATACCATCCGCATAGAAGAATAAGGAACAGGATATGTATACAGACGAAGACCTCACACTGGCGGTAAAGCAGAACATATTTAGTCAAACGGATGTAACGCAGTTTCGACAGTTCATCAACAACACCCGCAATAGCCATGCTGTTGATGAAGAAAACTTCCGCTTGATAAATGGTTTTAACGATATATTTGTCGTGATAGCCAGTGCACTTTTACTTGCGTCGCTCGCTTGGTTAGGATTTGCGGTAACACCTCCTCTTGGTGGTATCGCTCTGGCTGTTGGCTCTTGGATACTTGCCGAATACTTCGTGAATAAACGTCGTATGGCACTACCTGCAATTGCATTACTGCTTTCATTCCTACTTGGGTTGTTTGCCATTCCTATTCTATTTCGACCTGAAGTTAAAGAAATTGCGTTCATAGGCTCAGGGTTGTTAACTACCTTTGGTGCAATAGCCCATTGGATGCGTTTTAGAGTGCCCATTACCGTAGCGGCTGGAGCGGCAACACTAACGGCTGGTATTGTTGCTACCGTTGTTTATATGTTCCCAGCAACATTGCTATACATTAACCACTTCATTTTGGCGTTTGGATTAGTGATCTTCGGCCTAGCTATGTATTGGGACAGCAAAGACACAGCAAGACAAACTCGCGCTTCAGACGTTGCATTTTGGCTGCACCTTATTTCGGCGCCAATGATTGTACACCCTATATTTCAAAGTCTAGGCGTGCTTGAAGGTAGCGGCGATCTGTTTATCTCGCTTATTGTTTTGGCTCTGTACGTGCTACTTGCCATCATATCTATCGCCGTTGACCGTCGTGCCATTATGGTTTCGGCCCTGACCTATGTGGTTTACACCTTCTCAGCACTTATGGAAGACTTTGGCATGGTGTCTTCAAGCTTTGCTATCACAGGTCTGTGCATTGGTACTTCACTGCTTCTGCTTTCAGCATATTGGCATAGCTGCCGTCGCTGGGTATTAAAGCTAGTGCCTCAACAAATGCAATTAAGACTGCCAGAAGCTAAGGCGTAAGCACAAGGGCATATTGACCTTTCCCCCAACGCAGCAAAACTTCTTTTGCTGCGTTTTTCATTTTTTAAGTTCTTGTCAAAATATCCACTCGTTTAGGTGGGTTCACGTTATTTTATCGGTTACACTGCAAGCAAAAATACCCAGAGAGTAACCCTATGGATCAGAATGCAAAAAAACAGGCCGTGGCAAAGGCGGCTATTGCCTATGTAAAACCAGACAGTATTGTTGGTGTTGGTACAGGCTCAACAGTTAACTTTTTTATTGAAGAACTCGGCAAAATAAAACACCAAATAGAAGGCGCAGTATCAAGCTCTGAAGCATCTACCGAGCGCTTGAAAGCACTGGGCATTGAAGTTTTCGAACTTAACGAAGTAAGTGACCTTTCTGTGTATATCGACGGTGCTGACGAAGTGACTGAGCACAAGCATATGATAAAAGGTGGTGGCGCAGCATTAACCCGTGAAAAAATTGTTGCTGGTGCAGCCACAACGTTTGTGTGTATTGTTGACGAGAGTAAACGTGTGCCTGTTTTGGGTAAATTCCCACTGCCTGTTGAAGTTATTCCGATGGCACGTTCATTCGTTGCAAGAGAGTTAGTGAAACTTGGTGGTGATCCCGAATATCGACAAGGCGTGGTCACCGACAATGGCAATGTAATTCTTGATGTTCACAATCTTGAAATTTTAAACCCACGAGAGCTTGAACAAAAAATCAATAATATTCCAGGTGTAGTAACGAACGGTATATTCGCGCTTCGTGGCGCAGACATTGTCCTTTCTGCTACCGATACGGGTGTTGATACATATAAATAGCCTTTTTGCAGACACTGCGCGCACACGCTGGGTGCAGTGTTAGCACAATTACTACTTTTATCTTTGGCTATTTTCTGATAGCTTTCGTTTAGACGTCTAGATGGCCTTGAAGATGACCGAAGACGCCTATCATAATGAAGTGAGTTAAGACCACTCAACGTATAAAGCGGCCCTAGTGGTGAATACATACTGGTAGCAACCCTACAAAAAAGTAGTTATTGCCCACATTACATCAGCGAGAGATAGCGAGTTCATGAGCAAAGTTTCATTAGAGAAGGATAAAATCCGAATTTTATTGCTAGAAGGCGTTCACCAAAGTGCATTGGAAACCCTTAAAAGTAATGGTTATAGCAACATTGAGTTTCTTAAAACCTCGCTTCCAGAAGATGAGCTAATTGAGAAAATCAAAGACGCCCACTTTGTTGGTATTCGCTCGCGTACCCAAATTACAGAGAAAGTCGTTGAAGCAGCTCAAAAGCTAGTAGCCATTGGTTGCTTTTGTATTGGTACAAACCAAGTTGACCTTGAAGCAACGCAGCGCCGAGGTATTCCCGTATTTAACGCGCCGTTCTCAAATACCCGCTCTGTAGCAGAATTAGTACTTGGCCAAATTATTCTTCTATTGCGTCAAGTGCCCAGCAAAAATGCAAAAGCGCACCGTGGCGAGTGGGAAAAAACAGCGGTTGGTTCTTATGAAGCACGCGGTAAAACACTGGGTATTATTGGGTATGGTCACATTGGTACGCAATTGAGCATACTTGCCGAACATTTGGGTATGCGCGTTCAGTTTTTTGATATTGAAGATAAACTGGTACTGGGCAATTCAGCCCAAGTTAAGTCGCTCGAAAAGCTTCTTAACACGTCAGATGTGGTTTCTCTTCACGTACCAGAAACACCATCAACACAGAATATGATTGGGGCAGAACAACTGGCGCAAATGAAGCCTGGCAGCATATTGATTAATGCATCTCGCGGTACGGTTGTAGATATTGATGCGCTGGCAAATGCGCTTGAGAGTGGCCATTTAAACGGGGCCGCTATCGACGTATTCCCTGTTGAGCCTAAGTCGAATACCGAAGAATTTCAGTCTCCTTTGCGTAAATTCGATAATGTAATTCTAACGCCGCACGTGGGTGGTAGCACACAAGAAGCGCAAGAGAATATCGGCATTGAAGTAGCGGGTAAACTGGCCAAATACAGTGACAACGGCTCTACGTTATCTGCGGTTAACTTCCCTGAAGTATCGTTGCCAGAGCACACTGGACGTTCGCGCCTATTGCATGTTCACAAAAACCAGCCTGGTATTTTAACGCAAATTAACCAAGCATTTGCGCAAAAAGGTATCAATATAGAAGCGCAATACCTACAAACCAATGCTGAAATTGGTTACGTGGTAGTTGATGTAAAAGAAGACCGTGGCTATGAGGCATTGGCCGAATTGCAACAAATTGAAGGTACAATAAAAACCCGTATTCTTCATTAATTGTTGGGCACCACGTTTTAAACAAAAAACGCTGCAAATGCAGCGTTTTTTATATTTAACAATTAGCCACTATTGGCTTAGAAGAAATTGTACACCAAGCTAACCGCTGTTTCAGTATCAAGCTTCTCGACACCTTCTGCGACTTGCGAGTTGTGATCTAGCTTGAAAGATAAGCGCATTGAAAGGTTACCGCTAATTGTCGCAGTAAGCGCTGATTCAGCACGTGACTTCGTGTTCTCTTCACCCACTTCGGTACTGGCTGTTTGTGTGAACTTCGCCGTATCTGAAATTTTCCATGAGTAAATAGTTGAAGCACGAACGATGACGCTGTTCTGGCTTTCATCTTCCTGAGTTTCTACAAATGAATAACCCGGACCGATTGAGTACTCTAGTGTGTGCTTTTTAGTTTGAAGCACTTTTTGGTTCCAACCCGCTGCAATTGTTGACTGGTAATTAAAGTTACTAAAACGGTCATCTTCGTATGACGCGAACACGAATAATCGATTGTCAGGGTTTTCCAATTTGTAGTTACCCTGAGCAGATGCAAAGAACTTCTGCGCTGATGTTACATCTTCGTCTTCGCCATCATCACCTTCTACCGTTTCTTGGCGGTACAAACCTTCAATAGCATAGTCATTGCTCCAGTTTTCAAGCTCCTGACTTGCGGTAATACCTGCATTGATAGACGTAGTATCAGTGTTACCCGTTGTTGAGATAAAACCTAACTCACCTTCCATTGTGAATGGTTTTACTTCATCGTCTTGAGCAAAAGCGGTTGAAGAAAGTGAAAGTGCGATTAAAGATGCAAGCGCGTGCTTTTTCATTGAACAATCCTATTGATTATCGTTCCATTTGTTACACACGAAACCTTTTGAACTGCAAGGCGGTGTAACGCGAATTTTTGTATTAAGAGTATAAAGGTCGCGCCAAGCGCGGCCTGATAAACATTGCTGCGAAGTGTACATTTCTCATTCTATCCGTCAATGACATCGCCATAAAAACTGCGAGCAATCAGACGAATTTACACTAATTGACTAAAAGAACTGATATACCAAGGCCACTGACGTTTCCGTACTGAGTGGTTCTACGTCTTCAGCGGTGTCTGTCTCATGGTTAAGAATAAAGGAAAGCTTCATGGCCAACGAGCCAAATACGTTGGCAGAGAGCGAGGTTTCTGAGCGCGATTTGGTATTCTCTTCACCCGCTTCGGTACTCACAAACTGACGAAGCTTCGCTCCGCTACTCCAGCGATAACGATATTCTGCTGACGCACGCACAATGATACCGTCGTTCACCAAGTTATCATTGTCTTCCTCAGCTTGTATAAATGTGTAGCCTGGGCCAATACTGTAACGAAACTCACTATCTTCATTACGCCACAGGCGCTGCGACCACCCCGCGGCCAGGGATGCACGGTGGTCGTAACCGGTAAACTTGTCGTCTTCATAGTCGCCGTACATAAACAAACGTCGCCCGTTTGCTACCAGCTTGTAGTCAAATTGGGCACTGGTATAAAACCGCTGGGCGCTCACTTCTCGGTCTGTTGTTGCTGTGCCCGACTCTTTGTAAAGCAGCTCAGCGAAATAAAGGCTACTCCATTGCTGAGTTTCATGGTCAGCATTAACTGCGGCTTTTATACTCGCTGCAGACGTATTACCAGAGTTAAGCAGGATCCCTAACTCGCCGTCCAAAGAAAAACGCGGAATTTCATCGTCAGTATCTGGGGTAAAGTCAGCGTGATAAAGCGTTTGGATAAGATCTTTGGCCTGAAGTGAAAAAACGGGGCAAAAACTAACTAAACACACTACTAAGCGCGGTATAAATTTTTTATTAAACATATTGAGATACACGTCGAGCTTCGTTTTATATTACGCCTATGTTGGCGCTTGCTTACGTCCATCCGTTGGAAGAGCATGCTAGCGGTTTGACGCTAGCATTATAATTCTGATTTTATTTGCTCACTGAATTAGAGATACCACTTTTGCAGTTTCAATTTCCGCGTACTCTGCAGATATTCTAACCAGTTCCATATCTAGACTTACTGTATTGGCTATCTCTGAAGTAAAAAGTTCAATATCACCGTACATTTCTTGTTCTAGCTGGCTAATTGTAATTTTATTTGCCAGCGCAAGGACACCAACATCGATATCAGAGGCTTGATGATCACCGTCGTTCATGTGCGTAACGGGCTGAGAAAGACCAAGGGGTAAGTTCCAATTTTGCAATATGATACCGCTGCAGTGTGCAAACGTAAAACCAAAATGCGCACGTTGCCCTTCATCTGGTAATCCACTGCTTTTACTGTCTAAGTAAGCGACATAGCGCTTTGGAGCACGTTTTGCCACCACTAACTCACTTAAGTTTTGCAGCATACCCATAACAAAAAAGCGATCTGCACCACGAATATTCAGTCGCATGGCAAGGCTCTTTGCCACCATGCCGCAATACACCGAAGAGTACCAATGTTTATCAATATTAACGTATTTGGTTTCGAAGTGTTTAAATGCAGTACCTGCAGTTTCTGCAACAACAATATTGTAGAGCGCCTCACCGCCAATCACGTTGATTGCTTTTGAAACGGATTCTATCTGAGAGGGAAAACGAAAAAGTGAACTGTTAGCAAGGCGCAACACTTTAGCAGTTAATGAAGGATCAACACTAATAAGGTTTCCTAAATCATCCGCCGTAGAGCGCGGGTCATCTAGTACTGCGCGTAATCGCACGCATATATCAGGTAGCGCAAAAGATTTCGCCGCAAATGCAACGTACTTTTCTATCGACATCTAATTACTCTCACTTAGGTTACTTGCCAATACAATGACATTATACATCTATCAGTTGGTTGACCCTACCCTTAAACACGTATTACGTATTTATAGATCACCGAATAAATTATACTGGGCTAGTTCATCAGTTGAACTTGATTCACCTTGTTTTCTCGCCCTTGCAAGTACCGCACGTTTTCGTCTAGCGCACGCACTGATTATTTGGCGTTTGGTAGCATCGTCCACCTTAAGCCAATACAGGCGCTCGTCTCGACTTCGAAAGCAACCTTTACAAAACCCTCTCGGCCCAGACTCACATACACCAATACAGGGACTGGGAATTTCAAAAAATTCCAGCTGCTTAGACTGTGGTGATTGTTCTGACATGCGATACACTCATTTATCGATACGCGAAATACAGGGTTATTAAGCTTCCACTGAGTGATAGCTTCATTGCAATGCCCGTCAAACAACAATAAACAGCACCTAAATAAAGGCACTGTTTGCATGTTGTTTTTTAATAGCATAGCACGCCTAGCGCTAATCGATGAGCGTATAGTCGATGGTGGAGACTACTCTTACCTTTTTGATATGAGGGTGATGGCTATCTCGGCTACTGATGGTAAACCGCCCTTGATTAGCCCGCTTGATTTTTCCTAACGTACTTTGCGAGTCTTTTGCAAATTTCTCAGCGACCTCTCGTGCATTGAGTGTTGCCTCTTCAATCATTTCCGGTTTAACTTCGTTTAAGCGCGTAAATACATAGTCTGGTTGGGCGCGATAACTTTGATCAGACAACACAATCCCCGTTTTGATCAATTCACCAATTTGTTGCATCAACAGTCTGACTTTTTCCACATCTTCAGAAAATACTGTCACAGTCTGAATAGCACTGTAACGAAAAGGCGCTCTGTCAGAACCGCCGTATTGTTGGGCTAGCTTGTCGGTAATTTCCGGCTTCCCAATGGTGATGCTTTCGCTTGAGACTCCCTTGGTTTGTAAAAACTGTGATACCTTGGCACTGTTCTTTTCAATTTGATCGTACAGTGCAGGCAGGTCATTACCCGCATCAACAAACTGAATGGGCCAAATTACCTGATCGGCAATGTATTCTCTTTCAGAAAGGCCTTTGACAGTGACGACTCTGTCCCACGTCTGCATATCATTCATCGCGCCTGATACCTGAAGACCAAGTACGCTTAACGCGACAATCATTCCTATTGCAATAATACTTGCTGCACCTACTTTCACGATTAACTCCCTAATACATTTAATACTTATCCAAGTTTAATCAACAATAGCACCCTTTTTATTGTGTAAATAAGGCTAGTTGAGGCGAATTAAGGCAAAAAAAAGGCCACTCAAATGAGTGGCCTAAAGAGCCCCTTAAGAGGGCAACGCTTGGGTAGACGGGAGAGTTAACCGTTGCGCTTTAGCAAATAGTAAAAGACTGGGGTTAGGATTAGCCCGAAGAAGGTTACACCTATCATGCCTGAGAATACTGCTACCCCCATCGCCTGACGCATTTCAGCGCCTGCGCCTGTAGAGATAACCATTGGCAGTACGCCCATAATGAATGCAATTGAAGTCATCAAAATAGGACGTAAACGTAAACGGCTCGCTTCTTTAATAGCAGAGAGCGCATCCATACCCTTGTCTTGCAGCTCTTTAGCAAACTCGACAATAAGAATGGCGTTCTTAGTGGCAAGGCCGACCAGTACAATCAATCCAATTTGAGTGAAGATGTTGTTATCACCACCGTAAACTTGCACACCTATTAACGCGCTCAGCAATGTCATTGGTACAATCAAAATGATAGCCAATGGCAGACGCAAGCTTTCATATTGTGCTGCAAGTACAAGGAACACCAACAACACTACGAGTGGGAATACGAAGGCTGATGCATTACCTGCAAGAATTTGCTGGTACGTTAATTCAGTCCACTCGTATGTCATGCCCAATGGCAGTGTTTCAGCCAAAATTTCTTCAATAGCGGCTTTTGCTTGGTCAGATGAGTAACCCGGCGCTGGCGCACCATTGATTTCTGCCGTGATATAGCCGTTATAGTGCATAACACGGTCTGGACCTGCGCTGTGCTCGATATTCAAAAATGAACCTAGGGGAATCATTTCACCTTGTGCATTTCTAATTTTGAATTGCGTAATATCTTCAATATCTTGACGATACTGCGCATCGGCCTGCACATTCACTTGGTACGTGCGACCAAACAAATTGAAATCATTAACATACAGTGAGCCCAAGTAAGCCTGCATAGTGGTGAACAAGGTATCGATATTCACACCTTGGCTTACGGCTTTTTCACGGTCTACATCTACGTCAAGCTGAGGTACAGCAACCGTAAAGCTGGTGAAAGCATCGGTAAGCGCAGGATGTGCCCATGCTTTGCCAATCACTTCTTGAGTGACACGCTCTAGCTCTTCAAATCCAAGATTGCCTCTGTCTTCCACCTGCAAGCGGAAACCGCCAATTGTCCCTAACCCCATTACTGGTGGTGGTGGGAATATAGCCACAAACGCACCTTTAATAGAACCAAAGTTTTGGTTTAGCTGAGCTGCAATGGCGCCACCCGATAATTCAGGACTTTTACGCTTGTCAAAGTCGGTCAAGGTAGCGAATAAAACACCTGAGCTTGGACTATTGGTAAAGCCGTTAATGTTTAGCCCCGGAAATGCAATGGCATCTTCAACGCCAGGGTGTTCCATGGCAATACGTGACATCTCGCGAATAACTTCTTCGGTTCTATCTAAGCTGGCGGCATTAGGTAGCTGAGCAAACGCGACCAAGTACTGCTTGTCTTGTGGCGGTACATAGCCAGTAGGTGTATTGGCGAACTGGAAATAAGTTAGGCCAAGTAACCCAGCATAAAGCACCATAATGACGCTGCTTTTACGGATAAGACCGCCCACAGCACCAGTGTACTTCTTAGAACCTCGGTCGAAGAAACGGTTAAAAGGCGCGAATATGAAACGACCAAACACTTTATCCATTACTCGGGTAAGCCAGTCGTTAGCTTGACCGTGAGGCTTCAGCAATAGTGCAGACAAGGCTGGGCTTAGCGTTAAAGAGTTAATTGCTGAGATTACCGTTGAAATAGTGATAGTCAGTGCAAACTGCTTATAGAACTGCCCTGTTAAACCACTCATAAAGGCGGTCGGTACAAACACCGCTGCAAGTACAAGAGTTGTCGCAATAATAGGCCCAGTTACCTCTTTCATTGCCTGTACCGTGGCATCAAACGGTGTTTTGCCTTCTGAAATATTACGCTCGACGTTCTCAACAACCACGATGGCGTCATCAACAACAATACCAATGGCAAGTACCAAGCCAAACAATGACAGGGCGTTAAGTGAGAAGCCCATCAACTGCATAAACGCAAAGGTACCCACCAACGAAATTGGTACTGCAACCAATGGAATTATGGATGCACGCCATGTTTGAAGGAAAAGTACTACCACAAGAACAACAAGTAATACCGCTTCAAGCAATGTGCTAATTACTGCTTCAATTGAGCCACGCACAAACACGGTAGGATCGTAAGCAATTTCGTATTCTAGGCCTTCTGGGAATAGCTGTGATAACTCAGCCATACGCGAACGCACATCGTCTGAAATTTGAATAGCATTTGAACCTGGCGCTTGGAAAATAGGTAAAGCCGCTGCTGGGTTATTGTTAATCAATGAGCGAAGCGCATAAAACTCTGAACCTAGCTCAATACGAGCCACATCTTTAAGACGTGTAATTTCGCCATTATCACCGGTTTTAACGATGATGTTTTCAAATTCCGATTCGTCTTTAAGGCGACCGCGTACGTTAATTAAAAGCTGAAATTCGCTAGTCCCCGTTGGCTGTGCACCAAGGCTGCCCGCAGCTGCTTGCTGGTTTTGATCCGCAATTGCCGCTACTACATCGCCAGGGTTCATTTGCAAAGCAGCAAGTTTGTTAGGGTCTAGCCACACACGCATGCTGAACTCGCCTGCGCCAAACAGGCGTACTTGCCCTACCCCGTCGATACGGGCCAGCTCGTCTTTTACAAACTGATCGGCATAGTTAGACAGATAAAGCATGTCGTAGCGATTATCTGGCGATGTTAAGTGAACCACCATGGTAAGGTCAGGCGATGACTTTTCAGTAACCACACCTAAACGCTGCACTTCTTGTGGCAAACGTGGAGTAGCACGATTCACACGGTTTTGGACCAGCGTTGTCGCTTCATCTGGATCTGTACCGATAGCAAACGTGATGGTTAATGTCATTCGGCCATCGCTGGTTGCTTGTGAAGACATGTACAACATGTTTTCAACGCCGTTAATTTCTTGCTCAAGTGGTGTCGCGACGGTTTCGGCTATTACTTCTGGGTTTGCGCCCGGATAGTTGGCTGTTACCACTACTGTTGGCGGAACAACTTCTGGATATTCTGTAATGGGCAGTTGCCATACTGCAATGGCACCGCCAATAAAAATGAGTAGTGATAGCACGCCCGCAAAAATCGGGCGGCTAATAAAGAATTGCGAGATGTTCATTACTTAAGACCTACTGTTACAGTGCCAGATGCCACTGAACCACCAGACAGTACGTCCTCGTAATGCGCCATGTTGGTTACTTCTGTTACGTTATCTACCTGAGACTGCCAATCCTGCAAGCTCGCTAATGCATCTTGGTCACCCATAGGTACTTCGTTCGCCGACACTGGCGCCCCTGGACGTACGCGTTGTAATCCGTCTACAACTATGGTGTCGCTAGCCGCAAGCCCACTTTTAATAATGCGCATGCTGCCAACTTTGTCACCCAACGTAACCGCACGGTATTCCACTTTGTTTTCTTCATTTACCACAAGCACATACTTGTTATTCAAGTCGGTACCAATAGCTTTTTCTTTGATAAGAATGCCCTGCTCGTCTGTACTTCCAGCGAGTTTAAGGTGGGCAAACAAACCAGGGATCAAGCGACCCTCTTCGTTATTGAACACCGCGCGAACTCGCAATGTACCTGTGCTGCCATTCACTTGGTTATCGATAAAATCAATTTGGCCCCAATGCTGGTAGTCAGACTCATTGGCTAAACGCAGTGCAACAGGCTTGTCGTTCACAGACGTTGCATTGCTGCTTGATACATAATTAAGGTACGTTTGCTCGTCGATGTCAAAGTAAGCGTATAAACGGTCTGTTGACACGATACGAGTAAGTTCAGTTTGACCCGCCGTTACAAAGTTACCTTCAGTAATATTGGCGCGAGAAATGCGACCTGAAATAGGTGCTTCAACGCGCGCAAAACCTCGGTTTAAGCGCGCTACTTCAAGAGCGGCTTGAGTTTGATTAAGGCTCGCTAGCGCTTGGTTTTTCTCTGCTAAACGCGCATCAAGTACCTCTTCAGACACAGCTTGTGTCTTACGCAGTTTGTAGGCGCGTTTATAGTTCTGCTCAGCTAGCTCTAGTCGACTTTTCGATTCTTCAAGCTGTGCAGTCAAGCGAGCGACTTCTGCTTTAAACGTGCGATTATCAATAAGGAACAGTGTTTGCCCTTGCTCAACATATTCGCCTTCTTTAAATGCGACAAAATCGATGTAACCTGAAACACGAGGACGAAGCGCTACAATTTGTGGCGATTCCAAGCGACCAGTGAAGTTGTCCCATTCGGTAAGACGTTGCGTGACAACCGCTGCTACATCCACAGGTACGCCAGCATTTGCCTGCATAGATTGACTAGGATCCTGCTCGTCACCACCGCATGCAGCGACTAGCGCAGTAAGGCTTAAAACAGCCAATAAACGGGTAAAAGTTTTCATTGCAAGATTCTCTCTTAAGTTCGACTAAAGTTTGATGAGATGCATTATGGACCACGCCAAACAATAAAAATAATTATCTTTTTATATGCAACACATCACACAATGTTATATATTGAGAATCTAGCGGACAAAATTTAAACGTAAAAAAGGAGGTTTCACCTTTATTACGCAAATAACTGCTTAGAAAGCGAGAACTTAGGAAATTAGCGGGCTACAGCAGCGCAGTGTAACACTGTCACTCATCGCATTCATTTGGAAAATAAATGCATTTAGCTATAACCTATAACGAAACTATGTCATTGCTATGACATCGATATATTTTTCGAAAACTGAAAAGTAAATGTGTGTACCGAAGTACGCTTCACCAAAATTAAGGCTGAACTTTTTGGCCTGTAGATACAAAGCGAGATGACACTCGTAGTCAGTGCGAAGTAATTTACTTGTACCTTTGGGTACATAAAAAACAATTGACGCTTTTTGCGATAGTCGAGAGACAAAGAGGTGGAAGCGCGGAGTAGCTTCACCTTACTTCAGGCGAAATAACAAGGCCTGTAGATACGAAGCGAGATGACACACGTTGTCAATGCGAAGTAGTTCACTTGTACCTTTGGGTACATAAAAAACAATTGACGCTTTTTGCGATAATCGAGAGACAAAGAGGTGGAAGCGCGGAGTAAACCCTCTACCGCAGGGATGCGGTAGTGGAGCCCCCAAGGATGGGTTTACGGCGCGTTTACGCAGCGCTTCCTCCTTTTTGGCTAAATGATTATCGCAAGAAGCGTCTAAAGACCGGAGACGATTATGCGTCCACATGACTTAAACTTACTAATGATATTCGATGCGATAATGACAGAAGGTGCAATTACCCGCGCCGCAGATAGGCTGTCAATGACTCAGCCGGCAGTATCAAATGCCCTGTCACGTATGCGAACCGCATGGAAAGACGAATTATTTGTTAAGGACGGACGCGGTATTCAACCCACTTCATTTGCCAAAAACTTATGGAGCCAAATTCAAGGCCCGTTGGGTGAACTTGAAGTTGCGGTAAACCCGACAGACTTTAACCCTGCAACGGCCAAGCGTACGTTCAGAATTGCCGCGACAGACAGTATTGTTTCTATGGTGTGGGGACCTCTTCGCCAAGTTATCGAAAACGAAGCACCAGGTATCAACATTCACGCTATTCCTAATTACGATATGGAAACGGACAAAATACTCAAAGACGCAGAAGCTGAGCTAACGTTTTCCAAATACCAAGAGCCTGATTCAGTTATACGCGCTGAACATGTACTTGATCCCAGCTGGGTTGTGGTTATGCGCCCTGATCACCCGTTGGCGAAAAGCCAGCTTACATTAGAAGAGTTTGTGGCCGCTGATCATCTATTGGTTTCTGTGACAGGCGATGTGACAGGCCCTACCGATCAAGTATTGGCTAACTTAGGGTTAAAACGCCGCGTAGCTATGTCGGTTAATCAGTTTTACAACGCAACGCCTCTGCTAAAAGAAAGTAACCTCATTTGTGTTGCACCATCGCTTGTAATGGAGCGAGAGATATTTTCTGGTGAACTTGCGGTTTTTGAAACGCCAATTGAAATTGTAAGTTCGCCACTGTCTGTTATGTGGCACAAGCGTCAAGACCAAGATGCAGGATTACAATGGCTTCGAGGTTTGGTAGTTAAATTTATACGCGAACGGGTTCAGCGTCATGAAATGTTGCTGTCTCAATGTTGCCGTAAAGCGTATTGCGAAAAAACCGTTAAGCGCTTTATGGAACAGCGCAATATGGACTGCAATGAGTTCACGCCAGCGCATCTTAAAACGCAGGAGTTTGACACTGAAGAAGTTGCAGCCAACCAAAAAATTGAAGAAAAAGTGATTGCTTAAACACGCAATAACAGAACAAGTAGCAGGGTTAGTTGGTTTTACATCCCAGCGAAGAAAGCCAATCTAGCCCTTCCTGCTCACTACTACAGAACAAGTACTTTATTCCCGCTTGCTGGAATACCCGCTCAAACTGCCTAACCACTAAGGCTGGCACTTTTGCCCTATCTGCAATAACCACACTTGCATGCATGCCAAGCTCCATACGGCGCTTTATAGACACTACAAGCCACTCTTCCGCTTCGGGTGTTAATACACCGGTCCCAAAAATTGAGCCGATGAAGCCCCATTGCGCACCATCAAGATTCCCTGTCAGCATGAGAACATCGTCGTGATATTGCTGCAGCATTTTTTGCGTTGCAATACCTTTCAATTCTGCCTTTATAACGCAGCCGTTGAGTTCAATGGCATATTCACCGTGTTTAGAAAATGAAGCCGGAGATGACAAACGAGATGGTGGAGTACTTTGCATTAAAACCTTTTATGTATGTTGAGTATAAAATGGGATAACTTAAGAGGCGCGTATTTTAATTAATCGTTCAATAACGTAAATCACCCTTTAGTATAAAAAACCAACAAATAAGGAATTTTTTATGTTAGAACTTAAGCGAATGAAAGGAAAAGCACAGAGCTGTAAAAGTGCAAGATACAAAAAACCCGCTCGTTGAGCGGGTTTTAATTAATTAGCGAAAAAGACGTTTACTTCTTTTTCTTCGCTTTCGGATTTGGCAAGTCTGTGATGCTTCCTTCGAAGATTTCAGACGCAAGACCGATAGATTCGTTCAGCGTGGGGTGAGCGTGGATAGTTAATGCTACATCTTCTGCATCCGCTCCCATTTCAATGGCTAGGCCAATCTCACCAAGCATTTCACCCGCGTTGGTACCTACCATTGCACCACCGATAACGCGACCCGTGTCTTTGTCGAAGATCATCTTGGTCATACCGTTAGTTGCATCAGATGCAATTGCACGACCAGAGGCTGCCCATGGGAATACCGCTGTTTCGTAGCTTACGCCCTGCTCTTTCGCTTCTTTCTCAGTTAAACCAACCCAAGCTACTTCTGGCTCAGTGTACGCAACTGAAGGAATTGCGCGTGGGTCGAAGTAGTGCTTCTGTCCAGCAATAACTTCTGCTGCAACGTGACCTTCATGAACCGCTTTGTGCGCAAGCATAGGCTGACCTACAAGGTCACCGATTGCGAAGATGTGGTCAACGTTAGTACGCATTTGCTTATCAACATTAATGAAGCCGCGATCGTCAACATTAACGCCTGCAGCTTCTGCGCCCACTAATTTACCGTTAGGCTTACGACCAACAGCAACAAGTACTTTGTCATAACGTACTGGCTCAGCAGGTGCGTTCTTGCCTTCAAATGTTACGTATAGACCGTCATCTTTTGCTTCAACTGCAGTAACTTTCGTTTCTAGCATGATGTTGAATTTTTCTTTGTAGTCCTTCATGAATACTTTCATGATGTCTTTGTCAGCTGCTGGAATAAGCTGGTCTAAGAATTCAACTACGTCGATGTTTGAGCCAAGCGCTTCGTATACTGTACCCATTTCTAGACCGATGATACCACCGCCTAGTACTAGCATTTTCTCTGGAATGTCTTTCATTTCCAGTGCGCCAGTTGAGTCGATTACACGCTCGTCTTCTGGGATGAACGGTAGGCTTACTGGCTCAGAACCCGCTGCAATAATCGCTTTTTCAAACGTAATGGTTGTAACGTCGTCGCCATTTTTTACTTCAAGGGTGTTTGCGCCTGTGAATTTACCAAAGCCTTGTACGTGCTTGGTTTTACGCATTTTAGACATACCGCCAAGACCGTTAGTTAATTGCTTAACTACGCTGTCTTTGTAATCGCGGATTTTGTCTAAATCGATGGTTGGCTCGCCAAACGTTACACCATGGCTTGCAAGGTGCTTCGCTTCTTTCATCACTTTCGCAACGTGAAGAAGGGCTTTTGAAGGGATACAGCCAACATTAAGACAAACGCCACCAAGTGTGTCACGAGAGTCAACGATAACTGTTTCAATACCTAAGTCAGCCGCACGGAATGCTGCTGAATAACCGCCAGGGCCGCCGCCCAGTACCACCAATTGCGTTTTAATTTCGCTCATTGTGAACCTCAATCCTGTTCTTGTAGGGTCATGCTATTACTTTTGTGCAATAGCATAACCTAAATGCCACCAAATGGGCTTATAAAATCGTCGAAAATGTTACTGATATTGTAAACTTTTTCGACCTTTTATTTAAAGTATGATTCTGCGCAAATCAGTAAGGTTTGCAGCAACCTCAGTAGAGAATCTCGCACCTACTGCACCATCGATTACTCGGTGGTCGTATGACAGGCTCAGCGGCACCATCAAACGCGGCTCGAATTCTTTACCATTCCACTTTGGCTTCATCTCAGACTTCGATACACCTAATATGGCGACTTCTGGCGCATTTACAATAGGTGTAAATGCCGTACCACCAATACCGCCTAGGCTAGAGATGGTAAAAGTACCACCTTGCATGTCTGCCGCTTTAAGCTTACCTTCTCGCGCTTTCTGAGAGGTCTCGATAAGCTCACGTGATAGCTGCTCAATACCTTTCTTATTCACGTCGCGAATAACCGGAACAACTAAGCCACCTGGTGTTTCTACCGCGATACCAATATTGATGAACTTCTTGATGATCAAGCTTTCACCGTCATCAGACAATGAAGAATTAAATACTTCGTATTTTTCAAGCGCTTTAGCAACGGCTTTCATGACGAATACAAGTGGCGTGATCTTAAGACCAGACTTAATTTTCGCGTGGTAAGCGTTTTGCTCTTTGCGGAAGTCTTCAACTTCTGTGATATCGGCTTCGTCGAACTGTGTAACGTGCGGAATAGTCGCCCAGTTACGGTGTAGGAACGGACCAGAAATCTTCTGAATACGCGATAACGGCTGTTCTTCAATTTCACCAAATTTACTGTGATCAACTGGTTTCACTGGCACAATTTGAAGCACATTGTCGCCAACTGACGCACTGCCAGAAGCTTGAGACGTACGAGGCTTAGCAAGCTCAGCTTTCACATAGGCTTGAACGTCTTCTTTCAAGATACGGTTCTTAGGACCTGAACCGTTTACTAACGTTAGATCTACACCAAACTCACGTGCAATACGGCGAACCGAAGGCGACGCATGTGCTTTACCATTACCTTTCGGTGCTGGCGCTGGAGGCACAGGAGAACGGCCTTGAGAAGCGTCTTGCTGTGACTCTTGTTTAGTCTCTTCTTTCTTAGGTGCTTCTTGCTTAGGCGCTTCAGCAGGCTTTTCAGCTGCACTTGAAGACGAACCACCGCTGGTCTCAAGCTTAACAACCAAGGTGCCTTGCTTAACTTTGTCACCGGTTTTAATAAATACTTCTTTGATAGTACCCGCATGCGTTGAAGGTACATCCATTGTCGCTTTATCAGTTTCAAGCGTAATTAGACCGTCTTCTTTTTCAACGGTATCGCCTACCGATACCAGCACGTCGATAACGTCTACTTCACCATCTTCACCGATATCAGGTACCGCTACTTCAATGGTTTCGCTCGCTGACGCTGCTGCAGGTGCTGACGCTTGCTCAGTACTTTCTTGTTGTGCTGGAGCGCTTGCTTCTGAAGACTCAGCTGACGATGAACCAGAGCCTGCAACTTCAAGCTTGATCACAACCGTGCCTTCTTTCACTTTATCGCCAGTGCTGATGAACACTTCTTTCACTGTACCTGCGTGTGTTGAAGGTACATCCATTGTTGCTTTATCAGTTTCAAGGGTAATAAGACCATCTTCTTTTTCGATGGTATCGCCTACTGAAACCAATACGTCGATAACGTCAACTTCGTCGTCAGAACCGATATCAGGTACGGCAACTTCAATAACTTCGCTGCTGCCAGATGCAGCTGGCGCTGCTTCTGACTTGCTTTCTTCTTTTGGTGCTTCTTCTTGCTTAGGCGCATCTTGTGACGCGTCGTCTGAAGATTCTTCAGCAGTGCTATCGCCATTGGCAACTTTCATTTCACCAATTACATCGCCTTCTTTGATTTTATCGCCTACTGATACAGACAAGCTTACAATCTCACCTTCAAACGGTGCAGGGATGTCCATTGACGCTTTGTCACTTTCAACAGTAACAACGCCTTCATCTGCCTCAATGTTGTCGCCTACGGCAACACATAGCTCGATAACTTCAACTTCGTCGCCACCTACATCGGGTACGATAATCTTTTGAATATCTGACATATGTTAAATACCTTATCTGGCTTACGCGTAAAGTGGGTTAAGTTTTTCAGCGTTAATATCAAAACGCTTAATGGCTTCTGCTACCACTTTCTTCTCAACGTCACCGCGTTGAGCCAATTCGTAAAGTGATGCAACCACGATGTATGACGCATTAACTTCAAAGTGAGTACGCAAGTTTTCACGGCTGTCGCTGCGACCGAAACCGTCTGTACCTAGACAGCGATATTCAGTGTCAATGAACGCGCGTACTTGGTCAGAGTAGTTCTTAACATAGTCAGTGGCTGAAATCGCAGGACCTGCGTCTTTGGTAATAACCTGACCAATGTAAGGTACTTTTTGCTCAGCTTCTGGGTTAAGCATGTTCCAGCGCGCTACGTCTTGACCTTCACGAGCTAGCTCGTTGAACGAGGTCACTGAGTACACGTCAGAAGATACGTTGTAATCGTCACAAAGGATTTGTGCTGCTTTACGTACTTCGTTCAAGATAGTACCAGAGCCCATTAGTTGTACGTTAAGCTTAGACTTATCGTTTTCAACACGCTCAAGTTTATAAATACCTTTGATGATTTGCTCAGCAACATCATCACCTTCAGGCATTTCAGGGTGCTGGTAGTTCTCGTTCATCAACGTTAGGTAATAGAAGATGTTCTCGTTGTTACCATACATGCGACGCAGACCGTCTTGAACGATAACTGCAACTTCGTAGCCGTACGTTGGGTCGTAAGTAATACAGTTAGGGATTAGGTTCGCTTGAACGTGTGAGTGACCGTCTTGGTGCTGTAGACCTTCACCGTTAAGCGTAGTTCTTCCTGCTGTTGCGCCTAATAAGAAACCACGCGCTTGGCTATCACCTGCTGCCCATGCAAGGTCACCAACACGTTGGAAACCAAACATTGAGTAGTAAATGTAGAACGGGATAGTGGTAGCATTACACGTTGAGTAAGACGTACCTGACGCTACCCACGATGCCATTGCACCTAGTTCGTTAATACCTTCTTGCAGTACCTGACCTTTCTTATCTTCGCGATAGTAAGCGACTTGGTCTGCGTCTTGAGGTACGTATTTCTGGCCTTCATTGGCGTAAATACCTACCTGACGGAACAAGCCTTCCATACCGAATGTACGAGCTTCATCAGGAATGATTGGCACAATGCGCTTACCAATTTTCTTATCTTTCAACAATGCGTTAAGCACACGTACAAATGTCATCGTTGATGAAACTTGACGGTCGCCAGAGCCTTTTAAGATAGCGTCGAATGCACTCAACTCTGGAATTTCAAGCTGCTCTTCGGCTTGCTCACGACGTGCAGGTAGATAACCACCTAGCGCTTCACGGCGGGCACGAAGGTACTTCATTTCTTCGCTATCTTCTTCGAACTTGAAGTAAGGTAGGTCAGCAATCTTGTCGTCTGCTACCGGAATATTGAAACGGTCGCGGAACGCTTTAATTGAATCAACGTCCATTTTCTTAACGTTGTGCGCTACGTTTTGCGCTTCACCCGAAGCACCAAGACCAAAGCCTTTAACTGTCTTCGCAAGAATTACCGTTGGGCGACCCTTTGTATCAATGGCTTTTTGATAAGCTGCAAATACTTTAACAGGGTCGTGGCCACCACGGTTCAAGCGCCAGATGTCATCGTCTGACATATTCGCTACAAGTGCCGCCGTTTCAGGGTACTTGTTAAAGAAGTTTTCACGGGTGTACTTGCCGCCTTTGGCTTTACAGTTTTGGTATTCACCGTCTACGGTTTCACCCATAAGCTGGATAAGCTTGCCAGATTTGTCGCGCGCAAGAAGCTCATCCCAGTAGCTACCCCAAATCACTTTCACTACTTCCCAGCCTGCGCCGCGGAATGTACCTTCAAGTTCTTGGATTATTTTGCCGTTACCACGTACCGGGCCGTCTAGGCGCTGAAGGTTACAGTTGATAACAAACGTTAGATTGTCCAGGCCTTCGCGAGACGCAAGACCAATTGCACCCAAGCTTTCTGGCTCATCACACTCACCGTCACCCATGTAGCAGTAAACGCGCTGATCTGAACAGTCTTTAATACCACGGTTAGTTAGGTATTTAAGGAATCGCGCTGTGTAAATTGCTTGAAGTGGACCAAGACCCATCGATACAGTTGGGAACTGCCAGTAGTCTTTCATCAAATGCGGGTGCGGGTAAGAAGACAAACCGTCGCCTGCACATTCCTGACGGAAGTTGTTTAACTGTTCTTCAGTTAAGTTACCTTCCATGTACGAGCGCGCGTAGATACCCGGTGCAATGTGACCTTGAGCAAAAATAAAGTCACCGCCTTGATTTTCGTTTGGCGCTTTGAAGAAATGGTTAAAGCCCACATCGTAAAGCATTGCAGATGACGCGAAGCTACCAATATGGCCACCAAGCTCTAGTTCTTTTTTCGATGCACGCAATACAATCATCAATGCGTTCCAACGAATTGCCGCACGGATACGCGCTTCAATGGTCAAATCGCCCGGCATTTTTGGCTCTTGCGCCGCAGGAATGGTATTGATGTAGGCAGTAGTAGCGTCATAAGGCAAATGCGCGCCGCTGCGACGAGCTTTATCAATAAGCTTTTCGAGTAAGTAATGTGCGCGTTCTACGCCTTCCTCTTCTAAAACCGACTCAAGCGCGTCAATCCACTCTTTCGTTTCTTGTGGATCCACATCTTGGTGCATCATATCAGTCATGGTGCCATCCTATTTTTTGCTTATATAGAAAATCCTCCTTAAGCCTTGTTCTTGTTAAAAAGAACGCTAAAAGAAGGAAAACTAAATTACGTTGTACTCACAGTGACCCTATCTGGCTCACCTGCTTTTGCAGTGGCACAGGTAAAAACCCGACCGGCCTCTGCGAATGAATAGTTAAACAACAATGTTATTTAACTAAATTTCCAGTCGGCGCAGTGCACGTTGAACACGTGTATCGCGCTGATTTATTGTCAATAGCGTTTTTTCAATAAACGCCAGATGCGTATTACACGCTTGTCGTGCCGCTTCAGGGTCACGCGAGGCTATCGCATCTACAATTTCGCGACGCTGCTTGGCAATGTCTTCCACCGCTTCTGGGTGTGCGGCCAGCATGTCTAAATTTCGTTCAATATTGTCAACCAACATACTTTGCATAGTGCTCATTACATGCAGCAATACCATGTTGTGAGAAGCGCGTGCCATGATGATATAAAACTGCCCCAGCGCTTCTGCTTGAGCACGCTTACTCTCATCGGCTTTGGGCGTTGGCAAATCATTTAATGCTTGTTTCAACGCATTGTAATCTTCGGGCTGGCCACGCAATGCCGCGTAATACGCTGACATACCTTCAAGCGCGTGACGGAACTCAAGCAAGTCGAACTGTGTTTCTGGACGCTGACTCACCAAGTCCATCAACGGATCTTTCATTGCCGCATTTAGGTTTCGATTAACAAACGTACCGCCGCCTTGTTTTCGCTCAACTAAACCCCGCGCCTGTAAATTACCAATAGCTTCACGTAAAGAAGGACGAGACACATCAAATTCAAGCGCAAGCTCTCTCTCTGGCGGCAGCTTTTGACCAGCCAATAACGTACCGTCGAGTATCATCGACTCTAATTGTTCGGTAATTACATCAGAGAGTTTTTTTCGCTGCTGACGCATGCGCAGTATCTATCCTTCTTCTTAAACACTGGGTGATATAAACATTGTGAATGTAAAAAATAATCGGAGAAAATTTAAACATTCATCAAATTGGTAATACCATTTTACCTATACAGTTTAAGGCAGATCGATTTCGAGGTAAATACTCTAGAGCATAGCAAAGCTTGCGCACTTTGCTTGCTGTTAAGGTTTATTATTGAATTTGTTAACAAAAATCAGCGCCCATCAACTGGTCTGATGAGGCCTATGCAGTATATATTGAGACGAAAGCGTCTGATCTATAAACAAATAATTTATAGACCAAACGTAGCTCTAGTAGATAAGGTGATTAAATGTTAATAATAGTGGTTATGCGAGACTGCCAATTAGCGTAAGCGCTGAAGTAATTACCAGAAGAAAAATAACATTACGTTTAGCCAATTTTACTAGTACTTTGGGTTCAACCGCTGCATTTTTAGCCTGCGCTTCTCGCTCTTCAGGTGTTAGCATTTCGGCTTTAGAGGAAATTTTAGTCAGTACGTCATAGGCCGAAATATCAAATTGCAACGCATGTTTGAGCCACTCGGGCAAAGCCCGTGAAAAATGTCCCATCATTAACATTCCGAACGCCGTAATTCGCACAGGAATGTAATCGAGCGCAAACATCAAACGCCCTGCGCTTTCCTTTAATGGGTGATTTTCACCGCACATTGCTTCGGTAGTACTGCGACTTAAGCTATAAAACAGTGCACCAGGTGCGCCAAATGCAATAAACCACAACATAACCGCAGCATAGTGCTGATAATTAAGCCATGTCAGGTGCTGCCCAAAGCTTTTACCTTCGGTTGTGGCGGTACCGTCACTTTCGTTTGGCGTGCCACAATGCCCTAGCTGATCAGTGTACATACTGCACGCTTGCAGGTCGCCTCTATCAGCCGCATTTAAAAAACATTTATACGTTGCACGCAGTGCCGGGCAACCTACGCAAATAAATAAGATAAGGCTTTGCTCTATGAAGGTTAGAAACGCGCCTAATAGCCAGTATTCAATCAACCCAAGAATAATGGGCGGGAGCAACATGCTCATATATAAGTACGCTGACGAACTGTCTTCAGTGAGCCATTTATTGTTGACTAACAACTGGCGATACTTAGTGGCATAAGTCTCAATATGCCAGTGACTGTCTTTAGTGATAAGTCTCTCTAGGCTTAACACCAACAATAAACTCATTAACATCATATATTAGGCATGTCCTTGTTTAAGCACGCGTCGTAAACTGGTTCGATATTTTGGCCAGTCAAAAGCCTCGCCGGGATCAGTTTTTCTACCCGGTGCAATATCATTATGACCTACAATACGCCCTAAAGTGATCCGAGGATAGCGCTTAATTATAAATTCGCTCAATGATTTAAGTGATTCGTATTGCGCGTCGGTAAAAGGTAGCGTGTCAGTTCCTTCAAGTTCAATTCCAATTGAAAAGTCGTTACAACGTTGGCGACCTTGGAAAGAAGATAAACCCGCATGCCAGGCTCTTTTCTCAAAAGGAACAAACTGCTCTATCTCTCCTGTGCGGTAAATTACGCAATGGGCAGATACGCGAAGACCTGCAATTTCCTTGTAAAACGGGTGCGCTTGGGGGTCAAGGTTACCTGTAAATAAATCTCTGATACCACTCGTGCCAAACTGAGAAGGAGGCAACGATATATTGTGGATAACCAATAAATCGATATTGTTAGGCTGCAAAATAGCATCAAAGGGCCGCTCATCGAAATGAGGCGATTGGGTAAATGTGGCTTGATTGTAAAGCACCATAATAATTGATTTATTGAGTAATCATCTACATAGGTTAAAGTGTGACATCGCGATGCGTTTGATTGCAAGCCATTCGGATTGGATGCTATCACTTAAAAAAACAGGAAAACGCGTTACTGAGAAGGAAAAAGCATGAGTAATGAAAATGACACTGTCCAAAGCGCAGGTAAATGGATGGTCGCATTGGCTTGGATCTGCGGTTTTGGCTTGCTGGTGTTTGTATTTTCAGATTTGTTGGAAAAACAAGTAAACCCAAATAGCGAGCCTCAATCTGAGCGTATTGGTTCACAAACCGAAGTAAGACTTAAACAAAACCGTCAGGGACATTACGTCACTACGGGCTACATCAATAATGAAGAAGTCATTTTTTTGGTTGATACTGGTGCCACTGATGTTGCGGTTCCAGCTCACTTGGCGAACAAACTGCAACTTCGCGCGGGACGAGAAGGTTTGGCCACCACAGCAAACGGCACGGTAAAAGTGGCGGAATCGAATATTGATACCCTGCGTATTGGCGATATTGTACTTCACGATGTTGATGCAAACTTAAATCCCGGCATGCAGGATGACCATATTTTGCTTGGAATGAGCGTTCTTCGCCAATTAGAGTTTACTCAGCGCGGAGATTGGTTAATATTGCGTACCCTTTAATACAGACGATAGCGATGAAGATGACATCACCAGACATGCAAGCGATACGAGAGCAAGTATCATCGGCACTTATCGAAGACCTAGGCGGTGAATTAAATGCCTCCAACGATATAACAGCGAACCTTATAGACGATAACGTTCAAGCGAAAGCGACGGTTATCACCAGAGAGTCGTGTGTGGTATGTGGAGTAGCTTGGGTAAATCAAGCGTTCGCACTTATTGACGAAACAGTGACACTGCAATGGCATGTTGAAGACGGTGACAGCGTAGCACCAGACACGGTACTGCTTACGCTAGAAGGGTCTGCAAAAGCTATTCTCACCGCAGAGCGCACTGCGCTTAATTTCTTACAAACCCTATCTGGTACTGCCACTGTTACCGCGTTTTACGCGAACTTACTGGCTGATAGCAACACCAAAATTCTCGACACACGCAAAACGTTACCTGGGCTTCGTTACGCGCAAAAATACGCCGTGCGTTGTGGTGGTGGGCAAAACCACCGTGTAGGTTTGTTTGATGCATTTCTGATAAAAGAAAATCATATTTTCTCATGCGGCGGCATAGATAAAGCGGTTGAACGAGCCAAATCAATGATGCCAGGAAAACCTGTTGAAGTTGAAGTCGAAAATCTTAACGAGCTTGAACAAGCCATGAAGGCTGGCGCTGATATTGTCATGCTTGATAATTTTACCAACGAACAGATCCAACAGGCAGTAGCACTTAATAAAGGCCAATGTAAACTAGAAGTCTCTGGCAATATTACCGATGAGCGACTTAAGTCACTATCGCAGCTAGGGGTAGATTACATTTCTTCAGGCGCATTAACCAAGCACGTTCAAGCTATCGACTTGTCGTTGCGAATTCATTTGGCGTAATCGCGCACGAAGCTTAAAGGCAACCATCAATTATATTTAAAGGCCTTTTTGTGGGCCTTTTTTTGTTTTTTGAACTCACACATTCGAGCCGTAATTCTACCTTAGGTACGCGCGCGCTTTGCGCTTAATCTGTTGCCACTGTATAGTTAGTCATACGCTGCTAAGCTATTAAGTTATATACCAAAGTTCAATAAATACGCTCTGCACAAGACATATTGAACGTGTCATACTGAGAAAGTAACACATAGGTATATTCCCTAATACTTGTCAGCTGCAATAAAAATTCTATACTGAGAATCAAGTACCAGGGGCGTACAAAAACGACTCGGGTATAAACGTCAATTTGAATTAGATTTAAACTTAACGTGTTATACACGTCCCGGAGATAAGACCATGATGACCATGAACGCTAAAAACCAAAAAGGTTTCACCCTAATCGAACTAATGATTGTTGTTGCAATCATCGGTATTCTTGCAGCAATCGCACTTCCTGCTTACCAAAACTACACGCAAAAAGCGAAGTTTACAGAAGTAACTAACGCAACGGCAGCAGCGAAAACAGCGGTTGAAATCTGCTACGCATCAACAAACGATATCACTGCATGTGACGGTGGCACAAACGGTATCCCAGCTAATATCACTGCTTCAGCGGCAGGTGCAGCAGTAGACGTGGTAGGTGTTTCTACAACTAACGGTGTTATCACTG
Organism: Alteromonas sp. KC3; assembly: GCF_016756315.1. Classification (NCBI taxonomy): domain Bacteria; kingdom Pseudomonadati; phylum Pseudomonadota; class Gammaproteobacteria; order Alteromonadales; family Alteromonadaceae; genus Alteromonas; species Alteromonas sp. KC3. The sequence continues at coordinate 3,377,190 of NZ_AP024235.1, forward strand.
CTGTTCAACACGGTGACCTTGGTCTAACAGGTACTGGTGACTACGAGCTTACTCCAAACATCGATAACAACCGTATCATCTGGTCTGCAGTATGCGACCCAGCAACACTGTGCTAATCGCATAGTCTGATATAGAAATAAATGTAAAAAGCCCAGTATCATACTGGGCTTTTTCGCTCTCAAGAGACACTTTATAGACGGAATTCGCAATGGCAAAAGCAGCAACTACATTTACTTGGCAAGGTAAAGATCGTCACGGTCAATCTCGCAAAGGTGAAATATCCGCTGTTTCGATTTCTGAAGCAAAGAACCTGCTTCGCCGCCAGGGCATCTCTGCCAACAAAGTTAAAAAACTCGCCACGCCTTTGTTTGGTGGTGGTGGTCAAAAAATAACCCCCGCAGACATATCCGTAATTTCTCGCCAAATTGCCACTATGTTGGCCGCCGGTGTTACCCTAATTCAATCACTTGAGATGATAGCGCAAGGTCATGCCAAGCAAAGCATGCGAAAGTTACTGGGCGAAATAACGGAAGAAGTAAAATCAGGTAACCCGTTATCTTCAGCCCTTAGAAAACACCCGCTTTACTTCGACGACTTGTATTGTGATTTGGTGTATACCGGTGAGCAGTCCGGTGCGCTTGAAACTATCTACGATAGAATAGCTACTTATAAAGAAAAAGCAGAAGCGTTAAAATCAAAAATTAAGAAAGCGATGTTTTACCCTATCGCGGTATTGGTCGTGGCTTTCATCGTTACCACCATACTGCTGATTTTTGTTGTTCCTCAGTTTGAAGAGATCTTTAGTAGCTTTGGTGCCGAGTTACCTGCTTTTACACAATTCGTTCTAGGCATTTCGCGATTTGTCCAAGACTACGGCATCTTTATAGCCATCGGAATAGGTGCTGCCGGTTTTATGTTCATGCGAACCTATAAGCGCAGCCAAAAATTGCGCGACAGCGTTGATAGAAACATTCTTAAAATTCCGGTAGTGGGCGAAATACTTAAAAAAGCCAGTATAGCTCGCTTCACTCGTACACTAGCCACAACCTTTGCTGCAGGTGTTCCACTTATTGGGGCGTTAGAATCTGCTGCAGGCGCTTCAGGTAATGCAGTATATCGAGAGGCTATTTTATACATGCGAAAGGAAGTGGCTGGTGGTATGCCAATGCATGTTGCTATGCGCGCAACACAAGTATTCCCTGATATGGTCACACAAATGATAGCTATTGGTGAAGAGTCAGGCGCAGTCGACGAAATGCTCAGTAAAATTGCTACTATTTACGAAGCGGAAGTCGATGACATGGTAGATGGCTTAACCAGCTTACTAGAGCCTATGATCATGGCGGTATTAGGTGTGGTTATCGGCGGTTTGATCGTTGCTATGTATCTCCCTATTTTCCAAATGGGCGACGTGGTATAACTACGTCTTCCTCATTTTAAATACAATAAAAAAAGAACACGTTGCTCATGGATGTTTCATTCGCTCAGCACTTGGTTACATTACACCAGGTAGCGCCACTATTTTTCTATTCACTTATCTTTATTGTTAGCTTGATGGTTGGCAGCTTTTTAAATGTTGTAATCTACCGGTTACCAATCATGATGGAGCGTAGTTGGCAGCGTGAATACAATGACTATTTTGCCGAACAAGGTGACGAGCGAGTCACAACGGCCCAAATAGATAGCCAAGAAGCTCCCTTTAACCTTGTAAAACCAGACAGTACATGTCCGTCGTGTGGACATAAAATTCGCGCTTGGGAAAACATTCCTGTCATAAGTTACCTTTTCCTGAAAGGGAAGTGTTCGAAATGCAAAACCGGAATTTCACCACGTTATCCGGCAGTTGAGTTATTCACGGCTTTGGTATGCACGTTTGCTGCGTACCATTTTGGCCCCACACCACAAGCCTTATGGGCGGTCCTATTCACCTATGCACTTATATCGTTACTGTTTATTGATTTAGACAAAATGCTGTTACCCGATCAACTCACGCTTCCACTGCTTTGGTTGGGTTTAATACTCAGTACGCATAACGTTTTCGTCACTCCAACAGAGGCAATCATTGGTGCAGCTGCAGGCTACCTTAGTTTATGGTCTGTATATTGGTTGTTTAAACTTGTTACCGGCAAAGAAGGTATGGGCTATGGCGACTTTAAATTATTAGCCGCTTTAGGGGCTTTTACGGGCTGGCAAGGCTTGCCCGTTATTATCTTGCTTTCGTCTTTTGTGGGTGCGGTGGTTGGCATTGTAATTATGATTGTACAGAAACAAGGAAAGTCTCTGGCCATTCCATTTGGCCCTTACCTCGCGGTAGCTGGATGGTTAACCTTACTGTATAAAACCGATATCATTACCGCTTACTTAAATATGGTGTTGTAGGCCATAAGGCCGTTGCCCTTTTAGCGAGAAAGAGTGAAGCGAATGAGTGATAAATTTGTAGTGGGCCTTACAGGTGGTATTGGTAGTGGAAAATCAGCTGCAACTGCATTATTTCAAAAGCACAATATCGATATTATTGATGCGGATGAAGTTGCTCGGGATGTGGTTGCGATAGGCTCAGAGGGTCTTGCTAAAATTGTTGAACATTTCGGCAACGATGTACTGCTAGAAAACGGTAGCCTTAATCGCGCTGCACTGCGCGAACGCGTTTTTCACAATGACGATGAAAAGCATTGGCTAAACGGTTTACTTCATCCCCTCATCCGCAATCAAATGATGACACTCATCGCAGAATCCAAAAGTCCCTACTGCATTTTATCGGTTCCACTATTGGTTGAAAATAATCTAACCGTAATGTGTAACAAGGTAGTTGTGGTAGATTGCCCTGAAGAAATGCAACTTGCACGCGCTGTACAGCGGGATGAAAGCACAGAGCAAACAATAAAGAACATTATGGCTTCACAAGCCACGCGCGAAACCCGACTAGCCGCAGCAGATTATGTTCTTGATAATAGCGCTAGCCTAGCGCATCTTGCTGCACAAGTTGAGACGCTGCATAGCGCGCTACTAGAGCAAAGTTCAGCTTCAATCTAGTTACGATACGATTTTATGAAATAACTATATTTGTCGTTTTCGTTGCAAAGTAGCCGTGCAACGAAAAAGCATCTGATGAAGATAAAGGCTGTATGAGGCAACAAAATTCGGCTCCCCACTCGCTTTTTGAAACTTTTTTGACCAAATAACGTCAAAACAACAGTTTGGTGGCCAAGTAAACTTGGCTTAAACGCAATCATGCATTAGGCTTTAGCTCTAAGTATATGTGTTTTAAGGGTATCCATGGGCAACGCTGTTTTCGAATTTCCACTAAAGGAAAAGGTACGTAACTATTTACGTGTTGAGCAGCTGCTTGGGCAACTTAAAATCTCAGCTAAGTCTGAGCATACACATTTGCAGCTTGTTTTTTTTCAACAACTCTTCGAATTGCTCGACCTTGTTGAGCGTTTGGACTTACGCTCAGATCTGACCAAAGACCTTGAAGCACACGAGAAAAACCTCGTGTATTGGTCGAAGCACCCTAAAATCGACAGTACTGCATTAGAACAAGCACTTAAAACGGTATTAACGTTACGTGAAAAGCTAAAAAGCGATCGCCGTTTTGGCAGTGCGCTAAAAGAAGATAAGTTACTTAGTGCTATTCGACAACGCTTTGCGATACCCGGTGGCGCGTGTAGCTTTGATTTGCCTAATCTACATTTTTGGCTACAGCAACCCCTTGAACAAAGACAGTCGGAAATAAACAATTGGCTGGAGACATTAGCACTCCTTAACGACGCTATTGCTGTCAGCTTGTCATTTATTCGGGAACGTGGGCAGTTTGTCGCTGTCACCGCCGAAAATGGTTTCTATCAAGGCGCAGCTGAAGATAAGAATGAACTCATTCGTGTTAGATGTAGTGTGGATGAAGGCTATTATCCGACGCTCAGCGGTAATAAATACCGCTATGCACTGCGTTTCATGCTTTTCACTCCCAATCAAAATGGCGGAAGTGCTGTCGAGAACCATGTTCAGTTTCAATTAGCAGCCTGCTAAAATACCCATATACCACGTAAGTCCTCGTCCACTGTTATCAACGGAGTTTCTAATGGAAGTTAAATGCCCTATTTGTACTAAAGCTGTTGTTTGGGGTCCAGAAAGTGAGTTCCGTCCTTTTTGCAGCAAGAAATGTCAGCTTATTGATTTAGGTGAGTGGGCAGCAGAAGACAGAAAAATTGCTGGGAAGCCTGCCGAAGATGCCACACCAAAACACATCGATATAGAAGAAATTGAAGCGATGCTTGCACAGCAACAAGAAGACTTTTTCAAGCATTGATCCACTGTGTTCAATAGTACTGAGTCTTTATTCTGACGAGGTTGCAATTAACGCATCAAGAGTCAGCCGTGCTTTAGACCTCTCGCACATTGTCCATATTAAGTCCCTCAAGTAAGCCATCAAGTTCACAGGCAGTCATACAATGGCCCGCTTTCCACAACTCCTCGAGGCGATGCATTAGATACACCATCTGTGACTTTTGACGTTCAAGCTTTGCCATAAGGTCATCAATATCTTGTTTTCGCTCGCGCAAGTGCACCATAACTTGCTGGTGGTCCAAGCCTTCACCACTGGCAAATAGTCCCGGTAGATCGTCTAGGGAAAACCCTAGGCTGGTGGCAAACTTGATCATCTTTAATCGCTCAATTGCGTGAGTATCGTATTGTCGATAACCCTTTGCGGTGCGCGCTGCAGGAGGCAATAACCCTTTTTGTTCGTAAAATCGAATAGTACTTGTCGGTAAATCAATGGCTTGTGCTAGTTGTCCAATACGCATGGTATTCGCTTAAAAAAATAACCTTGACCTTAAAGTTAACTTAAAGCTTATAGTAACGTCAATGCACAGTAACGAGAGAGCAAACCATGTCATCAAATGTTTTTACCCCGTTTACCTTGCCCAATGGGCAAACCATTAAAAATCGGCTCGCAAAGGCCGCTATGGAAGAAAATATGGCCCAGGCTAATCAATTGCCAGGCGACGCACTTTTTCGGTTATATCGCGCCTGGGCTGAAGGTGGTGTCGGCCTTATCATTACCGGCAACGTGATGGTCGATCATTTAGCGATGACCGGCCCAGGAGGACTTGCACTTGAAGCTCACACACCGCTAGCACCATTTCAGCAGTTAGCGAAGGAGGCCAAGCGCAATAATACGCGTTTGTGGATGCAGATAAACCATCCGGGTCGACAGGTCTTTGCCAAAATGGGAGGTAAGGTACTTTCTCCTTCTGACATTCCACTCAATATGGGTAAGCACTCTCACCTATTCGGTCAACCAAAAGCTATGACAGAAACCGAAATTAATGATGTGGTGAGTCGATTTGTTACTACGGCCTCACGGGCCAAACAAGCGGGTTATGACGGCGTTCAAATACATGCAGCACACGGATACTTACTCGCGCAATTTTTGTCTCCTCTGACAAACAAACGTAAAGATGAATGGGGTGGCAGTCTTGAAAACCGTGCTCGTCTGTTACTCACCATTGTTCAGCAAGTGCGCGAGCAATGCGGCAAAGACTTTGATGTGGCTGTAAAGTTAAACTCAGCAGATTTTCAACGTGGCGGGTTTGACGTAGATGATGCCCGTGACGTTGTTGGCATGCTGGCACAGCACAATGTAGATCTTGTTGAGCTTTCCGGTGGAAGCTATGAGGCGCCAGCGATGCAAGGAAGAACAGCTGATGATAGAACACTCGCGCGAGAAGCGTATTTTTTAACTTTTGCTGAGCAAATAGCAAGTACCACGACCATTCCCATTATGACTACAGGAGGTATTCGTAAACTCGCAGTAGCACAGCAAGTGATTCAAAGTGGTGTAGATATGGTTGGTATTGCGTCTGCACTGGCATTAACCCCTGATCTACCTAACCAATGGCGAGCTTCGCCAGATACATTGGGTGTTATTCCGGTTGTAGATTGGAAAGACAAAACACTTTCTGGCCTTGCGACTATGGCACAAGTAAAGCGCCAACTACGCCGTGTTGGAAACGGAAAACGGCCTTCTCAAAATACAAACCCAATAATTTCGCTGATACTCGATCAGTTGCGCAGTGCCAAACTTACCAAGCGATACCGCAAACAGTACGCCGATGAAGTACAATAAATGTATTCTCGGCAGTTGTAGACTGTTGTACTATCAAGCTAATCTCTCTTATGGCGATTAGCTCGTCGTTTTCTGCAGCACAAAGGAAAGTCCATGATTCAATCAATCGCGTTTGTTGGTGGTACCCACGGTAACGAAACCAGCGGTATTCAGTTAGTTAAAAACTGGCAAAAACATGGACTTCCCTCACGCTTTGATGCCTTAAATGTGTCACTTCACATTGCTAATCAAGCGGCACTAGAGGCTAATGTCCGCTTTATTGAAGAAGACTTAAACAGACAATTTACCTTTGCGGCACTGAGCGAGAACAAGTCGACTAAAGAAGCAAAATTAGCGCAAGTGCTGAATGAAAAATTTGGTCCTAAGGGTGAGTCAAAGACCGACTTGGTTGTAGACATTCACAACACGACAAGTCAAATGGGCGCTACGCTCATCATTCTGCAGGCCGATGACTTTCATATACAGCTAGCTCGCTATGTGAAGCAACATATGCCTGAAGCAAATATCTTGCTTGAAGATGAAAAGCCTTACCTTGAGCACGGCTACCTATGTACTACTGGTAAACGCGGGGTAATGATAGAAGTAGGCGGCCAGCCTCAGGGTGTGCTACGTGAAGACGTATACTTACTCACTCAAACTATGGCTGAAGTGATTCTTGCGTTCTGTGTTGCCTTCAACCAAGGTACTATTTCTAGTGACACATTACCGGCCTGTGAAGTATTTCGCTTGGGTGAAAACATATCATTTCCGTTAGATGAAAGTGGTCAACGCACGGCCATGATCCATCATGCGCTTCAGGATACTGATTTCGAGCCACTACTGCCGGGTATGCCGATGTTTAGAACGTTTGATGGACATGACATTGTGTGGGAAGGCGAAAGTGAAACCTACCCACACTTTATTAATGAAGCGGCGTACTTCAAGTTAGACGTTGCCTTTGCAACTGCACAGCGTATTACCCTGTAAATTGTAGGCAGTATCATTATTACCAATAAAAAACGGCCACTATAAGTGGCCGTTTTTGTTTAAGGTATATTACGTTTGTAGCGCTTTTATAATGGGTACATTGGCCGCTGGAAAGTCTTGTGCTTGTAGCGCATCCAAGGCAACCCATCGAGCAGACTGGCCTTCTTTCCCATGCGGCTCACCTGAGAAGTCAGTTACCCGATGTACATCTAACTTAACGACTTTATCGCCGTAGTCATGGTTAATCACAATAACAGGCTCACTTTTCAGTACTTGAATGCCTATTTCTTCGAGTAGCTCGCGCGCGAGTGCCTCTTGCACACTTTCGCCCTGCTCTACTTTGCCACCAGGGAACTCCCATTTACCACCTTGATGAAGATGGTCGTGACGAAGCGTGATAAAAATATTATCGCCGCGAGCAATAACACCCACGGCAACATGTACCACTTTCATTATTTCAGCTTACCGTGACACTGCTTGTACTTTTTGCCAGAGCCACACGGACATGGGTCGTTACGGCCCACTTTAGCGCCTTCGCGAACTTGTGTACGAACTTTATCGCTGGCCTGCTCTGGTGTTGCAGTAGCTTCTTCATGCTCAAAGTTCTTAGGCACATCGTCTGCTTGACGACGCTGCTCTTCCACTTTTTGAACATCTTCTTCCGCTTGTACTTTTACTCGGGCCAAAATAGTAATAACTTCAACCTTCAGAGCTTCAAGCATTTGAGAGAATAACTCAAACGACTCGCGCTTGTATTCTTGCTTAGGGTTTTTCTGTGCATAGCCACGCAAGTGAATACCTTGACGCAAGTGGTCCATCGCAGCCAAATGCTCTTTCCAGTGGCTGTCTAGGTTTTGAAGCATAACCGCTTTTTCAAACTGACGAAGCACGTCTGCACCCACAACCGCCTCTTTGGCTTTGTATGCATTAACAACCTCATCAAGAATACGTTCGCGTAGCTTTTCTTCATATAGCTTGTCGTCGTTTTCTAGCCATGATTGTAGCGGGAGATCCGTGGCAAAATCGGCCTTAAGGCGCTCTTCTAACCCTTTAACATCCCACATTTCTTCTAGTGACTGAGGCGGAATATACTCATCTACAACGCCTGAGATTACATCTTCGCGAATAGCGGCGATGGTTTCGCTGATATCGCCTTCATCGAGTAGCTCATTACGCTGTTCGTAAATAACTTTACGCTGGTCGTTTGCAACATCATCGTACTCAAGTAGTTGTTTACGAATATCAAAGTTACGACCTTCAACTTTACGCTGGGCATTTTCAATAGCACGAGTCACCCATGGGTGCTCAATCGCCTCACCACGCTCCATGCCCAAACGCTTCATCATATTGCCCATTTTTTCAGAGGCAAAGATACGCATTAGTGCATCGTCAAGCGATAAATAGAAGCGGCTTGAACCAGGGTCACCTTGACGGCCAGAACGACCACGTAACTGGTTATCGATACGACGAGATTCGTGACGTTCAGTACCAATAATGTGTAAGCCACCTGAAGCAAGTACTGCATCATGGCTTTCTTTCCATGCTGCTTTTACTTTTTCAATTTGCGCTTCAGTTGGGTTTTCAATTTTTTCAAGCTCTGCCTGCCAATTACCACCAAGTACGATATCAGTACCACGACCGGCCATATTGGTAGCAATAGTTACCGCACCCGGCTTACCAGCTTGCGCAACAATGTCCGCTTCCTGTTCGTGGAACTTAGCATTAAGTACTTTGTGCGGAATTTTTTCTTTCTTAAGAATGCGAGAAATAAGCTCTGAGTTTTCAATCGACACAGTACCTACAAGCGTTGGTTGCCCACGCTTCACACACGCTTTAATGTCTTCAACGATAGCTTCGTACTTTTCTTCTGCCGTCAGGTAGATAAGGTCAGCCATATCTTTACGCTGCATTGGCTTATTCGTTGGAATAACCACAGTTTCTAGACCGTAAATGTGGTTAAACTCAAACGCTTCTGTATCTGCCGTACCTGTCATACCCGCTAGCTTGTTGTACAAGCGGAAGTAGTTTTGGAACGTAATTGACGCCAAGGTCTGGTTCTCATTTTGAATGCGAACGCCTTCTTTCGCTTCTACCGCTTGGTGCAAACCTTCAGACCAACGGCGGCCTTCCATCGTACGACCAGTGTGCTCGTCGACAATAACAATTTGCTCGTCTTTAACGATGTAATCCACATCTTTAGAGAACAGTTTATGTGCGCGCAGTGCCGCATTAATGTGGTGAAGCAATGAGATGTTGCCGGCGGCAAACAAAGACTCGCCTTCAGGTAAAATACCTTCTTGGTGAAGAATTTCTTCAACGTGAATTTGGCCACGTTCTGTTAAGTGAATTTGCTTGGCTTTTAGGTCGATTGTGTAATCGCCATCACCTTCTTGACCTTCTTCGTCTTCTTTTTCTTGCTGAACCAATTTAGGAATAACTAAATTAATTCGACGGTATAGCTCCGAACTATCCTCGGCTTGACCAGAGATAATTAGCGGCGTACGCGCCTCATCAATCAAGATAGAGTCAACTTCATCCACTACAGCAAAGTTAAGTGGTCGCTGAACGCGATCTTGTGGACTAAATGCCATGTTATCGCGCAGATAGTCAAAACCAAATTCGTTATTGGTACCGTACGTTACATCAGCTTGGTACGCATCACGTTTTTGTTCAGGTGACATACCAGGTACGTTACAGCCAACACGCATCCCCAGGAAAGTGAATAACTGGTTACTCCACTCGGCATCTCGGCGCGCAAGATAATCGTTCACAGTAACTACGTGAACACCTTTGCCCGATAGCGCGTTTAAGTAAGTGGGGAGCGTTGCCGTTAACGTTTTACCCTCACCGGTGCGCATTTCCGAAATTTTACCTTCGTGAAGTACCTGACCACCTAGCATTTGCACGTCAAAGTGGCGCATACCATATACACGCTTACTCGCTTCGCGCACCGTTGCAAAGGCGTCGTTCAAAATATCGTCTAACGTCTCACCTTTCTCTAGGCGTGCTTTAAACTCGTCGGTCTTCGCTTTTAGCGCCTCATCAGAAAGCTTTTCATACTCTGCTTCCAGTGCATTGATGGCATCTACGTTCTTGCGTAATTTTTTTAATAATCGGTCGTTTCTACTACCGAATACTTTTCGAAGGATGCTTGAAAACATTAGCTTTATTATTCCACTACTTGTCGAGACGCCGCACACGGTGCACAGCTAAATTAAACCAATAAAACACAACCACGGCTGATCATGTTTTGCGATATTCAAAATTATTTGTTTGCGCACGCAGTCTTTATTTAAAAACCGCACACTGTTACCTGGCTGCTACCTGCTTACTTCTTGTATACGTACGGTAGAGGATCGACTTGTTTTCCGTTTCTTATTACTTCGTAGTGGACATGCACACCCGTAGAGCGCCCAGTATTGCCCATTTTTGCGACAGGCTGCCCTTTGGTAACCACATCACCTATTGAAACAGTAAGGGTATCGTTGTGTCCGTATCGGGTCACAAAACCATCACCGTGATCAATCTCTACTAATTGGCCGTAGCCGTAACGATCACCCGCCCAAGTCACAATGCCTGCGGCAGTCGCTACAACGTTCTCCCCTGCTTTACCAGCGAAATCCAAGCCTTTGTGCATTGCAGGCTTTCCGGTAAAGGGATCGGCACGCATACCATAATAAGAAGACAACCACCCCGACTCTATCGGACGACCAGATAATTGGCTCTGTTCGTATATATGGTGACCCCTAACCAGACTTTCAAGCATAGACAATTGCTGAGACTTTAAATCGAGCGATTGTTCGAGCTTGGCTATCTCGTGAAGTAAAGGATCATCTTGGAGGTTATCCGGTATCGATACCGGTACGAAAGCGTCCAGGTCAGCCGCTGACATACCTAATTCTGTTGCAATTTGCTTTCCCTTTTCGTCTAACAAACGGGTTTGTGCAGAGAGCTCTGCGATGTGAGAAAGCAACGCTTGAAGTTTGATTGTGGTTTGTTGTTTTAACGCTTCAACGTCTTTTTGTGTTTCGTTGACTTCGGTTTGCGCTAAACGCACGCGAGCGATATCTTCAGATACCGATTCGGTAGAACGACTCGACACTAACATAAAAATAGACGAGAGCACGGTTGCGCTCACGAGCGTACGGACACTAATACTGTGTCGGTAGCGTTTATTTTTGCCTGCTAATGTAATCGTTAATTTCATACCACGAAGAAAAATGCTGTTTCACGCCCGTGTTTTATTCTCAACTCTTTCTATTTAGAGTTTGTTTTTGTGTCACGTGGGTGAAATTTATATAATTATCCGGCTACTGTATCATTTATTTCAGTAATTGCCATACGAAAAAAAGCCGCCCGTAGGCGGCTTTTCACAATTTTTTTATGCGAGTACTGGCTGAGCGTAACGAATTGGCGCAGTTTCTTGCGAATCGTACGTCACATATTCCCAACAGTCTTTTTGTTCTAGCACGGCATTCAACAACTTATTATTAAGACCGTGACCTGTTTTATAAGCGCGAAGCTCGCCGATCAAACTATGTCCGCCAAGGTATAAATCACCAATAGCGTCTAAGATCTTATGCTTCAAAAACTCATCGTCGTAGCGCAAGCCTTCAGGATTTAGCACTCTGAACTCATCAAGCGCGACAGCGTTTTCCATGCTACCGCCTAATGCTAGGTTGTTCGCGTTCATATATTCTAAGTCGCTCATGAACCCAAACGTACGCGCACGGCTTACTTCGTTAACATATGAACAAGAGTCAAAATCCATTGTCATATGCTGACGCGTCTGACTGATCACCGGATGATCAAAATCTATCTGGAAATCTACGCGGAAGCCATCATACGGCACTAATTCAGCCCACTTGTCGCCATCTTCTACACGAACTGGCTTTTTAATACGGATAAATTGCTTCGGTGCATTAAGCTCTTCAATACCCGCAGACTGAAGTAAGAATACGAACGGGCTTGCACTTCCGTCCATAATTGGCAGCTCGTTACTGTCTACTTCAACAATGATATTGTCGATTCCCAGCCCTGCTAACGCAGACGCTAAGTGTTCAACGGTTTGGATTGTTACACCGTCTTCATTGTTTAGACACGTACACAGCATGGTATTACCCACCGCGTTTGCACGCGAAGGGATATCAACATGAGGTTCAAGGTCAACACGCCTAAACACGATTCCCGTGTTTGCAGGCGCAGGTCGGAGAGTCATTGTGACCTTTTCCCCTTTATGAAGCCCAATTCCAGTCTCTTGTACTGGATGCTTGATTGTACGTTGTCTAATCATCTGCTTAAGCTTTTACCTATTAAAAAAGCGGGCGCGAATTATAGTGAGTTATTACTCACATGTCAAAATTTGCCCAATATGCCATCAAAATGGCATCAATTTGGCTTATTTCAACCTTCCACGCAGTTACATTACATTGTGTTGATTTACACTCAATAGTGTAAGACAACACTTCTGCAAAATAATTCCCTTCCTTTTCAGGCAGCTAAATTAGTCTGCCTGTTTACGCAAGAACGCTGGAATATCAAGATACTCTAGGTCGTTGTCAGGTTGCGCACTGTCATCAGCTTTTAGCGCTTGGTTGCCCTCAGTGCCACCCACTGCAGAACGCGGCTCGCTTGTTTGCGTGCTGCCGTACTCTTTGGCGCTTTGAGTCAAACGAGAACCTTCAGAACTCACCAGTGAGATATCAGGCTTACGCTCTGCACCAATACCTGTTGCCACAACTGTTACGCGTAGTTCGTCAGTCATTTCCATATCAATAACCGTACCGACTACAACCGTTGCGTTTTCAGAAGCAAAAGCTTTAACCGCGTTACCTACTGTCTCAAACTCGTCAATAGCGAAGTCTGGGCCTGCTGTGATATTCACGAGAATACCGCGCGCACCTGACAAATCGATATCTTCAAGTAATGGACTTGCAATGGCTGATTCTGCTGCTTCTTCAGCACGGTCTGGACCGCTTGCCGCGCCACTACCCATCATTGCTTTACCCATTTCAGACATAACAGTACGTACGTCAGCAAAGTCAACGTTGATAAGACCAGGACGTGTAATAAGCTCTGCAATCCCCTGAACAGCGCCGCGTAGTACATCGTTCGCTGCACTGAAAGCTTGAAGTAGTGGTGTGCCTGGGCCCATCACTTTAAGCAGCTTTTCATTAGGGATGGTGATGAGCGAGTCTACGTTGTTCGCAAGTTCAACAATGCCCTGCTCTGCAAAAGAGGTACGCTTTTTACCTTCAAATGGGAACGGTTTGGTCACTACTGCTACAGTAAGAATACCCATTTCGCGTGCAATTTTTGCCACTTCTGGCGCAGCGCCCGTACCCGTACCACCGCCCATACCGGCAGTGATGAAAACCATATCAGCGCCGTCTAATGCCTGGCGAATGGTTTCTCTGTCTTCTTGTGCTGCTTCACGACCAATATTCGGATCAGCACCTGCACCTAACCCTTTTGTAACACTTGAACCAATTTGAAGTGTTACGTCTGCACTTGAGCTGCGAAGCACCTGTGCATCGGTGTTAACTGCGATAAATTCTACGCCTTCAATGCTTTGAGACACCATGTGCTCAACTGCATTGCCGCCGCCGCCACCGACACCGATGACTTTGATTACGGCTTCTTCGCCGTGACTATCCATTAATTCGAACATACTTACTCTCCGGTTGTACGTCTTTTCAACACTACGCCAGGTCATTCCCTTAGGCTAATTGCGTCCTGCCAGCCTTAATGCCGTAGCTATAGCGCCCCCAAAATAAAATTAAAATTCACCTTTAAACCAGCTTTGCACTCGTTGAAATAAGCTTTCACCGGGTTTCTGCGTACTGGATTTCTTATTATCAGATTGTACTTTGCCATATTGCAGCAGTCCTACAACTGTTGCAAAGCCGGCATCATCAACGTATTCAGACAAGCCTTTTACGTTGATGGGTTTGCCCACGCGCACGGGCATCTGGAAAAGTTCCTCAGCAAATTCTACAGCACCTTCCATTTTTGCAGTGCCGCCTGTGAGCACGAGGCCCGCAGCAATTTGCTCTTCCAGACCACTGGCACGAATTTCATCGTGTACCAGTTCAAAAAGCTCTTGGTAACGAGGTTCAATGACCTCAGCCAATGTATGACGAGACATCACTCGAGCAGGGCGTCCGCCCACACTCGGCACTTCAATGCTGTCTTCCATACTTACCATATCTTTCAATGCACAGGCGTAATTCACCTTAATTTCTTCAGCATTGCTGATAGGCGTTCTAAAGATCTTAGCAATATCGCTGGTAATTTGATTACCTGCAACAGGAATTACGGCCGTATGACGAATTGCACCATCAGTGTAAATCACCATATCCATCGTACCGCCACCAATGTCGACTACGCAGACACCAAGCTCGCGCTCGTCATCAGTCAACACGGCATAGCTAGATGCTAGGGCTGAGAAAATAAGCTGATCGGCATTAAGCTCACAACGCTCAACGCACTTAACCATATTTTTTGCCATATCATCTGCGCACGTAATAATGTGTGCATCCGCTTCCATTCTTACGCCTGACATGCCAATCGGGTTTTTAATTCCCTCTTGTACGTCAATAGTAAATTCCTGTGGTAAAACATGTAGTAAACGTCGCTCAGCAGCTATAGGTACACTACGCGCTGCATGAATCACATTATCTACATCTTCTTGTGTTACTTCTTGGTTATTAATTGGCACCATGCCATTTTCATTTTGGCATTTTACGTGACGTCCCGAGATAGACATGAAAACTGAAGACACACGGCAATCTGCCATTAACTCCATCTCGTTCACTGCACGTTGTACCGACTTAACCACCAAGTTCAAATCGTTAACGCCGCCCTTGTCCATGCCTTTTGACGCATGGGTGCCCACGCCAACGATACTGATTTGATCATCTTCTAGCAGTTCGCCCACAACAGCCTTCACTTGGCTGGTGCCGATATCTAGTCCTACAATCAAATTGCGTTCAGCAGGTTTTGACATGGTTTCCTTAACTCTCTTCATCTGTGGTGTTGTCATCGTTCCAACCAACGGCAACACCCGTGTCATAGCGAAGGTCGACGTATTTCACCGCCTTCTCTTGCTGCGCCAACAGCGGATAAACATCGATAAAGCGTTGTAATCTATCGATAAACTCTTGGCGCCCCAAATTCAATTTTATACCGTTCTTTAACTGCACTTGCCAAGCAAATCGCTCGCTTAGGCTTAACTCATCAATGGCCATATCCGTTGTTGTTATCAACGCATGCATGGCATTGTAACCTTCAAGTGCCGTTTTTTCGCTGCCGCCCGGGCCATATAACCTAGGTAATTGCAACTCAACCCCTTCATCGTTAAACGTATCGCCGTAGGGGTTAAGCAACAAATCTTCGTTCCACTTGGCAACAGGTTGTTGTTCAACCAAATAAATTTTCAGTGTGTTCGGCCACTTTTTTCGAACCGAAGCACGGTAAACCCAAGACTGTGATTCAACGAGTTCAAATACTTCGTTAACGTCAAGCGCAAAAAAACTTCCGGGTTGCGCTTTACGAATTAATCGCTCGAGCTTTGCAATGTCGATATGCTGATAATCACCAGAAAAATCGATCACTTGCACCGGCATTTGTTGCTCATCGTACAAATACTGGTTAGCTTTCATGCCACCAAAGACTAAACCTGCCAGCACCAAGCCCAAGAAGGCGACGCCGCTCCACATGGCTCTTTTGCTCTTTTTAGGTGCTGCTAAGTTAGCGGCACCTTGCTCAGTATTTGGTTCAGTCATTCGTCTTTATACATTCTAAGCTGGCGGTTAAACCGCCGTCTTTGGGTTGTCATCAAAGCTGGTCGATAAAATACTTAAAACCAGTTCATCAAACGATAACCCCGCTACTTTAGCTGCTTTGGGGACTAAACTTTTTTCTGTCATTCCCGGCACTGTATTTGCCTCGAGCAAATAAAACTGCCTTTGGTTGTCTTGCATGACATCAACACGCCCCCAACCACTGCCAGACACTGCATCAAACGCACGTGCAGCAAGCTTTGCTAGTTGCACCTCTTGTTCTTCGGACAAACCGCTGGGACAGTAATATTCCGTAGTATTATCCTGATACTTAGCAGCATAATCGTAGAATGTATGTGGAGTAGACATGCGAATAGACGGCAAAGCCTGCCCCTGTAATACAGAAACAGTGAACTCTGGGCCGTCAATATACTGCTCTAACAAGACTTGATTATCATATTTAAAGGCGTCTTGAATAGCAGTTTCGAGTTGTTTAGCGCTAGTCACTCGTGCCATGCCAATACTCGACCCTTCTCGGGCCGGTTTTACCATGACTTCATTCCCCAATTTATCCATTATAGCGCTGCACTTACCAGCTTCAAAGTGCCTTTTATCAGCAATTTCATATTTTGCTGTCGGTAAGCCCAAACTTTGCCAAACTTGCTTCGTGTGAATTTTGTCCATCGCCAATGCTGAACCTAACACTCGACTGCCTGTATAAGGAATTTTAAGTAGCTGTAATGCCCCTTGCATGGAACCATCTTCACCGCCGCGACCATGCAACATAATAAGCGCTCGGTCGACATCGAGTGTAAGTAAATCAGTTAAAGGACGCTCAGCAGGGTCGAATGCAAAAGCGTCCACACCTTGACGTAACAGCGCGTTTAGTACTGCCGTACCTGAATTAAGCGAGACCTCGCGTTCTGCTGAATCGCCACCTAACAGAACAGCAACTTTGCCATATTCCGATGGAGAGTGAGTACTAACTGAGGGTTTAAACATCTTATTCTCCCTCCTTAGCAAGTTGTTGTGGCTCTAATTGGTGCTTTGCAAGTAGCTTGGCAATTTGTCCAATATTCCCCGCCCCTTGGGTCATCACTATGTCTCCATCGAGCATAATATTGGCCAATATCGCTGGTAATGCGTCTTTGCCGCCCACATAAACAGGTTCTATTTGCCCTCTTTGACGTATAGAGCGGCACAGAGATTTACTGTCAGCGCCTTCAATGGGTTGCTCACTTGCTGCGTAAACATCTAACAGCAATAGCGCATCTACACTAGACAGGACTTCAACAAAATCTTCGTACAAATCACGGGTTCGCGTGTAACGGTGAGGTTGATAAACCATAACAAGGCGCTTGTCTGGCCAATTCGCTCTTGCCGCAGCGATCGTCGCTCTAACTTCTGTTGGATGGTGCCCATAGTCATCTACTAAGCACACCTCACCCTTGCTCGTTGTAAACGTACCTAGTTGCTCAAAACGACGACCTATCCCACCAAAACTGGCGAGTGCACGAATAATGGCGTCATCTTCGATACCTTCATCAGTTGCAACTGCAATGGCGGCAAGTGCGTTTAACACATTGTGATTACCGGTTAGGTTTAATGTGATTTCAAGCGCGGGTAATTCTGGACGAATAACAGTGAAATTTGCTTTACCAAAAGACAGACGAATGTTTTCTGCACGGTAATCGTTATGTGCTTCAAAACCATAGGTAAGAATACTGCGACCAATACGCGGGCGAATCTCTTGAATATTTGCATCGTCCCCACACACAATTGCCTGACCGTAAAATGGTAAGTTAGATAGGAAGTCGACAAACGTGTCTTTGACCTTTGAAAAGTCGCCGCCATACGTATCCATATGGTCTGCTTCGATATTGGTGACTACTGACACCATAGGCTGCAGATGGAGAAATGACGCATCACTCTCGTCAGCTTCTGCTATGAGATAGCGGCTTTTACCTAGTCTTGCATTAGTACCAGCACTGTTAAGCAGCCCGCCAATCACAAACGTAGGATCGTATTCTGCTTCTGCAAAAATAGTAGAAATCAAGCTTGTAGTGGTTGTTTTACCATGGGTTCCTGCCACAGCAATGCCATGACGAAAACGCATGAGTTCGGCGAGCATTTCAGCGCGGCGTATAATTGGAATACGCTTTTCACGAGCAACAATGATTTCTGGGTTCTGCTCGTTTATGGCACTGGACACGACAATAACATCCATACCTTCCACGTTTTCCGAACGATGGCCAATTTTCACGTCAGCGCCCAGTTCACTTAAGCGTTGCGTCATAGGCCCTTCTTGAATATCAGAGCCTGCAATCGCATAACCTTCATTTAGCAATACCTCTGCGATACCGCCCATACCGGCACCGCCGATACCAATAAAAAATATATTTTTGACCCTGCGCATTTGCGGGCTTTCAAATGGGGTTTTAAAAACCATTAGTCCCCTACTCCTACCACGCTTTTAACGTGGCTTACTACATGTTCTGTGGCATGGGTACTCGCACACTTACGCGCCAATGCCCCCATTTTCAAGCAGTCGTCGGGATGTTTAAGCCACTGACGCACCGCTTGCCCTAAGTTGTCTTTTAATACATTTTGTGCAATCAAAACAGCAGCATTTTGCTTGACCAATGATTGCGCATTCTTTGTTTGATGATCGTCTACTGCATGCGGTAGAGGAACGAAAATGGCTGCTCTGCCTACTGCGGCAACCTCACTAACGGTTAACGCACCCGCCCTGCATACTACGAAATCAGCCCATTCGTATGCCGCAGCCATATCATCAATAAAATCGCTCACTTTGATTTTTGTCATGTCTGCGCCTGCGCTTTCATAGGCCTGTTTAACGTTTTCGCTATTTCCTTTGCCGCATTGGTGCATAATGGATAAACCGGATAATGCGCCGCACGTTGCTGGCACAGTTTCGTTTAAGATCTGCGCCCCTAAACTACCGCCAACAACAAGCATATTCAGCGAACCGTTTCCTTCACTCACTCTATTCTCAGCCACTTTTGCTTTTACCGAAAAAATAGCATCTCGAACTGGATTACCTACTGTGTGCACTTTTTTAATAGCGCCAGAAAATTGTGTTTTCGCATCATCAAAACCAAGTAGTACACGAGTGGCTATTTTACTAAGCAATTTGTTGGTCATGCCCGCTGCAGCGTTTTGCTCATGAATGATAACGGGTATGCCCAGTGTTTTAGCGGCAACACCGCCTGGACCACTCGCATAGCCTCCAAAACCTACCACGATGTCAGGCGCTATACGCGTGATAATACGTCTTGCCGAAAATAGACTTTTAACCAGTGCGATGGCCCCTTTAATGCGTGCAGACAGGCCTTTTCCACGCAGTCCCCTAACAGGAATAAAATGGATAGGAATACCGTGCTTAGGTACGACATCAGCTTCCATTCGCTCTGCGGTGCCAAGCCAATGAATTTCCCAGCCTTCATCACGCAATGCGTTTGCCACCGCAAGTCCGGGGAAAACATGTCCACCAGTGCCACCCGCCATGATCAAACAACGCTTAGCCATTGTCAGCCTCCTCAGCAACACGCGCCAATATCGCTTTAATGCCCGCTTTGCCCTCGTCTTCAGGAGATGGCGCTTTTGTGGCTGGCTTTTCGGCAACTGTTGCACTATCGAAGCTGTGTTCGTTGTCAGTAACAGGTGTCACTGATTTTGTTTTCTTGCTGCGTTTTTTAGTGCTGGTCTTTTTATGCTCACCCTTACTATCACCGCGTCCCAGTGCTTGTACACCATCGACACGCAGCTCGAAGTCAATGCGCAATAAAATGGCCACCGCGACGGACATCACAATCAGCGATGAGCCACCGTAACTTACTAATGGTAAGGTCAGCCCTTTAGTAGGAAGAATACCTGCACTCGCACCAATGTTTACCGCTGTCTGAAAGCTAAACCAAATGCCGATGCTATAAGCCAGATATCCATCAAAAGCACGGCCTTTTTCCAATGCTTTGTTGCCAATATTCAACGCTCGCAGCACCATCCAAAGTATTAAACCTAGGACAGCAAGAACGCCTACAAAGCCAAGTTCTTCGGCAAGGATTGCCATTACAAAGTCAGTGTGAGCTTCAGGTAAAAACTCTAGCTTTTGTAAACTATTACCAAGTCCCTGGCCAAACCAATTGCCTCGACCGTAAGCCATTAGAGATTGAGTAAGCTGATAGCCCGCACCAAACGGGTCGGCCCATGGATCTAAGAAAGACGTAACACGCTTAAGACGATATTCCTCAAAAACAATGAGTGCTACAACTGCAAGCACGCCCACAAACACTAAAGCAAAGAACTGCCACAGTCTTGCGCCCGCCAAAAACAAAAGACCGATTGTGGTGGCGAACATCACAACAACAGTCCCTAAGTCCGGCTGTAACAGAAGTAACATTGCAAGCACAAAGAACACGACAAGGGGCTTAATGAACCCTTTTAGGTTTTCGGTCACCTCTTCATACCGACGCACAAGGTAACCCGCCAAATAAGCGAAAAAGAAAAGCTTGGCGGGCTCTGCAGCCTGCACAGTAATAGGACCAATTGCTAACCAACGCGTACTACCATTTACGGTTCTACCAATAAGAAGAACCGCGACCAGAAGCCCTATGGCTGCAAGCAATAAGTACGGGTTAGTCATACGCCAAAATTGCATGGGAAGCTGTAACACCACCATGGCAGCAACCACAGCAGCAACAATGTAAATACCGTGACGTATAGCAAAATAGAACGGGTTGTCATGTAGCCTGTCAGCAACTGGCATGGATGCGGACGTTACAATAATAACGCCGATGCTCATTAGTGCTAATGCAATCAGTATGAGCGTTACATCATAAGGTGCACTGGGCTGTGCCGCTCCGTCATGACGCGCAGAGAATAATTCACTAAGTTTTGTGGTTGCCGTCATCATGACACCACCTTTTGCGCTTCATTATCAACAGCCAGCGCTGATGCTACTGCATGCTTAAACGCTTCACCGCGATGCATGTAGTTTTTGAACATATCTATACTGGCGCAAGCAGGCGATAACAATACCACATCACCTTTTTCAGCAAGTGCAATGGCACCTTGCACTGCGTCCTGCATCGAGTGGCATTGACTTGTACGCGTGAAGACCGCAGCTATTTGCGGCGCATCTTTACCAATAGCAAAAACGTGAGCCACATACTTCTCAAGATAGGGCGCCAAACTTTGCATGTCTGCGCCTTTAGCATCGCCACCGGCAATTAATATCAAACGACCTTGTGTCGATGCCCCTAATCCTTCAAGTGCCGCAACGGTTGCACCTATATTTGTTGCCTTAGAATCATCGATGAAGCGGACTTCGTTTTCATTCGCTATTTCTACACAGCGATGGGGAGCACTTTTGAAACTTGCCAAATGCTCGATTGCCGTTTGGGGCTGCACGCCAAGCTCACAGCAAATAGCAAGCGAAGCCATTACATTAAGCACATTGTGTGTGCCCGCTAGGGGTATGGCGTCAAGTCTAATCAGGGGAGTTGAATTGTAAACTAAGGTATCAACGCCCTCGATGCTGGCAACAGCAAAGCCTGTTTCGGACTCACCTAAACCATACTCAACAATATGTGACATAGATTGCTCGGCGTCTTCATCCGGCGCAACAAATTCGCCATCGCGCCACACTACGGCTGACGCTGCATTGTCAAATATTCGGTGCTTGGCATTAATGTAATTCTCTAACGTGCCATGCCTGTCGAGATGATCATCAGAAATATTTAAAACGGTCGCAGTTTCGAGCAACAGTGATGAGGTTGTTTCAAGTTGAAAGCTTGATAACTCCATCACAATGACGTCGGCGTCACTTTCTAGCGCCTCGAGCACAGGACGACCCACGTTACCCGCCTCAATACTGCGAACGCCACAGGCATTTAGCAAATGATTGGTCAGTAGTGTCACTGTGGTTTTACCGTTAGATCCAGTTATGCCAATCACTTTTTTCGGTGATGGAAGGTTGCGATTTAAGCGAGCAAAGAGTTCCACATCGCCTATAACCTCTACGCCACAGGATTTTGCTAGGCGTACTTGCGCGATATCCACGGCTAGTCCAGGGCTCAGTACTAAGGTATCGACACCGTCAAAGTAGCTTTTTGTCAGTTCAGCGGTAGTTACGCTATCTTTCAGTGTCTGGGCTAAATCATCAGGCAATGACAATTGCTCTCGTGTATCGAACGCTTTTACCGAAGCTTGATGTTGCAGTAAAAAGCGCACGCAAGCCTGACCTGTAACGCCTAGGCCACCGACTACATAACTATGCTCGCGTACGTTATATGACATATAACCTTATCTCAGTTTCAACGTTGCTAGTCCAACTAGCACCAAAATGATGGATATGATCCAAAAACGCACGATTACCCGCGGTTCTGGCCATCCTTTTAACTCATAGTGATGATGAATAGGCGCCATTCTGAAAATACGCTGACCACGTAACTTATATGAGCCCACCTGCAAGATAACCGACAGTGTTTCCATTACAAAAACACCACCCATAATGATAAGTACCAGTTCTTGGCGCACCAACACTGCTAGTACACCCAAGGTTCCCCCAAGCGCAAGTGAGCCTACATCGCCCATAAATACCTGAGCAGGGTATGTGTTAAACCATAGAAACCCTAGGCCAGCCCCCACCATTGCAGTACATACAATAACAAGCTCACTAGTAAGTGGAATGTGCGGAATGTTGAGGTAAGCGGCGAAATTCGCATTCCCTGTAACATAAGCGAAAATAGCAAATGCACCCGCCACTAAAATGGTAGGCACGATGGCCAACCCGTCTAATCCATCCGTCAGATTTACCGCGTTGCTAGTTCCTACAATGGCAAAGTAGGTAATGATGATAAAGAACGCCCCAAGCTGCGGGAAAACTTCCTTAAAAAACGGGACTAACAACGAAGTCTCCGCGCTTAAGGTCGCGCTACTGTACAGGAAAAAAGCGACACCAAGTGCGACAACTGACTGCCAAAAATACTTCCAGCGAGCAATAAGGCCTTTCGAGTCTTTGCGGATGACTTTTCTGTAATCATCTACGAATCCGATAATCCCATAAGCCACCACAACAAATAACGTAACAAGTACATAGCGATTAGTTAAGTCAGCCCACAACAGCCCGCTCACCACAATAGCCGCGAGTATTAGTAGCCCGCCCATGGTTGGCGTTCCCGATTTGGACAAATGGCTTTGAGGACCATCATCGCGCACGGTTTGACCTATCTGCATGGTTTGCAGATAGCGGATCATTTTGGGGCCTATCAAAATAGCAATCAGCAGCGCGGTCAACGTGCTTAAAATCGCGCGCAAAGTAAGGTATGAAAATACGTTAAACCCAGATTCAAATTGAGTCAGCCAATCGGCAAGCCAAATTAACATGCAATACGCTCCCGACGGCTATCAAGCTTTCCCAGCGTAGAGGCCTCGATCGCCTCTACCACGCGCTCCATTTTAGAGCTGCGTGAACCTTTAACTAAAATTGAAATATCGCGCTGGTGCACTAACAAATCACTCTCCATTGCGGCCAACAAACTCTCTACGTCGCTAAAATGCCCGCCATTTTCATCGAACACAGCGCTTGCTGACTGACTTAGTACTCCCATAGTGTAGAGGTAGTCGATACCTTTCTGTTTGGCGTACTCTCCTACTTGTTCGTGATAATAACGCGCCTTTTCGCCTAGCTCTTTCATATCGCCAAGCACCAACACTGTAATGCCTGAAAAGCTACTTAGTGTGTCAATTGCCGCGTTTACCGAGGCTACATTTGCATTATAAGTATCATCGAGAAGTCGAACTTGCTCAGTCAGCTGTTTTACGTTTAAACGCCCACTGACTTGTTTCATTGCTAGCAGACCATCGCGCACGTTTTCCAGCGTAGCGCCTACTTGAAGCGTAAGCGCTGCAGATAACAACGCATTACCCACATTGTGAATGCCAGGAATAGTAAGTTGAATAGCAATTTCACCTTGTGGGCACACAAGGTGAAATGACGCACAGCCATCAAGACCAATAGTGATATCTTCAGCATGAAAATCTGCCGGATTCTTTTGATCTGGGGCGAATGTAAGCGTTTTGGTGTGTTTTAGTTTACCCAACCAAAAGTCTGCGAACTGACTGTCTACATTAACAATGGCTACGCCATCGTCGCCAAGGCCTTTAAAAATTTCGCTTTTTGCTCGTGCCACGCCCAACAAGCTGCCAAAACCTTCAAGGTGCGAAGCTGCTGCATTTACAATGGTTGCGACATCAGGCTTAACTAAATTGGTGGTATAGGCGATTTCACCTAAATGATTGGCGCCAAGCTCCATAACCGCAAATTCGTGGTGAGGCTCTAAACGCAACAACGTTAGTGGAACCCCAATATCATTATTGAAATTGCCTTTTGTCGCCAGCACATTGCCGCGGCGCTCTAGAATTGAGGCGCACATTTCTTTTACTGTCGTTTTACCGCTACTACCCGTAACCGCTATAGTTTTTGGTGCAACCAGTGCCTTCACTGCTGCTCCTAGCATGCCTAATGCCTGCTTGGTGTCTTCAACGCGAATAACAGGTAATGTGGTATTTACCTCTTCGCTGGCAATCACGGCACTCGCGCCGGCGTTTTGTGCGTGCGATATAAAATCATGGCCATTAAAGTTAGGGCCTTTTAACGCTAAATATACTGCGCCGCTTTCTATCGTTCGCGTATCGGTGCTAATTGCAGATACTTCAATATCCTCAGACGCACCTAAAAGAGTTCCATTCACTTTCTCGGCTATCCATGACAGCGTAGTTGTTATCATTTGCTGTACTCCTGCTGCAGTCGCGCCACAACTGCACGTTCATTATAATTAGTCTTCTTGTCACCGATAATTTGGTAGTCTTCGTGGCCTTTACCAGCCACAATGATGATGTCGTTAACATCAGCATGTGACAGGCAATGACGAATGGCTTGCTCCCTATCCGGTATAGACACAGCCAAGTCACGATTGTTAATCCCGGCGATAATGTCAGCGGCAATAGCTTGCGGATCTTCACTTCTACTATTGTCAGTGGTTATCACTATTGCATCTGCGCCAGCCTCGGCAGCCTGCCCCATTAGCGGTCGCTTACCTTTATCTCTGTCTCCGCCACATCCAAATACACACCACACTTTGCCTTTCGTATGAAATTTGGCGCTCAGTAGCACTTTTTCTAATGCATCTGGGGTGTGCGCATAATCAACAACCATATTGGCGGCATTATTGACGGCAAATACTTCCATGCGTCCTGGTACAGGCGTAATGGCATTGACCGCGTTAACCACATCGTCAAATCGCTCACCTTCAGCGAGTAATGTACCTATTGCGCTCAACACATTACTGATGTTGAATTTACCGAATAGAGGCAAGGTTATCGCTGCGTTGCCCCATGACGTTACCAAATCAAAATCGCAACCTGACGAATGATAGGTGGCATTTGTGGCGAAACAATGGCGATGCTGAGGTTGTTTATGAGTATCGTTGATTTCACTATTTCCCTCATCAATCCCCGTCCATACCCGTGTTATTGCATCGTCGGCATGCGCATGCCATTTGGCACTTTCGGCATCATTGGCATTGAGTATTACCGCGTACAACCCGGGTTGTTGCAAAAGCAAACGCTTAGCTCTACCGTACTCGCCCATGGTGCCGTGATAATCAAGGTGATCACGCGTGAGGTTTGTAAACACCGCTATATCTGTTTTTACCGTACCTAAACGGCCCTGAACCAGTGCATGAGAGCTTGCTTCAAAGGCCGTGTGACGGACTTCACTTTGCACAAACTCTGCCAACAAGTACTGCATACGTATGGCATCTGGCGTTGTATTCGCCGCAGGTGTCGATTTCCATTGCGTTTCACTGCCTTCAAACACACTGCTGCCAAGCGTTCCAATACTGGCACTGCGTGTTCCAAGCGCATCCTTCAACTGCGTAAGCAATTGAACTGTAGAGGTTTTTCCGTTTGTCCCGGTTACCGCTACCGTCGTCATTTTTTGTGCAGGATAATCATAAAAGGCCGCTGCAAGTGCAGAGAGCATTTGAGGTAGTTCGTGCAAATAGATAATGACGCTATGGTCACGCATTTCCATTTGTCCATGGGCACTACTGTCTTCAGTTTGCGCCAATATTACACGGGCCCCTAAACTTATTGCTTGCGGGATGAAATCACGGCCGTCTAGTTCGTGCCCTTTTATTGCGATAAACGCTAAGCGCGTATTCACTTCTCGGCTATCGAGCGTTAGCCCTTCAATGCGAATATCAGGTGCGTCGATACCAAATTTCGCGAGCAATGCACGTGTACTTTGAATAAAGGCACTAACTACCACTTTGACCTCCTTTCAATAGGCTACTTGAGGTGACTTGCTTGTCATCGGGCGCTATATTAAGCATATGCAGTGCGCCCCCCATAATGGATGAGAACACAGGTGCAGCGGTATCTCCTGCATGATACAAGTCGCCACCAGGTTCATTGATCAGAACTATGGTTACTAGGCGTGGATCAGAAACGGGGGCAATACCGGCAAAGATATTGACGTACTCTTCACCATAGCCACCTGCAACCGCTTTCCTACTCGTACCTGTTTTACCTGCCACTCGGTAGCCTGGAACCGCCGCTTTGGTTGCGGTACCGCCTCGTTGCGTAACACTTTCCATCATTTGCACAATCGCTTTGGCGTTTTCTTCGCTTATCACGCGCTCAGCTTGCGCCTGCCATGACGGTTGCTTAGGTGATTTAATGATATTGAGCGGTGTTTTAATACCACCGTTGGCTAACGTGGCATAAAGTCTACCCAGCTGTGCGGTGGTCACCGATATGCCATAGCCAAAAGACAAGGTTGCAAGCTCAAATTCGGACCAGCGACTGCGCTCGTGGAAAATACCACTACTCTCGCCGGCCATGTTAAGTCCGGTGTCGCTCATCAGTCCCATGTTGTAATAGGTATCAAGTAGAAATTGCTTTGGCACAGATAGCGCCAATTTTGATGTTCCCATGTTGGATGAATGCTGAATAATTTCTTCTAGCGTCAACTCACCATAGTTGCGGGTATCTTTTACTAGGCTACCGCCTAAGCGCATCCAACCAGGATAGGTATCGACAGTGTCTTCAGGCTCAACTTCACCGAACTCCAATGCAGTTAATACTGCAAGAGGTTTGAGCGACGAACCCGGCTCAAAGGCATCGGTTATCACGCGATTACGCATGCGATGGGGCGAAATATCACTTCTGTCATTAGGATTAAACGATGGTGCATTCACCATAGCCAATACATCGCCAGTTTTAACATCAATCACAATGGCTGACGCCGAGCTTGATTGATAGTAAATCATCGCTTCTTTAATTTCTTTATACGCTAGCGCCTGAATACGCTGATCGATAGATAGCTGAAGGTCACCTGCTTTTTCGCCAGATTTCATTTCTAGAATTTCGACTTGGCGTCCCTTAGCATCACGACGAATTTTACGGGAGCCTGGCGTCCCCGTTAGCCACTCGTTATACATGCGCTCAAGACCCTCAACGCCAGTATCATCAACATCGGTCACTCCGATTAGCTGCGCTGACACTTCCCCCGTGGGGTAATAGCGGCGGCTCTCTCTGCGAAGATAAATACCAGGAATATCGAGCTTATCAACATACTCGGCCATTGCGGGCGACACTTGTCGTTGCAAGTACACAAAGCGGCGCTTGGGATTAGCCACTTTTTCTTTTAATTCGTCAACGTCTTGACGCAGCACATCTGCAAGCGCTTCCCAGCGGCGTTGCTCACTAAACCCGTTGTTGTCGTGAATAATTTTCGGGTCGGCATAAATAGCGCGTACCGGTACGCTTACCGCTAACTCTACGCCGTTTCTGTCGGTAATAAGTCCGCGGTAAGTGGGCATATTTCGGGTACGTAACGTACGACTATCGCCTTGCTGAATAAGCTCATCGGGTTCGATAACTTGGATGTAAGCAGCGCGTGAGGCAAGCACACCAAACACGGCAATAATGACCACCAATACCACAATAAAACGCCAGTGCACTAAGCTAGGTGTGACATTTTGTTTAGCGCCAGATTGCTTAGTGCGATTACCGCTGCGGTTTGATGCGCGAGGCTTATTAAGCGACTGTGCCGATTCAGTTAAACTCATTTCAACCTCACTACAACTTCATCGTCAGCAGTCGGGCGATACATTTCTAGCTGCTTTTCAACCAAGGTTTCAATGCGATTATGTTCGGTGAGAGCACGCTGCTCTAACACAAGATTACGCCACTCTACATCTAGCTCGTCTTTCTCTTGCATCAAGTCTTCTAGTGCGATCACTTGCTGTCGATTGTGATGGCTACTTAAGATCACGGCCATGCCACTTACAATAACCATTAAATACAACAAAACCCGCAACTTGTTGCGGGTCAAATCTGAAACAATAATCAGCAGTAAGCTAAAGTTCGTGCTGGATTTATCAGCGCGCTGCTTGGTCATAGTTTTTCTGCCACCCGCAATACGGAACTGCGAGAGCGAACGTTGTTCGCAATCTCCTGCTCTGATGGTTTGATTGCTTTGCCCAGCGCTTTTAACACTTTATCGGCGTCAATTTCGGCCTGCGTGATTGGTAAATTATGCGGTACAGCTTTGCCTTTGCTTTGCTCTTTAATGAAACGTTTTACTAAACGATCTTCAAGGGAATGAAACGAGATCACGGCCAAACGGCCTTCTTTCGCTAGAACCTGAGTTGCCGCCTTTAGACCCACACGCAACTGCTCAAGCTCTGCATTAATGTATATACGGATGCCTTGAAATGCACGCGTAGCAGGGTGCTTAAATTTATCTTTTACGGGTACAGCTTCATCAATAATTTTCGCTAGCTGTGCGGTACGTGTGATGGGCGTTTCTTCTCGTGTATTTACAATAGCATGAGCGATACGCTTACCAAATTTCTCTTCCCCGAACTCTTTGATCACTTGCGCGATGTCTTGTTCTTCGGCACTTGCCAACCACTGCGCAGCGCTCTGTCCTTTAGAGGTATCCATGCGCATGTCCAAAGGCCCATCTCGAAGAAAACTAAAGCCTCGCTCTGCATCATCTAATTGTGGTGACGACACGCCTAAATCCATCAACACGCCATCAATTTTGCCTGTCAGGCCCAAGGCTTCAATCTCTTCTGCCATATCACCAAAAGGCGAATGGATAATTCGAAAGCGTGCGTCGTCAGCAAAACGCTCAGCGGCTATTATTGCCTGAGGATCGCGGTCGAACGCAATCAGTTGACCATTTTCACCAAGTGAAGCAAGGATGTGCGCTGAATGACCACCGCGTCCAAATGTAGCGTCTACGTAAATGCCATCAGGTTTAATCGCCAAAGCGTCAATACATTCGTCAAGCAGTACTGAAATATGTTTAAATTCGCTTGGCTGTGTCATAGAGAGAAGTCCTGTAATCGTTCGGTAAGTTCAAATTCGCCCTTGCGTTCGGTGTCGATATCAACCTCGATTTGTTGTGCCCATACCTCGGCATCCCAAATCTCAAATTTGTTTAACTGACCAACCAACATGACTTCTTTTGATAGTTTCGCGTGTGCGCGCAGTGGAGTAGGAATAAGAATACGTCCGCTTTTATCCATTTCACCTTCTGATGCATGACCAAGTAGCAAGCGCTGCATTCTGCGCTCCGCTGGGATCATGCTTGAAAGTTTAATGAGCTTAAGCTCAATCTCTTCCCATTCGGGAAGTGGGTAAAGTAGCAAACAACTTTGTTGTGTATCGACTGTGCAGACTAGTTGTCCCTGACAATCATCCAGCAGCGACTGACGATACTTCGTCGGTATAGCCAGTCTGCCTTTTGTATCCAGATTGATTGCGTTAGCGCCGCGGAACATTCCCCTAGCCTTTTATTATTTGCTCTTGGTTTTCTTATTATTTGAGTACTAATCTGCAAAGTGATGATGATTTGATCCACAATTCGCCACATTTACCCACTGAGATACAGTTTAGGTATCAATGATCCCCACTGTCAAGTAGAAAAGTGCCGTGTAAGCCGCGTATTTACTGGCTTTATACTGTTTGGATAAACAGTAGTTTTAGGAAGTCTATGATTAGGCGTGTAAAAAAAATCGCTGTTGAGACTAGAAAGCTTGATGCGTTAGAAATTAATCGACGAATGACAGTAGAAAAGTCGCGAAAAAAGTTGCTTAAAGGGCTGATAAAGAATTAAGCCTTGTGAAAAAAGAAAAGGAGCACGTTAAACATGCTCCTTTATAGAGGAATCGAGTTACAGACTTAGAAACGATACGAAGCACTGAGTAAGGCAACGTCTGCGGTTACATCGCTGTCTACATCGGTTTCATAACTGGCCTTAACTGAGAATTGTTCATTGAACCAGTAATCAACTTCAACGCTTGCGGTTTGAATGTCATCGAAACCACTTGGTGCGTTTACATAACTATAAGCCCCGCCAACACTTAACTGAGGGCTAAAGAAATAGCGCGCGCTGGTTTCTATTACGTCGGCATCACCTGCCACATACTGCGCCATTAAATCCCAGCCGGTGCCAGATTTGCCAACGGTGGTGTAACGAGTAAAGGCCAGTGCAGCGGTGTCGCTTTCACTGTCGTCAACAATTACATCGTCAAAGCGACCTTCAATACTTGAGTGCGTGTAATTTAACCCTGCACCAATTTGCCATTCCCGCGTGAGGTTAAAGCCTACACGGAAATCAATATTGGTATTGTCGTTATCTACCGAGCCAATGTCGTTTCTGCTATGCGTACCACTGATATCAATCATCCACTCTTTGTTTAAGTAGTAAGTCGAGCCCAAAGAGAAAAAATCGATTCCGTCAACGTTGGCATAACTACCCGATACGCTTGAAACGCGTTGTAAGTAAGGGTTAATCAAATAAGCGCCAGAATTTCCTTTTACTGTACCTAAGTATCGCGTGTACGACGCGCCATACAGGTTGTCGTCAACACCTTCAAAATCGGCTGCGAAAATTTGTACTTCATTTTGCGTAGCAGCGAAAGACGTTGAAGCACTGAAAATGGAGGCAGCAGCAATAGAAAGTGCAGTAAGCGCCGTCTTAAATGAGTTTGTTTTGATATCCATGTCTTGTCCTAAAAAGTAGTGTGTTGGAAACAGGAACAAAGATAAACAATTAAAACTTAACGAATTCTGAATGGAAAATGACGAAATCTGAACAGAAGTAGCAGATACAAAAAACCCGCTTTTACGCGGGTTTTTCTATTCAATTTTGCGAGCAATTTACGCGCTTGGCGCTTCTTCGCCAGTAGCTTGTTGAGCTTGTGCATTCACTGCAGAAAGCTGCATGCTGCGAATTGGGTTTTCTGTGTCATTTGACAACTCAACCAAACGGTTCAGTTGGCCAATTGACATCATTACCGCATAAAGTGCACCAAGGAAACCGGCTTTATGTAGCTCTAGTACTTGGTCGTCAGGCAGTTCAAGCAACTTCTTCTCGTTGATGCTCATCATGCCTGTTACATTGCGCTGCTTGCCGTCTTGGTAAGTTAGACGAATTTGAATTGGATCAAGTAGGTCCAGCTCAACCACTTTGTCAACAAAACGCTGAGTCAGCATTTCACTGTTTGCAAGGTCTGACAAGAATTTCTGACGATTTGCCAAGAATTCAGACGCTTCACCTTCGGCGGTAAATAGTGGCTGACCTTCATCAGACGCTAGCTCTGTGTTTTCATCGATGAATACACCAAGCTTGTCGCCGTCAGGGCGAACATCAAACGGATAGCGAAGGATGTTCATTGGTACGTGTGGACCTTTCCAGTTGTCACCTGTTAGGAACAAGTTTTGACCTTGCTCTAAACCAAGCATGGTCACAACGTGGTGACGCTTCGCTTTGGTGTCTTCAATAAACACCAATGGCATTGTAGATGCCAATTGAGCGAATTCACGAATTGATGCTGCCGCAAGGTGAGTACCCTTAGCGAAGCTGAAAGAAGACGTTACCGCAATTTTTAGGTCTTTATGCTTTTCTTTATCTAGCGGTACAAAATTCATAGCCATATTTATTTCTCATACTTGTTTGCTGTGGTCCCGGCTAATAATGAAAAGAGGGCGGGTACCACTTAAAATTACGTTGGCCCCACAGAGTCGAGTCTGTCATCGATTCATTCATATCGATATTGGGCGGAGCGCTCAGGAGTATTACGCATTAACGCAATGAAGTCACGCAGTCTTCACCATAACAAGTTTTAAATTTTTATTGCAATGTAAAATTTAGGTGAATGAGCACAAGTGCTGCAAAAATAGACAAACTTACCTAAAGGAGACCAAATTAACTTAAAAGGGACCAAACTTACTCGCGAGGGACACTGCACAGTGCGCTTACTCGCTACAGTGTCATAACCCGCGCCTCCCCATTGTGGCGTTTGTGATTATGATTTACTCTTTCGACTGTCCTTCACATGACACATGCGATGAAAATCTGCAAAGCAATCAATAAAACAAGGAATTTAATTATGAAGGGGCGCTTCCCACTTTCTACATGTGCTTTAGCCATCACGGTATTGTTCAGCACAGTCACGCTTTCTGAAGAAACCAAAACGTATTCAGCCTCGCAACAAGCAAAAAACATTGCTAAAGAAACGATAATTGTTGATGGACATATCGATGTTCCCTATCGCGTCAAAGAGAAATGGGTTGATGTAACCAAAGCCACTGAGGGTGGTGACTTTGATTACCCTCGTGCAGTTGAAGGCGGACTAAATGCCCCCTTTATGAGCATATACGTACCGGCGAGCTTAGATAATTCACCTGAATCAACACAACTTGCCCATGAACTCATCGACTCTGTTGAAGCCATTGTTGCCCGCGCACCTGATAAATTCGCGATAGCGAAAAGCCCATCACAGGTGAAAATGCAATTTGAAAATGGGCTGATTTCTTTGCCTATGGGTATGGAAAATGGATCTCCTATTCAAGGCGACCTGGCAAACCTAAACGACTTTTATGAGCGTGGTATTCGCTACATTACCCTTGCCCATAGCCAAGCTAACCATATCTCCGACTCGTCGTATGATCTGCGCCGCAAGTGGAAAGGTTTAAGTCCCTTTGGTAAAACCCTCGTCACAGAGATGAATAACATTGGAATCATGTTGGATATCTCTCACGTTTCTGACGATGCTTTTTATCAAGTGATTGAGATAACGAAGACGCCCGTTATTGCCTCTCACTCATCATTGCGACGCTTTACACCAGGCTTTGAGCGCAACATGGATGATGAGATGATTAAAGCGCTTGGCAAAAACGGTGGTGTAATCATGATCAACTTTGGCTCGAGTTTTGTGACAAAAGCTGCCGGACAATGGCGCACTGGGCTAACGAATGCGCGCAAAGCGTTGATTGAAAAAGAGGGTGAAGACAGCCCTAAACTCGCGACTTTTGATGAAGACTACCGCAAGAAAGTGCCCTATCCATATTCAACGCTAGATGAAGTACTCGACCACATTGATCATGTGGTGAAACTCGTAGGCGTTGACCATGTAGGTATAGGCTCTGACTACGATGGTGTTGGCGACTCACTGCCTATCGGTCTTAAGGATGTGGCGAGTTTTCCAAATCTTGTTCAAGGATTGCTTGATAGAGGTTATGAGCGCCAAGATATTGAAAAAATACTCAGCGGTAATTTATTACGCGTGTGGCAGCAGGTAGAAGACTACGCTGCTGCTCACTAATTATAATGCTGATATGACGTTACGCTCGCTGGCGTACTAATCTCGCTGGCGTACTAGTAAATAGTACGCCGCGGGCAAAACCAACAACGTTAACACTAACGCACTGAGCATTCCGCCTACCATGGGCGCTGCAATGCGTTGCATGACCTCACTTCCCGTACCCGTTGCGTATAGCACGGGTAACAAACCAATAATGATGGAAAACGATGTCATTAATACAGGGCGCAAACGCATGGTAGCAGCGTGAACAATAGCCGCTTGTATTCGCGAATTAACTGAAACACCCGCATCATCTTCATCAGCACGAGAGACTTCTGTTACATGCTGATTAAGATAAACCAACATGATCACGCCTATTTCAACAGCAACCCCTGCCAACGCGATAAAACCAACTCCCACCGCCACAGACAAATTGAAATTCAAGCCATAAAGTAGCCAAATACTGCCTACCAACGCTAACGGTAGCGTCGCTAAAATCAACAATACGTCTTTTAGGCGATTAAACGCCATGTAAAGTAATAGACAAATAATCGCTAGTGTTATTGGGATTACGACAGAAAGCTTGGCTTTAGCTCGCGCCAAGTATTCAAACTGACCCGCCCACGACAGCGAATAACCTGCAGGTAGAACGAGGTTGTCGTTCAAATAGGCTTTAGCACGCTCAACATAGCCACCTAAATCACTGTCGTTTATGTCGATAAATACCCAGCCATTTAATCGCGCATTTTCACTCTTAATTCCCGCAGGTCCTTTGGTAACGTCAATTGTTGCCACACTTCCTAAGGTAGTATGAACACCGCTTGGTGTGAAAAAAGGTAATGCCGCCAACGCTTCAGGGGTATCGCGATAGTGTTGAGGAAAACGCATGCTCACTGGATAGCGTTCGCGTCCTTCAACCGACTGTGTAATAGCACGTCCGCCAATAGTGTTACCAATAATATTGTGCACATCGTCGATACTCATCCCATACATTGCGGCCTTATCGCGATGCACTTGCACATCAATATAGCGCCCGCCCACTACGCGTTCTGCGTAAACCGAAGCGGTGTGCTCAACATTAGGTAATAGTTGCTCTATTTGTTGCCCTATTTCTTCGATTACATCCAGTTTAGGGCCAGCCACCTTTATGCCAACTGGGGTTTTGATCCCTGTCGCCAACATATCAATTCGGGTTTTAATTGGCATAACCCACGCATTCGTTAGGCCCGGAAACTGTACAAGTGCATTGAGTTCATCCTTCAGCTTTTGTGTGGTCATACCGTCCCGCCATTGTGATTTTGGCTTAAGCTGAATGAACGTTTCAATCATAGTAAGCGGTGCTGGGTCTGTGGCCGTATCCGCTCGCCCTACTTTACCAAATACACTTTTAACCTCAGGCAAGGTAGCAATCAGCTTATCAGTTTGTTGAAGCAGCTCACGTGCTTTGCCGATGGATACACCAGGATAAGTCGTGGGCATATACATTAAGTCACCTTCGTCCAGTTCGGGCATAAATTCGCTGCCCAGATGACTTAATGGCCACAGGGATGAAAGTAAAACCAGCACCGCCCCCACGAGTGCACTGCGCGGGAAGCGCAAAACTAGGTTGAGCGCAGGCTTATACATCCCCACCAACAAGCGATTAATAGGGTTTTGTTGCTCTGACTTAATGGTGCCTCGCACAAAATATCCAGCTAATACTGGCACGAGTGTGATTGCGAGTGCAGCCGCTGCTGCCATGGCATAGGTTTTAGTATATGCCAACGGTGAAAAGAGCCTCCCCTCCTGCGCTTCTAGTGCAAAAACGGGTACGAAGGAGACCGTGATAATCAGCAGTGAAAAGAATAACGCAGGCCCCACTTCTGACGTTGATTGTATGACGATTTTCCAGCGCTGTTGTGCAGAAAGCGAACCTGATTTTGTGCCTTTTGCTTCTTCATAAGACGCATATTGATGTAAGTGCTTATGTAAATTCTCGACAACGACTATCGCCCCATCAACCATGGCACCGATGGCAATAGCAATACCGCCAAGGGACATAATATTAGCGTTGAGCCCTTGTAATTTCATGATAATGAACGCACTAAGTATCCCAATCGGGAGACTTATCATCGCCACCAACGATGAGCGAACATGAAACAAAAAGACTAGGCACACTAACCCTACAACAATTAACTCTTCTATTAGTTTGTCAAAGAGTGTGTCTACCGCATTATCAATAAGCGTTGAGCGGTCGTAAACCGGCACAAGCGTTACGCCTTCAGGCAAACTCGCCGATAAACTGGCCAGTTTCGCTTTAACTGCGTCGATTGTGGCTTTTGCATTCTCTGAATAGCGCATCACAATGATGCCGCCGACGGTCTCTCCTTCACCATTGAGTTCTGCAATGCCACGACGCATCAAAGGCGCTTCAACCACATTAGCCACGTCGCCAATATTAATACTCACTCCATTTTCAAACACCCCTGTTGGAATGGCTTCTATATCACTTATTTGTCCGATATAGTTTTGCGCGGTGACCATGTACTCAGCCTCGGCCATTTCTATAACCGATGCTCCCGTTGCACGGTTTCCCCGTTTAAGCGCTTGCTCTATTGCCGAAGGAATAATGTTCAAAGCGCGCAGTTTTTCAGGACTCACAATAACCTGATACTGCTTCACCATACCGCCAACCGTTGCCACTTCAGAAACCCCTTCTACCGACTGCAACTCATACTTCAAAAACCAATCTTGCAGCGAACGAAGCTCTCCTAAATCAAGTGGAGTTTTGGCACTGGCTTCATTTTGAAGGGCGTAGATATAGACCCAACCAACCCCAGTAGCGTCAGGACCAAGTTGTGGAGTAACGCCTTCAGGCAAAGTCGGGGCGGCCTGACTAAGGTATTCGAGCACGCGACTTCTCGCCCAGTACATGTCGGTGTCATCATCAAAGATGACGTAAATATAAGCATCACCGAAGAACGAATAACCACGTACAGTAGTTGCCCCCGGTACAGACATTAATGCTGATGTTAAAGGGAACGTTACCTGATCTTCTACCACCTGAGGAGATTGCCCCGGATAGCTGACTTTGACGATGACCTGAACGTCCGAAAGGTCAGGTATTGCATCAACTGGCGTTTGCTTGACCGCCCATACGCCTGCAATACTCAACATTACTGCGCATAACAACACCATGACTCGGTTGATGACTGACCATCTAATGACTGATTCAATCATGGTTCATTTCCGCATGGTGCTGATGAGTAGACGTATTGGCGTTTTCTATAGGACGCATATCTATAACAACAAATTCCTCACCCGTTACAAAGGTAAAGATGACTTTCATTCCTTCACTAAATGAAGTTGGGTCAATATGCGGTGATAACGCAAAGGACATAGTGGCAGGCCCTCTACCCCATTTTTCAATGGGTCCTCGTGCTATAGTCATAAACGATACTGACTCATCATTTACGACAATTTCTTTTATTTCTCCTGTTGTCGTCGCTTGATGTTCTGGCGCTTGCATACGCATAAAGTCACTGTCTTTTGATGATTCTGCATCAATCAAAAACTGTGCAGAAATCACTACATTATCTCCAGGCAATAACCCTTCCGTCACGGTGTAAAATTGCGAGTCGTGCTGCCCTAGCTTAACGGCGATAGACTTGAATTGGCCGTTATCATCAGCAAGGACAACTCTCGTATTGGCTGCGGTTCGAATTACTGCACTTTTAGGCACCAGTAATCCAACGTTTTCATGTTGAGGTTTCACCAACACATTCGCGAACATATTTGGCTTCAACCTAGAATCTGGGTTTGATAGTGCGATGCGCACCTTCAATGTGCGGGTTACTGCTGACAGCGACGGGTAAATATAGTCTACTTCACCGTAATAGGTTTGCCCCGGCAAATAATCTAAATTGATCTCTGCGCTATCGCCTATACCCACTAGGTTTGCATACATTTCAGGTATATCCGCCAGCACCCACACACTTTCCAGCTTTGCGATACTCATCATGGTGGTGCCTGGCTGAACAAAGAAACCTTCCCGAATAGCCAATGCCTCTACCACACCGCTTTGGGGTGCGTTAAAAGTAACCGATTGCGATATTTGTTGCGTTTTTTTAAGCGTTTCAATGAAAGAGCGATTCAAGGCCAACGCGCTAAGGCGTTGTTCTGCGCCTTCAATTAACCTTCGATCATTGCGTTTAAGCGCAAGAACATACTCCTCTTGAGCGTTCACGAGTTCAGGAGAATACAAGGTATATAACGGCTGACCCGCTTTTACGACATCGCCCTGTGACTTTATGTGTAGGGTGTCTATCCAGCCTTCAACTCGTGGGTGAATGTGTGTTATTTCATCTTCATCGTAAACCACTGTCCCCACTGAAGTCACACTTGAATCGAGCCGTCCAACCTGGACTGGCGCAGTTTTCACCCCCATATTTTGCTGTACTTGAGGCGATATCATCACAACACCTGGCGAACGCTCAGTAGCGCTGTCAGTGTTAGCGTCGGCGTAAACAGGAACCAGATCCATTCCCATCGGTGATTTGCCGGGCTTATCTCTGCGGTAACTATCATCCATTGGCGCAACCCAATACAAAGGCGCATCGCTATCTTTAGCTGCTTCGCCTTCACTACTATGTTCATCCATAGGTTTTAGAAAAGTAAACCAGATGCTACCGCTAAGACCTGCACCTATTAGTATGCCCAAAAACAACGCGCGAACGGTTGATTTAGTATTCATGATTTAACTCCATAGCGTTGTGGTTTGAGGCTTCCAATGACGGCGCGTATAAATAAATCAAAGACGCCAACGTTTTGGCCTCTTCAACATGAATGGCAAGTAATGAATCTTGAACTTGAATTTGGCGAAGGTGAGCTTGAACCACTTCGCTGAAGTTGGCGGTATCTGCGGTATAGGCAGAGAGCAACGTCTGCGCAAGCCCTTCGACTTCATTGGTTAGCCCATTTTTATAAAGTGCTTTGCGCTTTGACAAAGAAGCCAAGCGCACTTTAAGCATTTGCGCTTGTGACGCTAATTGATTCACTTTCAAACGAAAGTCAGTCTTTAGGGCATTGACTCTAGAGACAGCCGCGGCAACATCGGCGTCTTGTTTTGGTCTAGTAAAGTACGGCAAATCTACCTGCACCCCAAGAGAAACGAAGTCCGCGCGACTTGCGCCGTTTTGGGCATCTTGACGATAGCCATAACTCGCATCAACACTCCATTGTGGTTTTGTTTGT
This sequence comes from Alteromonas sp. KC3, assembly GCF_016756315.1. Taxonomy (NCBI): domain Bacteria; kingdom Pseudomonadati; phylum Pseudomonadota; class Gammaproteobacteria; order Alteromonadales; family Alteromonadaceae; genus Alteromonas; species Alteromonas sp. KC3. Next base: position 3,415,991 of record NZ_AP024235.1, read on the forward strand.
TCCCGCGCAATGTCAACTTGCTTGGCTTGCACATCACTTTGCAACTGCAACCCTCTTGCTTCGGGGTGCTGTTGCAGTAATGAAAAGGGTTCACTGTCACTGACAACACGATACAAGGCGCTCAAGTCAAGCGTATAGCCATACAACAATGCACCTAAAGCCAGATTATCCGGCGTCATATCCGAGGATAAAGGTGCGCCGTAGAATTCCGATAACGCAGCACGCGCCTCTAGCAGTGCCTGATGCGCCTTAGTATATTTGTCTTCTAGCGTTAACTGTGCCAGTCGAACCTGCAAAATATCGCTTTGCTGCGATTTACCTAACCCTTGACTATAGCGAGACTCGGTAACGTCCATTAGTTGCGTGAGTAACTGACCTTCTTGCTTAAGTAACGCGAGCCGTTCATTAGCGTAGTACCAATCCAACCATATCAGTGAAACCGCTTTTTTCAGTGATGCCAGTCGTGCGGCACTCTGCGTGTCTACTTGCCGAGACATTACCGCAAGTTTTTGGTAGTTGAGTGCATTAACATCGCCTCGTGGCAACTGCTGTTTAATACCCACTTTGAATTGTGTCATGGGCTCTTGGTCAAGCGAAAAACCGTCTGTAGGCAGGTTTTGTATCGAGGTTGAAAGCTGCGGATTAGCCCAATACGCCGATGCGTATTGTTCACTTTTAAGGGCTTGTTGCCTGTAACTATTGCCTTTAAGGTTAGGATCTTCAGAAATAGCAAGCTGCTGTGCTTGCTCTAGCGACAAAGCCGCTGCCAACACGCCTTGAGACTGCGAAACGAAAGTCGCGGTCAGCACAGCGACAAGCACGCCCTTCAAGCGCAACGCTTTGCTCAAATGCATTGAATTGGTATACATCATAATGTCATCACTATTGTTCAAAAAAGCCGTAGTGGTTAAAACGACTTGCGTTTTTTAAATGTGATTGTCAGAAGGTAAGTAGAAAGAGCATTCGGCTTCTTAAATGCTTCGTTAGCACTCTAAGAATTGCGCTTTATATTCTAACAACCCAATAAACATTGCTTTCATTCAAGGGCAGCCCCTTACAACAAAAACAAGGCAGATCTAGACTGTTAGGCGTGATTTTGGTGGGCGGTATTGCTTAAAAGATATGCGAGAGCAAAGACCTTTTAGCTGGTCTTGTGCGGTGGTACGCGCAATAGTAACACTCGGTTGAATAAGCGGATGGACTAGGGCTAGTCCTGTGGTGTTGAAACACTGCTCAGTGCTGCATTTGCAGTCATCACCACAGCATTCCATCATGAGTGATGGCTCTTGTATAGGCTCTTTTACAGCCTCTTGCATCCCTACTTGGTTTTGGTCAGTTTGATGATGAGCACACTTTATTTTGGTCATCTCTGATGACATATTTTTAGCGATGTTAACAACTGGTGCTTGTCCGCTGCCTGATTGCATTTGAGAATGACTGTGAACAAAAGACATGGCATTTACTTGCGACATACCTTGCAACACCAGCGCCAAAAGCATAGCTAATATCAACGCGAGTTTATGCGACCCGCGTCTTCTTAGCAGGTTACCGTGACTTGCGTTGTCACCACTTCGGCAATGACTCATATTCATACTCATGCTAATAGCATAGCGCTAAGCAAGCACACAGTAAATACATCTCTATTTCGTGAACTGCTTTATGTACTGTCGCAACATCAATTCCATGGTGGAAAACAGCGGGTTTGCTTGAGGTACTGCACACGCTTCTTGCTGGTTGACCATCGTTTTATTGAATTGCATTTGACGTAATAACGTGTCATTTACCACAACATCTGCATGACACAGCGCATAGGACTCATCAATAACAAAGAATGAATTCGGCCCTTTGCTCAGCTCCATCAAACTTTCAACCCCGCGAATTGGCGTGGTCGCATCTGCTTGCGAATGCGCTGCAAATAGCGGTACTTCTACTTGCTGCCCGTCGTCTAATTTGTCTCTTATTGTATTAATAAGGTCCATTAACTCAAGACCTGCAAAGCCCGCTACATTAGGATACTTATACGGATTTGGGCCATGTGTTTCGTAATCGCCATCAATAATTTTGGCTAATAATTTAATGCCCCAAATGCGCGACATGCCTTCAGCGTTGTCAGACAATGCCAGCGCGCCTGAAAATAGCATTAAGCCATCAATATTTTGACCATTATCTAAGTAGTGCTCTACCGCCAACGCGCCTCCCGTAGAAAATCCACCTACCAGCAAGGTATCTCCCATGCTGTCAGCTAAACTCATCACGTCGTCGACATGGGACTGCCAACGCTCGGCTAAATCCCAATCTGACATGTCATCATTGGCATCGCGTTTTCCATGCCCCGGCAACAATGGCACAACAACACTAAAACCTTCGCTAAATAAAATCTCAGCTATCTCGCGCATAAAAAACGGAGAATCACTTAAGCCGTGCACAAGTACAGCAACTTTGTTGCTTGTAGGGTTATTTAAAATAAACGGTGCATTGCCTTCATTGCGTAACACGTTGCTACATACACTAAATCTATTCAGTGCAGTTTCTCGGCATGGCTGGGTGCTGCCCCACTCGGTTTCATAAAGCGCCTTAAAACTCGCATTGGTTTGCGAACTCGCTGACGTTTGCGCAAACACTGAACTAGCAATAAAAACAGAGGCCAAACCCAATAAGCATTGTGCAGCAAAATTACGTGTCACTAACTATTCTCCGAACGGAAATAAAAAACGGGAGCATAATAGCATGCTCCCGCAAATTTTCGAGCTAAGGTGTTGCTAAGAAGATAGGCAACAGCCTAGGCAAAATAGGCTTCTAAGTCGTCAGAGCCACCAACATGCTTACCACCAATAAAGACTTGCGGCACCGTTTCACGACCACTAATTGCCGTTAAGCTCGTTAGCGTGGCATCTTTACCCAGCACGATTTCTTCATACTCATACCCTTTTTCATCTAAAAGCGTTTTCGCTTTAGCACAGAAAGGACATCCAGGTTTGGTGATAATAGAAACAGGTGCTTTAGACTCTTCTTCAGGCGCAATATAGGCCAGCATTGTGTCTGCATCAGATACCTCAAAAGGATCACCTGGCACATCTGGCTCGATAAACATTTTTTCAACCACGCCATCTCTAACAAGCATAGAATAACGCCAGCTGCGCTTGCCAAAACCAAGTTCAGCCTTATCAACTAACATACCCATACCGTCAGTAAATTCACCGTTACCATCAGGTATAACAGTGATGTTATTGGCTTCCTGATCAGCGGCCCATGCATTCATTACAAAGGTATCGTTTACCGATACACACACAATTTCGTCGATACCGTGCTTTGCGAATTTTTTCGCTAAGGCGTTATAACGAGGTAAATGAGTAGATGAGCACGTCGGTGTAAATGCACCTGGCAGCGAGAAAACAACGACATTTCTGCCTGAGAATATTTCATCTGTCGTTTTGGTAACCCAGCTTTCGTCATCACGGCATGGAAACGAAACACTAGGGACTTTCTGACCTTCTTTAGAAGTAAAACGCGCTTCTGACATAACAACCTCTTGTTCGGTTAGGGTGATAATTTCAAAGACTAGATTGTCCCTATACACAAATCAATAGGTATTGGCTTACATTCGTTAATATTGATTTTGATGCTGTATTCTCAAGCGCCTCTGTCTATGATTTTTAATTAACAAGACTACGTCTCGATCTGTTTCGCTTGATCGTGTCAGTAGTATCAGTATAGATAGTAACGTTGAGGGTTTACGCCATGATTATTTTGGTTGGTGGTGAGAAAGGTGGAAGTGGTAAAAGCTGCCTTGCACAAAATATTGCCGTGTATTTACGCACAGAAAAAGGTGCGAAGGTGCTAATGGTTGATTGTGATCCTCAGCGAACGACATCTGATTGGATCCAAGAGCGTAAAGCAGACCCCCGTCTAGCTGAAATAAATTGCGTGCAGCTTTACGGTAAAATCCGAAATGAGCTGCTCAGCCTTCGCCAATATTATGATTACGTGGTAATTGATTGCGGTGGTCAAGACAATCTTGCATTGCGATCTTCAATGGCAGTTGCCGACCACATACTTATTCCACTACGTCCTAAGCGTCGTGATCTCAAAACAGTGCCTCACATGGAAGATATCCTATCTACTTGTAAGATGGTTAACCCCAAAATGAACGCCGCTTTTGTTATTACCCAATGCCCTTCGCTACCCAGTTTAGCCAATCGCATTTTAGAAGCAAAAGAAGTGTGTCGCTCGTTTGGTATTCCTGTACTTAACGCTGTCACATTCAGCCGAAATATGTACGATGACTCTGAAGAGTCGGGTAAATCTGTGATTGAAAGCGAACCGGAAGGTAAAGCGGCTGCTGAAATAAGAACGTTATTTGAAGAGCTGCTGGCGGGTAAAGAGGAGGACGCGTATGAGTTTGCTCAACCTCAAAAAGTCGAAGCCTTTAGCTAAACCAGCGCTTCGTAGCGTAGATGCCTTTATAGACGACGCCATTCTTTATGCGCAGGGTAAGCATGACAGTATCAGTGCAGTTCCTGATAACGCTAATAGTCAAATAAGCGAGTTAGATAACCGTGTGGTACCGCTTCGTAAGCCAAAGCAGGCCAAAGGCATGCGCCATGCTACGTTTACTTTAACGCCGGAGTGCATTGATAAACTAACCGTTCTATCTGATGAGACAGGCTCCTCTCGCTCTGCACTTATCAGACAGTGGATCCAAGAAAGCTATAAACGCCGTTGAGGTTTCATTGTCCTCCTTTATAGCGCTATGGTGAGGGCTAGCGCCCTCACCTATCATTCAAGAGCGTCTAAACCGCTAGACTAAAGTATAAAATAAAATACCTGCAATCTTCCTAATTCTCTTCACAATTAAACGATAATCGTTATCATGCGAGTAACCTTTGATAACATTGCGACAGTGCGGTCTTAGTGACCTAAAACGCCATTAAGGAGATGGGAACTGATGGGCAGTAAAGGAATAAGTGCTGGTTTTGCACTTATAGGGCTCTTAGTTGCTTCGTTATCGCTAATTCCTTCCCAAGCGCTAGCGCTCGAGGGCGCGCCTCCTCAAACTGCAGTGATTGAAAACCTTATTGCTGCTAAGCGATATGATGACGCGGATAGCAAAGCGTTACTTATACTCGAGCAAGCTCTGCAACAAAATAGCCTTCCAACGCAAAATATTCTCGACCTCGGTAAGGTTATGCAAAAGGCTTCTCGCTTTGAAGTTTCAAAGGCCATATTCAACGCAGCGTTAGCCCAATACACCCTACAAGGTGAATTGGGTAATATGGCAATAAGCCTCTTATACCTTGCCACTGCTGAAAGACAGCTTTCAAACTATACATCTGCAACATCTTACATTCGCCGCGCTATGTCTATTGCACAAATAGAGCGTAATAGCGCACTTAAAGCACAACTCAACTTAGAGCTAGGCATAATCCAACAAGAACAAGGGAAAGTAGAAGCTGCACTTGAGCCATTAAAAGAAGCGCTTCAATATTTTCGCGAGGCCAACGACACAACGCAAACGAGTGTGTGTTTATTGCGGATAGGTGATATTTACAGCTTGCTAAACCAAGCATCCATGGCGCAAACCTACTATCAAGATGCATACGATACTGCCAACCAAGGGTTGCAAGATAAACGTATTCTTGGCATTACTAAGACAAGAATTGGCGCTCTTCAACTAAAAAGCGGCCTTAGCAACGACGCCGTTAACTCGATTGCGAGTGGTTTAGACTTACTTTTAGCCGTTAATGATGTTGGCGCTATAGCGGAAGCGAAAATTGTAATGGGGCAAGCGCTTGTTGAAGTCGGTGATATCGCCAAAGGTCGAGGACTACTTCAAGAGGCCATGAGTTTCGCTGACTCTTCAGGACAAGCAAAATTAGTCAAAGAAGGCCGACTAGCCTTAGCTCAAGCTTATCTAAAAGAACAAAATTTCGAAAACGCCCTAATTCATGCCCGAACAGGCACGGTGACCGCTAGAAAGAGCAAAGATCTTAGGGGGCAACTCAGCTTTTTGTCCTTGCAACTAAGTGCCTATGTATCGATGGGCGAGTTCAAGAAAGCCCTTGATATTCAGTCAGTTATTCAGCAGTTGCGCGAAGCCCTTTTAGACTCGCAGAACAAAACAGCCATAGAAGGCCTACAAGCTGAGATAGAACTCGTAAGGCAATCAAGAACGCTTGAGAAACTTACCGAGTCTAAACAGTTAGCACTGGCTCAAGCTGAACGAGAAAATTTGAGAACAACGCTGATATGGAGCATTTCGTTAGCAGGGTTGTTGATGATGTTTCTAGTATGGAGTCGCTTCAAGCAGCGCCAACAAACCATTTTCTTAAGACGTGAAGTCCGTCAGCAAACATTAACCCTACAAGAAAAAAATGACGAGCTAGAACGAGCCTACAAAACACTTGAAGAGGTGAGCCTTCGAGACCCATTAACGGGGCTTTATAATCGTCACTATTTAGAGTCTCAGTTACCGGGAGAAATAAGGCGCAGCCAATTCTCAGCAACCCAACTCACTGAATCAGAGTCTAAAAAACAAGATCTATTGTGCTTACTGATCGACATTGATCACTTCAAGCGGATTAACGATGACTATGGTCATATTGCCGGCGATAAGGTACTGGCAGCGTTTGCTCGCACACTAAAAGAAGTGTTTCGTCAAACAGACCTAATAATTCGTTGGGGCGGTGAAGAGTTCCTTGTGGTCTGTCGCCATTCTAATCGCGAAGAATTGCCCATTCTCGCCGAGCGCTGCCGTGAAATGGTGGCGAATACCCCGTTTGATATTGATGGGCCCTCGCCTATTAATATTACATGCAGCATTGGCTTCTCTATTCTTCCTCCAGAGAAAATGGATAGTTTCGATGCCGCTTGGGAACGCACTTTTGCGGTTATTGATTACGCACTCTATGCCACCAAACTGTCAGGTAGAGATGGTTGGGTTGGCGTTATAGAAACCTATGAAGAACCGCGAGAAAACCCGACACCACTTGATCATAAATTCAATTTTTCGAGCTCAAGAATTGCCACATCGTTTAACAACGTCGCTAGCATCACTTGGCCAGAACACATTGAGGAGTAGTAAAAATGTATAAAGGTAGCTGTCATTGCCAAGCGGTTCAGTTTGAAATTGACCATCTTGACGAACATGATGCAGATAAAGAAAGCATCGCACACTCCGATTGCCAAGCGTTGCAGCTCGAAGTAAGTAAAGATAGGCTTGTAGTCGACTGTGCTCCCTCAGCACTAGCCAAGCTGCATGTCGCCAGTGGTGAAACTCATCACGTGTGCAATGTGTGCGGGCAACTGATGTTTGTTGAAGATTTAAAAGCGAATATCAGTGTGGAAGTCGCCTTTAACGGACATGATGTATTACAGGCCCCCCACCGCCAGTTTGTTATTTAGCGCCAACGGGTGACGCTAAATAACAAAAGGCGTTGATTTAATCACTGCTTTTAATATCTTCCATGTGATATTTATCAATCAGTGAATACAAAGTAGGTCTTGTTACACCCAGTAACTCTGCAGTTTTAGACATGTTTTGCTCGGCCTTTTGATATGCCCTGCGAATCGCTCGACTTTCTGCAATTTCACGCACTTCGCGCAAATTGAGCGTCTCAGGGTCATCTTGTGCATCGACGGGCATAAGACCCAAGTCATCAGGTTGGATCACACTGCCCTCAGCCATAATTACCGCAGACTTAAGCTTATTTTGCATTTCGCGAATGTTACCTGGCCACTTGTGCGCGAGCATTGCATTCACCGCTGACTCAGAAAAGCTTTTAGCTTTTGCCTTAAACTCTTCGCGATAGATATTTAGGAATGTGCGTGCAAGCAAGATGATATCTTGGTCTCGCTCACGTAACGGTGGGATCATAATCGGCATTTCACCCACGCGGTAATACAAATCTTCCCTGAATGTTTCTTCTGCGACCATAGCTTGTAAATCGCGGTGAGTCGCACATATTACACGAATATCTACAGGAATTTCGTTTCTTCCACCAACGCGTTCGATAACGCGCTCTTGAAGGAATCGCAACATTTTCGCTTGAAGCCCAATGGGCATATCACCAATTTCATCAAGAAAAAGAGTACCGCCCTGCGCAGTTTCAATTTTACCCAACGTTGTTTTGTTTGCGCCGGTAAACGCGCCCTTCTCGTAACCAAAAAGCTCACTCTCTAGCAAGTTTTCAGGTATCGAGGCACAGTTAATCGCCACAAAAGGTTTGTCTTTTCTCGGGCTATGCTCGTGAATACTGCGTGCAAACACTTCTTTACCTGTACCACTTTCACCTTGTAATAACGTACTGATATCGGTGTTAGCAATTTTCTCAGCGCGACGTACAACTTTTTGTATTGCTTCGCTATTTCCCACAATGCGCGACATGCCCGTACGGGTACGAGCAAGAATATTATTTTCATGTTCAAGCTTCGCAAGATTCAATGCGCGATTTACGAGCAGCTTTATGGTGTCAGAATCGATAGGTTTTTGATAGAAATCGTAGGCACCAAAATCAATTGCTTTTAACGCGTTTTGTTTATCGTTATTTCCGGTCACCACAATGACTTTTGTACGAGGTGCTAGCGATATAATATCTTGCAGTATTCGCAATCCCTCAGACGCATTAGCAGGGTCAGGAGGTAAACCTAAGTCCAGGGTAACAACCTTAGGTTCAAATCGACGCAACTGCGCTATAGCAGAAGTATGATCATCAGCAAAAACTACGTTGTAATCGGTCAGGCTCCACTTTAACTGCTTCTGAATACCTAAATCATCGTCAACTACCAAAACGGTATCAGTCATCTTCTTATTGTCCTATTAATTAACTTCATCCATTGTATAGCGCTAATGCTAAACGCGAGCTCATACTATTTAAATCAGCGGAAAGTAGAGGGTAAAACAACTTCCGCGCCCCGGCTCGCTTAACACCGTAAGCTTACCGCCAATAGACTCAATATATGTTTTTGCATCATACGCACCAATGCCCATTCCCGCGTTGCCTTTTGTGGTATCAAAAGGCTTAAATAAGCGCTCTTCAATAAACTGTTTGTCCATGCCAGTGCCACTGTCTTCTATCATAACAAGTTGAGCATTGTTTTCGTTGTCTAGGCTAACAATAACATCCACAACCCCATCATCAGGTGTGGCCTGTTGCGCATTGCTTATTAAATGATAAAGCACATTGGCTACTTTTTCCCTATCTACAATGACGGATTGCTCAGCGGCAATATGCACTGATGGAATAGGACTTAGGCCAGAACAGCGATTTGAGACAACCTCGTTAGCTATTTCAGAAAGTAGAAACTCAGAATTAACACCTTCATCCATGGCTTTTTTGTCGGTTAACTGTTTGAGCATTTTTTCCATTCTCGCTTTCGTATGCTCAAGGGTTTCAAACGTATCTTCGATAAATTCTGGATTGTGTTTATGTTGCTGGGCATTGGCGAGAATCAAGTCAACCTGAGCAAGCACATTTTTTAAATCATGTAATACAAACGCTGACATACGATTGAAGGCAGCAAACTGTGCGTTTTCAGCGACGACTTGAGCTGCTTCGTGGTGCTGCATGTAAGTCCCCACTTGCTCAGATACTGCATTGAGATAGTCTTTCACTTCCCAATTAAGGCTAACCTTTTCTTTATCGCCTGCCGCTAATACCGCAAAGCCCCAAAGCCCGCCATCTTTCATAAAGGGCACAAATAACTGGTAATCCCAGTTTTTTAACACATCGCGGTCGAGTTTAAGTCCGTTATAATCAAAAGGCTTTACCAAGTAGGCTTCAGTGTCTACAACCCATCCGTTTTGTTTAGTGTAGTCAGCCAATGTGCTAAGTATGACTTCGGCGTCCTTAGAAACGTCTTTGTTGTCTGTTGTGGCTTTCGCAATACATTCAATGCCGCTATTCGTCATTTTATAAAGCAGCCCGGACTCATACTGGATAGCGTTAAGCATCCCTGTCAGGCCTGCGTAATACACATCTGAAGAATGCTCTCCAGCATGGGTAAGCCATTTTGTTAACTTTACCCACTCAACGCGATAGTCGAACTGATTTGCAAAGAAGTGTTTAGTGATAAACACCTTAATTTTGGTGCGAAAGCCGTTTGACAAGAATACGGTTGCGAGCAGAGCGAAAGACATAACAACAAGAATGATCTGAACTGTTGCGCCCCAACTTCCTCCCCAATAGTTAACCGCGTACCCCACAATGGCCATAACAAACAGGTAACCACCCGCTACTAGCAACAATGAACTGTGAAGCACTACATCTCTAGAGATGAATATGTCTATTCCCCAATGGTGTATTCGGCGAATAGAAATAACCAACAATGGCATTAGTAAGAAGTAGATGTATCCGCGAGCTGCGATATAGCCCACTTCAACTTGGTTGACCATGGTGGCATTGGCGTAGGTGACAAACTCAAAAAGGTTGGTTGCCCCCAAATAAATGATCAGTGGTTTAAACGCCCACTGCTCTTTTCCCGCCTGTCGATAAACCACTTCCAACAATAGCAGTACTTCTAAAGACAGTACGATTAACGCTAGAAAGCTCCATGACGGGTTAATGGGTAATAAATACGGTGCAAAAAGCGCCACTATTGCAGGTGCAATGATAATAAGCGTGACAGGCCGCTTTATAACGTCGAGAAAACTTTTGAAGTCTGTCTGAATACAGCCAGCAAGAAAGAGAAGCCAAGCAATCTGTTTAAATACATCGGTACTCAGTAACGCACTGAGTGAGATAGGCCCAAACAAAAGTGTGATCAGACTCGTTGACCACACAAATGTTGCGGCTGAAGCCAAAACCAGAAGATGCTTCGCTACACCCGGCTTTTTAACCGTTAACAGCAGCAACAATAATGCTAAATAAGCGAGGCTATTAAGCGCATAGCCTACATCAGAAATCATCCGTTAACTCCACCCTTGTTGTCATTATTGTAAAGGGGGCTACTCAGTGTCATCCAAGTAGCATGTTCCATGAGGCGTAGCCTCGCCAACCTAGGTACTATCGTTTTTTGATGACAAGAGAGCCTATTGAGTAGCCTGCACCGAAAGAACATAGAACACCAATATCGCCTGATGTTAAATCTTCGTGATGTTGACCAAATGCGATCACTGAGCCTGCCGATGCAGTATTGGCAAACTCATCAAGTACGATAGGCGCTTCTTCCCGCGTTGCATCACGGCCTAGTAGTCGCTTACAAATGAGGGTATTCATATTGATATTAGCTTGGTGTAACCACCAACGCTTCACACCTTCAGGCGTAATGTTGTGACTCGCTAAATGTGCTTCAATATGCGCTGCTGCAAGTGGACACACTTCTTTGAAAACCTTACGTCCAGCTTGATGGAAAAGCTTATCCGGGCCATAAGGATCTACATCTTCAGCGCGTGTCATATAGCCAAAGTTTGAACGGATATTGTTTGAAAACTTAGTCAACGCTTTAGTGCTTAACACATCATACACATGCTCGCTTTGCGCTGTATCGGCTAATTCTAGAACCGTTGCTGTGGCAACATCACCGAAAATGAAGTGACTGTCACGGTCCGCATAGTTAATTTGTGGCGAGACTAACTCAGGATTAATCACTAGAACACGTTTAGCGTTACCCGCACTAAGCATTTCATACGCACGGTGCATACCAAAAGTAGCGGCAGAACACGCCACTAACATATCAAAACCAAACCCTTCAATATTTAACGCTTCTTGTACTTCTATCGCAATAGCGGGGTACGCGCGCTGTGTATAGGCACATGACACAATGACGGCATCCACATCCTGCGCTTGAACGTTTGCAGAGGCCAATGCAAGCTTTGCTGCTTTAACCGCAATTTCTGCTTGGTGAGACAGTTCACCATCTTCACGAGGTGCGATTTTTGGCTTCATTCTTTCGATATCTAGTGCACCCTCTTTTTGATAAATATATCGACTTTTTATGCCAGAGGCTTTTTCAATAAATTCTGCACTAGAATAAGGCATGGCAGTGACTTCGCCAGCTTCAATTTGCTGTTTGTTCTTTTCGTTGAAAGCATCGACGTAAGCATTGTAACTCGCGACTAACTCTTCGTTAGTTATACTTTCTTCAGGATGCCAAACACCCACACCACTAATAACTACTTGTTGAGACATAAGCATTCTCTATTAATCATTTACCGAGGCAACCACGCCTTCACAAAAGCACTAAGGAAAAACGGTCTACGCCATTGTGCAGTGTTGCCTTTACTATTTCGAACTTGTGTGTTCGAGACTCTTGTTAGATAGCTTACCTCAAACACTGCACGCTGTAACCATTACAACGCACCAGATGCACCAATTAGATCCAAACAAAAACGCCCCCAGAAGTCAGAACGATGACCGCTGGAGGCGTTTTTTACGTTTGTATTTTGTAAATCAACGTTGGTACATGCTCAAACCAACGTGACTAGCAACTACAGTTGGTTGATTTGCCAAACCGTGACTGTACCGCTTACTTCGTTACCAACAACAAGTAGCGGAACACCACTTGGGCTATTATCAGCACTTACAAACACTAAGCTTTCTGGCGCCAAGTCACCGATAACGTTGTCGGCAGTTAGCCCATCTGTTAGGTCGCGGTTAATCACATATTCTGTAAACTGTACATCATACGGATTTGTCACGTCATAAACGAAAATGCCACCCATACGCTCAGTACCAATAAAGGCATAGGTGCGATCGCCAACTTGGCCTACTGTTAGCGCTTCAGGCTCTGGCCCTTTGTTCTCAGAGCGAGAATCGCCCGCGTTTTCGTCGTCACCGTTATTGAACTGTGCACCGTGAACTGATGCGGTAATTCGCTCGAAGTCGTCGCCAGAATCATAAACCACTAAGCCGTTCTGATCCCATATAGTGAATGAACGTGCGCCGTAAGCATAAGCAGCGTCGTATTCGCCATTACCATCAGCATCGCCCATGGCAGTAGTTACACGCAGGCCGTCCGCTTCACCCGTTGCTTGCAGCATAGCTAACTCAGAATTGGCTTCAGCGGTTAAGTCTTCCACTTTTACTTCATCGGTATATGCTAAACAGCCATCGTCTTCGTCGAAATCTACGCCACCAGCAGCAGTACATGCCGCTGCATCAGCTGCAGCGAAGAAATATTCGCGAGCGTCACCTTCGTTAGCCGTAACGATGAACGTTGCATCTTTCCATGTGAAGTTGGCAATAGTGTCAGGCTGATACACGCCGTACAAACCCGTGTATTGTCCAAAGCTTACCGAATCATCTTCTTGAATATCAATATTCAATCCAGCCCATGATTTCGTGCCCAAGCCAACAACCTGAACCGTCAAATCTTCAAGGTCAATTACTGCTAAGCCATTATTTTCTTGCAAGCTAACATAAGCTACATCGTTGGTCGCAGTAATGTATTCAGGCTCTAAATCTTGTGCGACAGATGCAGTAATAGTTGTGCCATTTATCGTTTGGCCAGCAGGGTTCGGGAACATCATTCCCTGTGCCATTAGGTCTGCTTCCATGCCATTAAATGCAGTAAACCCAACCGTAGTTCCTGACTCTTCAGGCTCGCCACTTGCTAGAATGTTAATAACAGTTACTGAGCCTACAGGGTCAACGGTATAATCATCTGAAGGTTCACCTTCGTTAGCCACTAAGGCTCTGCCACCGTCCGGTGTAAAGGTCACCATATCAGGTAGCGCACCTACTTCAACCGAATCAAGGAAAACAGGCGCTGAGCTATCAAGCCCTTCGTAGAATAAAACATAACCGTTGTCAGTCTTAACGCTTGCAGGCACTGCAACCGCCATAAGGTCGCCACTAATTGCAATGCTCGTTAGGCCACCAAGCGCAACACCATTGATATCAGCAGGTAAGCTAATGGTCGTCGGTGTGAGTGTTGTAGTATTGATAGGGTCCTGCATTACAGCCGTCGACACGCTAGCTGCTGGAATCACCGCGATTGTGTTGGTGGCGCCGTTTGTAGCGTAGATGGTATTAGTAGCTGCGTGGTATTGAACAATTTCAGCTGCACCTTGGGCACCAAGAAATGCGCGGCCCACGATATCCATTGAAATGCCGATAGAGGCGTCTGTACCATCCGAACCATCAGCACCTGCTTCACCTTGCTCACCCTGCGGGCCTTGAGCGCCAGTTTCGCCTTGTGCACCGTCGTCACCGTCTAGGCCACAACCTGTAAGTGCTGCTGAAACTAAAAATGCGAGTAACCCTACTTTAAACTTATTACGCACTGCCATTTGCTTTCCTTTTTATATTTGTGTCGCACGTCTACTGTATTTGAACAAAAGCCTTGTCAATACCAGCAACATTACCAGCACTAACGAGTATCATTGTCTAAAACACCAGTACACCAGAAAAATCATTTAACTTCTATGTATAAATTAGGACCAGTTTATGACACAAATATTAATTTGGCAAAACGTATAAAAAGCTACGGCGAGCCCCGTAGTGCAAAGTGTAGAAATCAATTCATCCTCGGCTCATTCAATGAAGAAGTTAAGCCAACGCAAAGTCTGTCACACAATTGTCATTTAGCGCACAATGTAACTATTTAAAATCTAAAACGCCTGGTTACAGTAATCGGGATGAACATGGTAAAGCTGTACTTCTCCCCCAACTCTCACACTAACGCAGTCCCCCACTTCAATGTCATCCTGCTCGGTAGTAACCACAACGTAGTCTCCATCAATAGCTTGTAGGCCAACTTCTAGACCGTTCAAGTCACCCTCCATGATGGAAACTGCCATTCCACTGAACACAGCACCAAATAGCGCTGAAAATAGCATATCGTCATCACCAAAATTGTAGAGTGCTCCCTCTACAGCACCTACAGCAGCGGCCTCCTCTGCATAAGACTCGAAGCGAATTGGCGTAACGTCGGCGACTGTAGCGTAAAACATTGTGACAAATTGGTTTCGCTCACTATTTGGAACTTCTCCCGTTACTGTGCATCCTGATAAGCAACCAAGTAACGTAATCAAAAGCAGCGAAGATGTAGCCTGTAAGCGAGTTTTTAGGGGTGGCCTAGTGTTAGTCGACATAGCAGCGGTTCCGGTAAATAGTTTTCATCCATCACATTACGCCATGTAAAATGAACCAAAACTTAACGACACTGCATCGAAAAACCGTTTTTTAAAAGCCTTTTCAATCTGCTCAAATTGCATTTTATTGTCATCTTTATGTCAATCACTACGGCAATCTATTCACCACAATCATTTTACGTGTACTATAGCGACAGTGAACATGTTGATTTGCCCTACTAATTTTGAACATTTTGCGCTCCCAAAACGTTATAAAGGTAGGTTGAAAAGGATTAGTTATGAAAATGAAACTCGCCGCTACGGCAATCGTTGCAGCAACAATGGCACTTTCAGGTTGTGCAACTTCACCTACAGGACGTAATCAAGTTCTGCTTTATTCAGAAAGTCAGCTAGCTCAGATGGGTGATCAAGCGTTCACCAGCATGAAAGAAGAGCTTAAAGTCTCGAGCAGGCGCGTGCAAAACTCATACGTAGAATGTGTCGCCAATGCAATTACCGCACAAGTACCGGCTTCTGTTTTTGATGGTCAATGGGAAGTCGTTGTATTTGATGACGAGCAGGTTAATGCTTTTGCCCTGCCGGGTGGAAAAATTGGTGTTTACACTGGCTTGTTGAACGTGGCTGAAAATCAACACCAACTGGCTGCCGTTATCGGTCATGAAGTTGGGCATGTTATTGCACAACACGGTAATGAGCGTATGAGTCAATCTACGCTTATTAATGTAGGCACACAGGCCGTTGGCCAAGTGCTTGAAGCAAATGAAGTATCTCAGTCTGGACCCATTATGGCAGCCATTGGATTAGGTGTTCAAGTGGGGGTTCAACTACCTTACAGTCGTACACATGAATCAGAGGCTGATGTTATCGGTTTAGACCTTATGGCCAAGTCAGGCTTCGACCCGAGACAATCGGTTAACCTGTGGCAAAATATGGATGCCGCAAGTGGTGGTAATAGACCAATGGAAATTATGTCGACTCACCCTGCACCGCAGACCCGCATTGAAAACTTGCAGGCAAACATGCCAAATGCCTATGCGAATTACCAAGCTACTCGCAGTAGACCAAGCTGTAAGTAATTAAAAAACAAAAAACGCCGCAATTGCGGCGTTTATTCTCTATGGCGATGATTATTCGCTGTCTGCTTTGTGAAGATGTACATCCATTTGAGGGAATGGAATAGAAATACCTTCTTCATCAAAACGCAGTTTTACTTTCTCAGTGAAATCAAACTTTACGCCCCAGAAATCAGCTGAGTTTACCCACGGTCGAACTACAAAGTTAACGCTACTATCAGCAAGTTCTGAAACCGCAATTTTCGGCTCTGGTTCAGCCAAAATGCGCTCATCTTCAGAAACTAACTCCTGAAGTATTTGCTTAGCTTTAAGCAAGTCGGCGTCGTAACCAATACCCACAACCATATCAACGCGACGTGTTTCTCTGGCTGAGTAATTCGTAATATTGCCGCTGTAGATATTACCGTTTGGTACGATAATCTCTTTGTTGTCTGGTGTGTTCATTGTGGTTGTAAAAATACCAATTTTTACAATAGAGCCAGCGGTTCCCGCTGCTTCAACAAAATCGCCAGCTTTGAACGGTTTAAAGACAAGTAACATCACGCCCGCGGCAAAGTTTTTCAGTGAATCTTGAAGAGACAAACCTATTGCTAGACCTGCCGCACCTAATATTGCCACTAGTGATGTCGTATCTACACCAAGTTGGTCAAGCGAAGCGACTATCACGAACAACATCAAGATAGCGCTTAAAATAGACTCTAAAAAGTCTACCAGCATGTTGTCATATTTTGACTTGGCCATTAGCCGTCTAAATACAGACAACAAAAATCCAACGACAATTCTACCGATCACATAAATGGCAATTGCCATGGCGATGTTAATACCCCACGGTATAGCGTAATCATTTATGTAACGTTCAACATCACTTGCAGAAAAAAGCGTGAGCTTGTCTTCCATAGTATATTCCTTGTGGTGATTTATTATTTATCGTAATAACGGTATCAGCTATTTCTCTTCATACCAATACAGTATGTAATGTTGTGATGAAAATTCGTTCTAAAGTCTACTAAAATTCTGCCAGGCACTATCAAAAAATTAATCTAAGGTTCAATACAACCCATTAAAAAGAGTTACTACGCTTTTTAATGTAGCGTGTCATCAAGTTGTCACTCAGATTTCGTAAAGTACATCACAGCGTATTAGCTGACATACGTTACTACAAATCAAAACCTGTATATTTAAAGCACAAGTTTAAAGAGGAATGCGATTTTCTCAAAAACTAAAACTCGCTCTTTTTCGGAAGTAGCAGAGATTTAAAAGTATTTTTTTGATGATTTTTTAACCACAACGTTTTACACTAGAGCGCGATGTGACGAAAGGGAATTGATTCGTAAATATTCGCATCAATGACATTTATGTCACCATTCAAGCTTTAGCAAACTATGTAAAATAAAGGATTAACGCATGTTGCTTCTCACAATATTATTTTCGGTCGTTTTGTGCTTGTTTCTTTATTCATTGCGCACCGATAAAGGTAAACATACCAAATACGCAAGAGCTCAAGACCGTGCAGTAGCGCCCTCTTCTCGCACAAGCGAAAAGCTGAAGACGTCTGCAAACCGGTCGACACCCACAGTGGCGTAATTCACCACTTAGGTAAAGAAAGACATTATCAAGACACTGTAAGAAAACATGCTGCTGACGATTCCGCGATTTTTTTTCACGAAATCGTCAGTAGCATTGCAACCTATACAGTCTGACACGTATCATAGAGCGCAATATAAATCGTGCTGAAATGATATGCGTATTCCAAGAGTTTATTACCCTTCTCCTATTCCTTTAGAACAAGAATTCACGTTAACTGATGATGCGGGCCATCACATTGCAACCGTGTTGCGCATCAAACCCAATAGACCTATTGTGCTTTTCAATGGCGACGGTAACGAATACAGCGCCACTATCATTAGTATTCAGCGAAAGAAAGTCATTGTTGAAGCCGACGCGTGTCTTTCCATAGCCAAGGAATCCCCGTTACATCTACACCTAGGTCAGGGAGTGTCAAAAGGGGATAGAATGGATACGGTGTTACAAAAAAGCGTAGAGTTAGGTGTAACAGAGATTACACCAATTATTACAGAACGATGCACTGTAAAACTTGATGAAGCTCGCTGGGAAAAAAAGCTGCAACAATGGCAAAAAATCATTGTTGGCGCATGTGAGCAAAGCGGCCGTAATGTGCTGCCCACATTACACTCTCCTGTTTCGCTTAATCAATGGTTGGCCAGCTCGACAGCCACCACTCGACTCGTGTTAGCACCGGGTGCTCAGCAAAGTTTAGCCAGACAACCTTATAATGCTCAAGGTTATCGACTTCTTATCGGTCCAGAGGGTGGATTGTCGGAATCAGAAATACACATGGCAAACGAAAGTGGGTACCAATCAGTCAGTTTAGGTCCGCGTATCTTACGCACTGAAACCGCAGCCATAACGAGCCTTAGTATATTACAAGCTCAACATGGTGACTTTTAGTACCCAAGTTGACATAAGTAATTACCATTTTCTCTTATATATGAAGGCTTGAAGAAATCACCCATGGCCCAATTTATAGGATAATGTGGTAATTCAATATTTTTGCCATTAGCTAAGCCCGTTCAATTTAATCCAAAGTGAGAATACTATGCACTATACCGTCGGCGTGATCATGGACCCCATTGCGAGCATTAAACCGCATAAAGACACTAGCTTTGCAATGATGCTTGAAGCACAGCGCCGCGGTGCAAAAGTCGTTTACTTTGAACTTAAGGACTTGTACTTAGACAATGGTAAGCCCATGGGTATTGCCAAAACGGTAAGCGTTACCGACCAAGCGACCGACTTCTACACTATAGAAGATGAAGCAACTGTTCACCTTGGTGATATTGATGTGCTATTGATGCGCAAAGACCCACCGTTTGACAGTGAGTTTCTTTACGCAACACAAGTACTTTCATTAGCCCAAGATGCTGGTGCCTTAGTTGTAAACAACCCTCAGGCGCTACGCGATTATAACGAAAAGCTATTCACCTCGTATTTCCCTGAACATATCCCTAATACACTGGTAACCAATAACCA
Organism: Alteromonas sp. KC3; assembly: GCF_016756315.1. Lineage (NCBI taxonomy): Bacteria > Pseudomonadati > Pseudomonadota > Gammaproteobacteria > Alteromonadales > Alteromonadaceae > Alteromonas > Alteromonas sp. KC3. Next base: position 3,435,146 of record NZ_AP024235.1, read on the forward strand.
AGCGCTTGTGCGTGAATTTCATGCCAAGCATCAGGATATAATTTGTAAACCACTTGATGGTATGGGTGGCGCATCTATATTCCGCGTTAAGCCAGATGGCAATAACTTAGGTGTCATCATCGAAACACTCACAAAGTTAGGCACACGTTACATGATGGTTCAGGAATACCTTCCTGAAATTAAAGAGGGTGACAAACGTGTTTTGATCGTTGACGGTGAAGTTATGCCCTACTGTCTTGCTCGTTTGCCTACTAAAGGTGAAACACGTGGCAACTTGGCCGCCGGCGGTACAGGTCGCCCACAGCCTATTTCTGAATCAGACCGTGCACTTGCTCAAGCCATTGCACCGAAACTTAAAGAAAACAACATAATGTTCGTTGGGCTAGATGTTATCGGCAATAAGATTACAGAAATCAATATTACCAGTCCGACTTGCGTAAGAGAGATAGAAGCTGCGTTTGATGTCGACATCATGGGCGCGCTATTTGATGCTATCGAAAAGCGCTTGGCGAACAAATAATCTACACTTTAACTGGATATTGTCGAAGTCATTGAGCGAGAGAAGTAGTATGACGGAATTAAAAAGCTTACAAAACCATTTCTTGGTCGCCATGCCAAGCTTAGATGACCCGTATTTTTCTCGTTCGCTCATCTATGTGTGTGAGCATAACGCCGATGGCGCAATGGGTATTGTGGTCAATCAGCCCTCAACAATGAATGTTAAGCAATTGCTTGAGCAGACGAATAAAGAATTGACAGTATCTGATGAAAAAGCAGAACAAATTGTCCTTGCTGGCGGGCCGGTAAGTCAAGAAAGAGGCTTTGTACTGCATTCAGCTCAACAAGAGTGGGCCTCTAGCTTGAAACTAGCCCCTGGCATCATGGTGACAACATCGAAAGATATTCTTACCGCCATCGGAAACGACCAAGGTCCTGACGAAGTGTTAATTGCCCTAGGTTACGCTGGTTGGACTGCCGGGCAATTAGAAAAAGAAATGCAAGAAAACGCGTGGTTAACCATAGAAGCCGACGAAGAAATCTTATTTCACACGCCCATGCACAAAAAGTGGCAAGCAACCGTTAATAAGCTTGGTGTAGATGTATGGCAACTGGCACCGGGAGCAGGACATGCCTGAGGTGGGTAGTCGCACCGTTCTTGCCTTTGACTTTGGTACCAAAAGTATTGGGGTTGCCGTAGGACAAGAAATTACAGGTACTGCCGCGCCCCTCGCGGCCCTTAAAGCTCGCGACGGCATTCCCGATTGGGATCTGATTCAAAAACTTTACGACGAATGGCAACCGCATGTTGTGGTCGTTGGTTTACCGCTAAATATGGATGGTACAGAGCAAGAGATGACGCAGCGTGCGCGTAAATTCGCTAACCGCTTGCACGGGCGCTTTCGAGTTGCAGTAGAAGAATGCGACGAAAGGCTCACCACTACAGATGCTAAAGCCATGTTGTTTGAACTAGGTGGCTATAAGAAGCTCACCAAAGACAAGGTAGACAGCGTGTCAGCCTGCGTGATTTTCGCAAGTTGGAACGAAAGCCAATACGAGTAACATGTCTTACTCTGGCTTTCGCCCTTCATTGCATTGCCAGCAGACCTCAAACGCGCCGCCATTTTCCTCGCTACAGATTGTGCACACCCAGTCTTGAGGAGATTGAGGAATAGTAGATGAAGTTTCGTTAAACAAGGCATCAATCACTTTACTGGCCCTGGCATACCAACTGTCATCAACCAACCATAATTCAGGCTGAGCGTCTTGCCACGGCAGTTCCCCTAGTGCGCCACCAGCAAACTCATTTTTTACTAAATAAGGGATAGACAGCGCGTCTAGTTCACTTCGCACTGCCTGAATCTCAAACGCATTTTGTGAAGAAAATAGTTTTTTCAACGACGCGACAACCTATCCATTGATGAAGTTTAGTCATCCATGTCAATTGAGACATTAGACAATGTGCCCAAGCTTGAACCGTCTTTCGTATCAAGCTTAATCATTAGGCGTAAATCGTTCGGCGAGTCGGCATGATGAAGCGCCTGGTCCATGTCAATTTTGCCCGCTTTATACAAATCGTATAGCGCCATATCAAAACTCTGCATGCCCTGCTCTTTGCCTTTTTTCATCGCTTCTTTTAGCGCACCGATTTCATTGCGCTGTATTAAGTCGCGTACCAATGGCGAGTTAAGTAAAATCTCAATGGCCGCCACACGACCTTTTCCATCAGGTGTCGGCACTAACTGCTGCGCTACAATTGCTCGAATATTCAGACTTAAGTCAAAACGAAGTTTGTCGTGCTGATCTTTTGGCGCAAGGTGCATAATGCGCTCGATAGCCTGATTGGCATTATTCGCGTGAAGTGTTGCCACACACAAGTGTCCAGTATCAGCAAAAGACATGGCGTACTCCATAGTCTCCATTGAGCGAATCTCACCAATGAGGATGACATCTGGAGCTTGACGTAATGAGCTTTTAAGCGCGTCATCAAATGACTGCGTATCTATGCCTACTTCTCGCTGAGTGATAACACAATTTTTGTGCTCGTGTACAAATTCAATCGGGTCTTCAATCGTTAATATATGACCGTGAGAGTTTTCATTTCTATGGCCAATGAGTGCCGCGAGTGACGTTGATTTACCCGTACCCGTGCCCCCCACGAAAAGCACCAAGCCCCGCTTGGCCATAATGATGTCTTTCAGGACAGTTGGCAGACCTAAATCGTCTGCTTTTGGGATTTGAGTCACAATACGACGGACCACCATGCCCGCCTGATCACGTTGCCAAAAAGCAGAGCAGCGGAAACGGCCAATACCTTCTCTAACGATAGCGAAGTTACACTCTTTCGACGTGTGAAACTCGTCACGCTGTTTTTCACTCATGGCTTCATGAACCAGTGCTAATGAGGCCTCTTCAGACGACACACCTTCGGTGATTGGCGTTAGCTTGCCGTTAATTTTTGCGCTGACAGGAAAACCTGCGGTGATAAATAAATCGGACGCGTTCGAGTCGACCATTTTTTGTAATAAGGTATCTAGCATTGGCGCTCCTTATAGACCACTCATCGATTTTTTATCGATAGATTTTTCGGCAGCATCTTGCTTAGTAATGACACCCATTGCGACCAAACGCTGTAAGCATTGATCCATGGTTTGCATACCGTGGGCTTGCCCAGTTTGAATAACAGAATACATCTGAGGCACTTTATCTTCACGAATAAGGTTACGTATAGCCGGTATACCCACCATAATTTCGTGTGCCGCCACGCGTCCCCCACCCACTTTTTTCAGCAGTGTTTGCGAGATAACCGCGCGCAATGACTCAGACAGCATAGAGCGAACCATGGCTTTTTCCTCTGCTGGGAATACATCGATAATACGGTCTATGGTTTTGGGTGCAGAGTTGGTGTGAAGTGTACCAAATACCAAGTGGCCCGTTTCAGCGGCAGAAATAGCCAATCGAATAGTTTCAAGATCACGTAGCTCACCAACGAGAATGACATCAGGGTCTTCACGCAATGCTGAACGAAGTGCGTTATTAAATGAATGAGTGTCGCGATGTACTTCACGCTGATTAATCAAGCTCAGCTTGTTGTCGTGCACAAATTCGATTGGGTCTTCAATGGTTAAAATATGTTCGCGTTTATGCGTATTGATATGGTCAACCATGGCAGCAAGCGTGGTACTTTTACCCGAACCTGTAGCGCCGGTTACCAGCACAATTCCCGTAGGCTGGTTGATGATTTCTTTGAAAATTTCTGGAGCGCCTAAATCGTCAAGTGTCAGCACTTTACTTGGGATGGTACGCAAAACCGCAGCGGCACCACGGTTTTGAACAAAAGCGTTAACACGAAAACGCGACAAGCCGTTTACTTCAAACGAGAAATCGGTTTCTAAGTTTTCTTCGTATTCTTTACGCTGCATGTCGTTCATAATTTCATAAACGAGCGCATGCACCTGTTTGTGATCTAGGGCGGGTACATTCAGTTTACGCATCTCTCCATCGACACGAATGATTGGGGGTAAGCCTGCTGATAAGTGTAAATCTGAGGCGTTATTCTTAACACTGAAAGCCAAAAGTTCGGTAATATCCACAACCACTTCTCCAAAACAAGGTGAATAATGCAAACAATAGCAGAAAGACTAAATTCCGCACGAAAAGGAATAGACAAAGCCGCTACCAGTGCACATCGTCCACCAAATTCCATTAAATTACTAGCGGTTAGCAAAACAAAACCCGTATCAGATATCATGGAAGCGTATGATGCGGGACAACGTATGTTTGGTGAAAACTACGTTCAAGAAGGTGTTGAAAAAGCTCAGGAACTTGCTCACTTACCTGATATTGAGTGGCATATGATTGGCCCTATCCAGTCGAACAAAACCAAAATCGTGGCTGAGCATTTTCATTGGGTGCAATCAGTTGATAGAGAGAAAATTGCCCGTCGTTTAAATGAACAGCGTCCAAGTCACTTGCCACCACTTAACGTATGTATTCAGGTCAATATTGACGATGAGCAGAGCAAGTCCGGTGTTTCACTTGATGAGCTCGACGGATTAATTCGCTTTGTTACTAGCCAAGAACACCTTCAGCTTCGTGGCTTGATGGCTATACCCAAAGCTAACCCAAGTGAAATACAACAACAGCAAACTCTCGCTAAGTTGAAGGAAATTTTCGACCATTACCATACATCACTGAGCAATTTTGATACCCTGTCCGTAGGAATGAGTAGTGATATGACTCAAGCAATACAACACGGGTCTACAATGGTACGTATTGGTACTGCTATTTTTGGCAAGCGAGATTACCCTCAAGGATAAGTCTCGCTCACGCCAGTGAGCAAACACCACTCATTAGCGAACGCAAATCAACACAGAGGATTTACATGCAACAGAAGAAATTAGCATTTATTGGCGCGGGTAACATGAGCCGCAGCATTATCAGTGGTCTAATTAAGTCAGGTTATGCAAAGGAAAATATTCTTGCAGCAAACCCATCAACACCTAAATTAGAGGGTTTAAAAGCCGAATTTGGCATTCACACCACCCAGTCCAATGATGAAGCATGCCAATTTGCTGATGCCATTGTGCTTGCAGTTAAGCCGCAAATAATGGGCGATATGTGTGCCGCGTTACAGGAAAATAATGACCTTTCAGGTAAATTATTCTTAAGCATAGCGGCAGGATTGCCCGTCGCCCGCTTGCAAGAAATGTTAGGTGGCCAACACCCGGTAGTTCGCATAATGCCAAACACGCCTAGCCTATTAGGTAAAGGGATGTCAGGTATGTACGCTGATGACACAGTGTCTGAGTCGGACAGACAATACGTTGACGATGTGATGAACAGTGTCGGTGAAACTGTATGGGTAGAAAAAGAAGATGGCATAAATGGCGTTATCGCCGCTGCCGGAAGCAGCCCTGCTTATTTTTTCTTGTTCCTGCAAAACATGCAAGAAGAAGCGATGAATATGGGCTTTGATAAAGCACAGTCACGCTTAATGGTTCAACAAGCTATGTTAGGTGCAGCCGAAATGGTTTGTAACAACCCAGACCTTGAATTAAGCGAACTTCGCGCCCAAGTTACGTCTAAGGGCGGCACTACAGCTGAAGCCGTAAACACCTTCATTAATGAAGGCCTTAAAGATATTGTAAGTAAGTCGATGCGTGCAGCTGTAGCACGTGCTGAAGAAATGGCCAAACAGCTATAACGTTTGTAGGAAAAGAAAAACATGAACGCAACGGTATTTTTGATTGATACCTTATTTAGTCTTTATTTGATGGTAGTGATCTTGCGCCTATGGTTACAAATGGTGCAGGCAGACTTTTATAACCCACTAAGCCAGTTTGTCGTAAAGGCAACACACCCTATCGTCGGGCCGTTGCGCCGTGTTATCCCTTCTATTGGTCGCTTCGATACTGCTACCTTCGTGTTAGCTGTTGTTGTATGCGCGCTTAAAATCGTCACACTTGGACTGATATTTGGCGGTAATTTAAATCCACTGGGCGTGGCCATTCTCTCAGTCATTGGGGTAATTAAAGAAACGCTGTCATTAATGTTCTGGGTACTGTTATTGCGCGCAATTCTAAGTTGGGTTTCGCAAGGGCGCTCTCCTGTAGACTACGTGTTGCATCAACTTACCGAACCGTTTTTGGCCCCTATTCGTCGCATCATTCCGCCCTTAGGTGGCCTTGATTTATCGGTGCTCATTGCCATTATTGCGCTGCAATTTTTGCAGTTACTTCTACAAGAAACGTTTCCTTTTTATTAGGGTTTCTGAAACTTCGTTGTATAGGTAAAGACCAATGAATAACCTAAAATCGACAATACTCACCGTTCTTGCCGCTATCCTGGCGCTGTTAAGCCCCCATACGTTTGCTGAGCAAAAAGAAACCCTTGGCGAATGGGATGTACATTATATCGTCGTGGGCACACCCTTTCTAACGCCTGAAGTTGCCTCTAGCTACGGTATCGTAAGAAGTAAGTTTAATGCACTGGTAAACATTTCAGTGCTAGACAAGGTAACTGGCGAGGCACAACGTGTCGACGTGTCAGGTAATGCTAAAAATCTACTCGGTAATACTCGCCAATTAACCTTTAAAAAGGTAGAGGAAGGCGATGCAATTTATTACTTAGCCGTATTGCCATTTCGCGATCAAGAGACATTTCGTTTCAACATTGATGTGAAAAAAGGGACGACAAAACAGACGCTGAAGTTTCAGCAAAAGATGTATGTTGACGAGTAGATACATCGGTTTTAACGTCAGTACATGCAGATAAGACATTAATGTCTTATCTGCATTCTAAACTACCTGCCATCGTTAAAGTTGAATAGCGTTCCCGTTACGTCACCTGACTCATCAGATACTAATGTTCCGTCCGCAGTATAGTGGTACGCTGTAACCTCGCCCTCTATTTCATCAAATTGGTTAAAGGCAAAAGAATACGAGTTCACCGTATACGCTGCATTGCTGCTAGCGCATTGACACATTGAAACGGTACTAATGGTGTAAACACCCTTGTTTACGTTGCTCAGTAAACCAATTTGCATCACGCCATCTTGAGAAACGATATCAATCCGCTCGCCATCAATTACTCGCATCATTAAGAGTTCATCTGCGTTTTGAGAATAGAGCTGTGCTTTAAGAGCCCATGTCCCTTTGTAGGCAGAAGGCCAAGCATTCGTAAGTCCTCCTTGAGGAAAATCTACCTTTGGCGGCTCTTGTACAGGAGGCGGTGTTTCAGGTACCACAGGCTTTTTAGGTGATATAGGGCCCGGCAATATAGGTCTTACAGGTGCAGGTTCAGGTGTGTATGTTTTAGAAAGTGGGTTAGTCGGCGGCGCACTAACGGAGTAATAACGCTTTTTAAGCAACTCATAATAATCTTCAACATACAATGTTGAAAGTGGAGCCGATGAAGCCTCAAAAGCTCCTGCTAACAACACGCCTACTAGTGTCGTTTTAATGATCGCGTTTTTCATAACTTTTCCTTTTTAATACTGGCCATAATGTTGCCAATCAAACCGATACTTCGAGGAAAAGAATGAAATACCCCCTAATTTTTATCTGGAAAAAAATAGGAAATTAATATGAATTTTTTCTCTGTTACCGTTCACTAGAGTCGCCATTCTAGCGAACGATTCAGTACATCAAGCTTGCGTTGATATCGCTTTTTCAACTCAAGAAAGCGTTCATCTTCATTGAGCAATAGAAAAGCAGGACTATCAAAATAGGCGTAGTATCGCCCAATGGGTATGACATCATCGCTATCAACGAGTGACTGCAACAACGTCAAAGCACGGTCAACTTCACCCAATAGCGCTAAATACTCCGCGTTAAAAGAAATTGGCATCTCTTTTTCGCTAAAAAGAGCGGCAATCTTCGTATTTATCTCATCTATTGAAAGTATTTCATTGTCATATTGTGCAAAGTGGATTGCGGTCAGTAAGTTTAGCGACGCCAAATTTGAAAATCCCCCGCCATTTAACTCACCAGCAATAAGGTCTCCAAAAAGCGCTCTGTGATCACTCAATAAATAGCCAGGCAACAAATATAACGCTTGTCCAATCATTGCTCTAATATAGGGCGAGCTTACATGGATATTTTCCACGCCATTCAAATGTGATAGCAATGCAGGAATATCTTTTTCGTGAATAGCTTTAGCGAACGACAGGTGAAAGCAATCAGTTTCGGTTAACGCTAGCGACACCAAGCTTTCTTCGCATAACGCCCATATATTCGTTAAATAATCTTTTCTGTCAGCGGTTATTAGCACACTCAAATCAAGCATCAGCGTTTTTATTGGCGGACTGTCTGCACGTGTTTGACTTGTCCAATCTAATGTTTGCTGATATTGCCCGGACATTGTGGCCGATAGTGCTTCCATCCATGCTGTTGTGGGGTCTTGTGGCGCTATTTCACGCATTTTTGTAAACACTGTATGCGCTGCTTTTTCATCACCAAGCAGTAAGTTAACAAACGCAAGTCCGCCGTAAAGCCTATAGGAGAGAGGATGGGTCGCAATCCCCTCTTTTGCAATGGCAAGGGCCTCTTTGTATTGATGGTGGATGGTCAGCAAATACGTGTAGTTGAAGTAAAAGTTAAAACTTTTCTCACCCAACCTTTTGGCCTCGGAAAAATGAGCTAACGCTTTTTGTATATCACCTTTTGTTGGATCACTAATAAGCGGCATGTACAGCATACCTTCAAAAAAAGATAATGTGCTACTCGAAACGCCAAGCTCTCGACTTTGCTTCAGAAAGTCCTGAGCAGAACTTATCACGCTTTTTTGCTCTTCCCCTGAGGTTAAGTTCATCATCTCAAGATAATTACTTGTAATTGCCTCAACAATTAGCGGATCAGCAGACGACTGAGCATTCGCCCTTATAAGATAGTCCTGAGCCTGTTGAAGGGCTTCAAGATTGTAATTCTGGGTAAGAATATCCATTGCTAACAGATAAAGTCGGTAAGCTTCTTCAGATTGAGGACTAGGCGCAATAAGCTTATGCTCAATTCCTAAATGTGCAGTGGTATTCATGACAAGGTCATTAACTGCCCCCTGTATATTCAATGACTCTACTGTTTTGCTGTCAGAAAAAAGAGTAAACCCCGAATCTACTTCAACAAGTCTATAGGTTACATTATGGTTGTTTCCATCGCGTCTTACAGCTCCCTCAAGAATAAGGTCAACGGGCAACAAGCTTTGAATTTCTTTAAGGCTATGTTTATTGGTTTTAAAATAAGCACTCGACGTTCGACTCGCTACTTTGAAATTATCAACGTGTGACAGATGCGTGAGAGATAACTCAAGTAGACCGTTTGCTAAGGTACGTTCATCTTTGTTATCACTGTCTGTCACGTCAAAAGGAATGACAAGTACTCGATATTCCTTCTGAGAATTGTCTTCAAGGCCACTGAAAAAAACTGTAACGATTGCTATCAACACAGTTGCAAGCATGAGCAAATAAACAAACGGAGAACGCTTTTTCACACTGTGAGCTTGAACAGATTGTGTGGTCGGTAATTCAGGAGGTGCTTCTACAGCAGCGCTTTGTACCTGACAAATTTCTGTCAATAGTGATAACTCAAGCCGATAACCTCGTTTAGGAACGGTTGTTATTATCTTCTTGTTTGTATCCAGCAGTCGAGAAAGTGACTTTCGAATCTCTGAGATGGCACGAGAAAGTGATTCATCACCACCAAACCTATCAGCCCACACAGAGTCCAGCAACTGCTCTCTGGTTACTACATTGCCATTGCCTTGAAACAAGGCACAGAATACTTCCATAACCTTTGGTGAGAGTTTTTCAATGTGAGAGTTAAATTTTAGCGTATTGGCTAAGGGGTCAATTGTTAATCCACCAATACTAAATTGACGATTTGGGTCATTCATCCTTGAGGCGTAGCGTCTTGTTTAATTAATACTAAAGTAGCAACGGCGAGAAAGTTAGGCAACTACACAAAAGTATAAAAAGTCTATGTCTGTGTGAACATCCCTGTTCCTATCATTCTTCTTCGTAAACTTTCGATTTTCTGAAATTACGCGCTTTAGACACCTCATAGAACGACTCTCGCAACGTCAATATTCAAGTATATTTCAAGTTTTTTTCAACTATTAGAGTGTTGAATTATATAAGCTTTCACAAGCTTTCTATACATTTTCAAACTGAGGAAAAAATGAAAAAAGTCATACTGTGGTTATCTAGCCTACTTGCGTTGACTGTTGTTGGGTTGGGTATTTTCGTAACTTACCAATGGCATACTGATAAGCCGTTATCCATGAGGGTGCTTGTGGATAGAGAAGTATTAAAACTGATGCTTTCAAGCCCTCAAATGAAAACGTCTCTTGGATTGCATCATTTAGGGATTGATAAACACAACTATACCCTCGATAACGGTGACAAATTAACTATTATCGAAAAACTCCCTGATCTTGCTTCTATTAAATCGACAGTTTCACAATATCGCGATCTGACAGGTCAAGAAAAAATAACGCAAGGCGCTGTCATTCATTTACTTGATCGCCTACAAGCGCTTCAGCCTTACCAGTATCACAATTATCCCCTTGATACATTTGGTGGGTTACACAGCCGTTTTCCCGAATTTATGACCAATGATCACCCTATTGAGAATAAGAGTAATATAGAAAGCTATATAGCACGGCTTAAAGATAGCGCTCGTTATTTTGACAACGTTATTAAGGGTGTGCGTCTGAGAGAAAGCTTAGGCATAGTCCCACCGTATATAGTTATCGAAAACGTGTTGGGGCAACTTTCAAAATTTGTTGCTCCTGCAGTTGAAGAGAACACGCTGTTAACGACGCTCAATACAAAAATGCTTACGCTAGACGAGCTAGAGCACGATGAAAAACTAGCATTCTATCAAGAAGCAAAAGAGGCTATTTCCAACTACGTTTATCCCAGCTACAGCAAAATGATAACGTTGTATGAGGCACTTTTAGAGGTAACGCCAGAAGGTGTTGGTTATTGGCGTTTACCAGAAGGAGAAAAAGCCTACGAGGCATACCTACAGTTTTTTACTACGTTAGACACAACGCCAGATGATGTGTATACAACTGGGGAAAGTGAAGTTGCCCGTCTCCAAGAACAAATGCTCGATATTCTCGCCAAAGATTTTGGTTTCCAGCAAATGACGTTCGCTCAAGCTATGAATTCATTCTTATCAAATGACGATCTCTACTTTGCTGACTCACAAGAAGGACGACAGGCATTATTGGATCAAATGCACGCTGAAAACGAAAAAATGAGAGCGGCATTACCACAGTTGTTTTCTCAACCTGACGTGCCCGATTTACAGTTTATTCGAAGCCCACTGCTTACTGAGGAAAATGACTCTCTAGCCCGATTTAGCAACAATTCAGTTTTGGTAAATTTAAGTGATATGAGGGCGCTACCTAAAAGTAGTTTGCCTGTATTAACCTTTCATGAGGGGATCCCGGGGCACCATTACCAAACTTCTGTAACTAGCGAGCTTGCGGGGCTGCCCTATATCATTTCACAAACACCATTCGGCTCCTATATGGAAGGATGGGCAATGTACGCCGAACAGCTTGGTTATGAGCTTGGTTTTTATGAAACGCCAGAAGAAGTGCTTTCCTATCTTCACTACGACCTATTAAGAAGCGCAAGAATGGTTATAGATACAGGTATCCATATAAAGCGATGGTCCCGTGAAAAAGCAGTTGCTTATCTGATGACTGAAGTTGCACTAAGTCAAAACGAAGCCGAAATTGAAGTGGATAGAGCTATCGTTGTACCTGGTTCTGGGCCAATGTACAAAATGGGGCAACTCAAAATATTGTCATTACGTGAGCAATTGAAAGCGAGACTGGGCGAGAAATTTTCGCTAAAGCATTTCCATGACCGAGTATTAGAAAATGGCGCATTACCGCTTCCCTTACTGGAAGATTTATTGTCTGAGAAAGGGGTGTAAAAATAGTAAGCTGTATGCTTTCGTGCCGCTTTAATTTCTAGAGCGGTATCTTGCTAGCTGACTCGAACAAAACCCGAAACGAGCCAAGCCTCCCCTTACACCTTCAATGTATCACGGCTAAAAATATCAAAATTCAACTTTTTTTCACGTTTTTTTCAGTTTTAAGTTGTTAATTCACCGTAACTTTTTCCACACATCAACAATTCACATATGGAAAATAAATCATGAAAAAATTGACTTCTTTATTTTGCATCACGCTACTTCTAAACGCGTTTAGTACCCTCTCATATTCTCAGGAAGATACTAAAGACAACAAAGTATCTGATGATGAATGGCAAGCGTACCTTGACAACCTTGCCCCCGAGAAAAGTGAAATTACTGACTATTCAATGATGTTCTTTTTCGACGTTGAGGTTGGACAAGAAGATACGTTTAAGGAATTAGTTGCAAAGTACTTCATTGAAGGCTCTAAGCTAGCCGGCGTGGCGGTTCCTACGCTTTATACTATGACAACTGGCGAATATAGTTTCATGGTGATTTACCCTACCAACAATCCGGGAGAAGAATTCGAGTTTTCTAGAACGGCTGAAGACGTCAAGTTCATGAAATCACTTGCGCAACATTACTCAAAAGAAGAAATAAAGCGTGGTTTTGACAAATTCTATTCTCTAATTAAGCGCAGTAAGAGAATTATCATTGGTAAGGTTGCACCTTACTAACGGAGCCAGTTAAGGGAGACCGTTCCCTGGCTCCCTTTTTCAGTTGCCAGACTATCTCGTGGGTCTGGCAACTTTTTTAATTAGTGTTAGCATCAAGTAAAACTGACAAATGAGTGCTAATAATAATGACATCACCTTACCCTCACCTACTTGAACCACTGGATTTAGGCTTTACTACGCTTCGCAACAGAACGCTAATGGGTTCTATGCACCTTGGCCTTGAAGAAGAAAAAGGCGGATTTGACAAACTAGCTGCATTTTATGCCGAGCGTGCAAAAGGTGGCGTTGGTCTAATTGTTACCGGAGGTATCAGCCCAAACATCTCAGGTTGGGTAGCCCCTTTTGCAGGCAGAATGACCCGTAAAGGCCATGCGAAAAAGCACCGCGTTATTACCGACGCTGTGCACGCCGAAGGCGGTAAGATTTGTATGCAAATTCTGCATTCCGGTCGTTATGGTTATCATCCTCTTGCGGTGTCTGCCTCTCCAATGAAGTCTCCCATCACGCCGTTTAAGCCTAGAGAGCTGTCGTCACGTGGCGTAAGAAGTACGATAAAAGATTATATTAAGTGTGCGAGCTTAGCATTTGAAGCGGGTTACGACGGTGTGGAAATTATGGGCTCAGAAGGTTATCTGATTAACCAGTTTTTCTGCAAAAGAACTAACCATAGAAATGATGAGTGGGGTGGCAGCCTAGAGAACAGAGCCCGACTTGCTATAGAGATTGTAAAAGGTGTTAGAGAAAAAGTAGGTACTAACTTCATTATTATTTATCGTCTATCGATGTTAGATCTAGTCGAAGGTGGTGCCGAATGGGATGAAGTAGTTTATCTTGCAAAAGAAATAGAAAAAGCAGGCGCAACACTCATCAATACAGGCATTGGTTGGCATGAAGCAAGAGTTCCGACAATTTCTACCTCGGTACCACGCGCTGCATTTACCTGGATTACTGAGCGTATGAAAAAAGAGGTTTCATTACCGCTTGTTACGACCAACCGCATAAATACGCCAGAAGTAGCTGAGTCGGTGTTAGCGCAAGGTCACGCCGATATGGTATCAATGGCGCGACCTTTTTTGGCGGATGCACATTTTGTGGCCAAAGCCATGCGTGATGAATCGGCGCTTATCAACACATGCATAGCATGCAACCAAGCGTGTTTAGACCATGCGTTTGAGCAAAAGCGCGCGAGTTGCTTGGTGAACCCACAAGCATGTTATGAAACTGAACTAACCTTTGCGCCAGCGACAAACAAGAAGAAGTTAGCTGTTGTAGGGGCTGGCCCTGCTGGTCTTGCCTTTTCAATGTACGCCGCAGACAGAGGGCACGACGTTCATTTGTTCGACAAAGCAGCGGAAATTGGTGGCCAGTTTAACTACGCCAAACAAGTGCCAGGCAAAGAAGAATTCTATGAAACTTTACGATACTTCCAAAATCAACTTGCGCGTAATGGCGTGAACATCCATTTGAACACTGAAGTAAGTGTAGAAACTCTGAAACAAGAAAACTTTGATGAAGTTGTACTCGCAACAGGAATTAACCCTCGAAAATTGACGATTGAAGGGCATGATCATCCTAAAGTAATGGGCTATTTAGATGTGCTTCGCGACCATAAAACTGTCGGTAAGAAAGTCGCTATTATTGGCGCAGGCGGTATAGGCTTCGATGTTGCTGAATATTTGGTAGAGCATGAGCACCTTGCCAAGGATAAAGAAAAATGGCTTGCTCACTGGGGTATCGACCAAAGCTACAGCGCGCCTGGTGCACTTAAGGAAAAAGCCATTGAGCCTTCAGAACGCGAGGTTTACCTGTTACAACGTAAAACGTCCAAAGTGGGTAAAGGACTCGGAAAAACAACCGGCTGGATCCACCGTCAGTCATTGAAGCACCACAATGTTCAAATGATCAATGGTGTAAGCTATGAGAAAGTGGATGATGAAGGATTGCATGTTCTGATCAACGACCAACCAAAAGTGCTTGGCGTTGATCATGTTATTGTATGTGCAGGGCAAGAACCCTTCAAACCGCTGCAAAAACCACTTGAAGACGCCGGCTTTACGGTGCATATCATTGGTGGTGCAGATGTTGCTGCAGAACTTGATGCCAAGCGCGCTATTCGACAAGGCGCCGAACTCGCCGCAGCAATATAGTATTACTCGTGGCTACGCTGCAACGCTTCTAGCTTTGCAGCGTAGAGCCCGCGATTGTCGGATGGATAAGAAAAGCTCACTGCTTTTTCCATCATTGTCAGCGCTTGTTCAATATTACCGTTAAAATAGTGCGCCTTTGACAACCCTAGATACCCCTCAGCTAAGTACGGCCCCTCTTTTATCGCACGTTTGAAAAATACTTCTGCGCGCTCGTAGTTACCCTTTTTTAATGCATCATTACCTAAGTCGTACCATCGGTAAGGATTGCTATCATCAGCGCGTAAATACAACTCACCTAAATTATTGAGTGCTTGTTTGTCGCCTACACTATCCAACAACACCGCGTAATTGGTCAGTGTATGAATGGATTTATTATCGTTTTCTATTACAAACTCATAGAGGCTTCTGGCTTTTTCAAATAGCCCATGTTTTCGATACAACACTGCAAGTGTATTTATTGTTTCTGGGTTTGTATCGTCAAGTTTCATTGCCTCAGATAGATAGCTATAGGCCAAGCTACCGTTTTTGTTTCCCACTTCTTCAGCCGCCATATTTTGGTAATACATAGAAATAAAAGCATTTTCCGTGATGTATTCACCAAGGTCGTTCGATGCTGACGGGAAGTAATCAATTACCGCTCGACTTCTAAAGAAAATCACCCCATCTTGTTTTTCGTGTTGGGGCTCAAGCACTATGCTGCGAACATGGGTAGAGGTTGTTAGTACACCATTGATTCTGCGATAAAGCGGTGGGGTATGAACTTGTTGATAGAATACGTCAAGACCCACAAGTCTAGCTAACGCTGTTGTAAGCACTGCCAACGACAAACAATTGCCCGATTGCTTACTTAATGCCTCAGAAGCAGTAAATGTTTCACCAACATAATTAAAATGCTGAACGAGTTTATTAAGGTAGTCTGCCAGTCTGAAGTTAGGGGAAGTGTCTTGGTTTTCAGGCGCATAGTAGTACGACAAAAACTCCTGTTGCTGCGCTTGGCTTAGCGAAAATAGTGAGCTGGGTTGTGTTACAGGTGTATATCTAAACGTTGCACTTTCCCATTGAGGTCCTGCTATTTCCGGTTGTTCAACTTTTGCGGTCATTGGCGCACTCTGGCACGCTGACAACAACGCAATGGCAGCGGCACCTATTACCGACCTTTTCATCGACTGACTTATTTTCACTATCGTTCCCTCATATTGCAGCTTCCTTCATGGCAATAGCCTGCTAAGGCTCACATACAACCATACGCATGCAACCTACCACTTAACGAATGTGTTTTTGAAAAACACGCTCACTCAACGTTACCAGAATGACATATTAACAATCAATAGAATCAGTAGGTCTGCACAAGCACAGGCTGTTCATACCATTAAAACTGGTCAAACATAATTGCGTTGCCGTCAGGGTCTTTCACCACAAGATGACCAGGACCACTGTTCCCCTTTACGGGTACATCAATAGAAATACCCTTATCGAGTAAGTGGTCTTGCACAGCACGCACATCACTGGGGTTGAACGTTAGAATATTGTCTTCAAACATCCCTTCAAAAAGACCAATCATTGTTTGACCATTTTTCATGATAAGCCATTTCTCTTCCACCGAACCACACGATGGCATAGCGGCAAATCCCAAAGCTTCATAGAATGTTTTAGATTCTTCAATATTGCTTACCGATAAGCTCAATGAAAACATACCCAATTCCACAACCTTTCTCCTTATTAGAAATTTAAAAAAAAATACTCACATGCTCTAGATTCAATGTAATAGAGCCCTCGTGCAAAAACACTGCGGCTGGTCGCAAATATAAAAAAAGCCAGTGATAAACATATCGACTGGCCTTTTGCGTATCAGTGAATTGCCTTACCCTTTCTGGCTGGCAATCCAGCGGTCAATTTTTTGCTCTAAAATAGCCAGTGGAATACCACCAGTATTTAACACTTGAGCATGGAATTCACGAATATCAAATTTGCTTCCAAGTGCCTTTTCAGCACGAGCACGGAGCTCTTGAATTTTGAGAGCCCCAACTTTATACGACAGAGCCTGTGAAGGTATGGCAATATAACGCTCTACTTCAGCAACCACTTCGGTGCGCGTCATACCTGAGTTTTCAAGCATAAAGTCAATGGCTTGCTCACGTGTCCACCCCTTGGCATGAATACCGGTGTCAACCACAAGACGCATTGCGCGAAGCTGCTCATCCTGAAGCGTACCGTAACGGTTCCATGGATCCTCGAAGAAGCCCATTTCGTAGCCTAAGGTCTCCGAATACAATGCCCACCCCTCACCAAAAGCGGGTAAGAAGCTAAAACGCATAAATGAAGGCAACGCTTCGTTTTCTTGTGCAAGACTAACTTGGAAATGGTGACCCGGTGCGCCCTCGTGAAGATACAGCGTAACGTTACCTGTTGTTAATCGACTCGGTAGATCGTATGCATTGAAGTAAAAGGTCCCCGGTCGCGAACCATCAGGTGTACCAGGCTGATAAGAACCACCTGCACTAAATTGCTCAATAGCAGGGTCGTAGGGTTTAATCTCTAACTCTGATTTAGGCAGTAAAGAAAAGTACTGGTCGATTTTTTTGTCAACTTCTTTGCCAATATCATAGTAGCTCTGTGTTAATGCTTCTCGACTTTCAGGTTTGAACTTAGGATCAGTGCGCACGTAGTCAAAGAATTCATTCAACGTACCTTCAAAACCTACTTCGTCTTTTATTTCAAGCATATCGTTTTTAATACGCTTAACTTCTTTAAGCCCCAAGTTGTGAAGCTCATCCGGTGTCATAGGTAATGTCGTAGAGTCTTCCACCATCAGCTGGTACAACTTAGCACCACCTTTCATGTCACTTAACCCAATGGTTTCACGGGCGACAGACAGATACTCATCTCGAAGGAAATCACGCATGCGTGCAGTTGCATCATAGATAGCTTGCGTCGCTTTTTCGTACTCAGCGGTTAAGCGTGCTTTTTCGTCACTAGAGAAGCTTTCAGGGAACATGTTAATTGGTCCCCAGAATTGCGACTCTTTAAGTGGTATCGCAAGTTGCGTATCCAGCTGTTTTATCACGCGGTCTATCGTCAGCTTGGTTTCAACAACACCACTTTCCATCCCCTCGCGGAACTTGTCGATTGAGCGGTCTGAAATTGCGATATACTCTTCGTGTCTAGCGAGGTTGTTCTCGTAATCTTCAACAGTTTTGAATGGTGCTGCGCCTTTGCCACTCGCAAAAGTCGGGTAGAAAGTATGAAAACCACTGAAATGATTAACCGGGCGCACTTCAGTTAAAGCTTCTATTTCGTCACTCGACATTTGAAGTGAACGTTCTTCGTTATACTTAAAAACGTCATAAGCTAGCTTATCGACATCGCTTAGCTGACTTCTGTCAATGTGCTTTAGTTCAGAAAGATTCAATAGTGTAGCGGTTCTACCAGCCAAGGCATGCGAGTCAGTAAAGAAGTCACCTATCTTGTCAGCGTAGCGCATATCACCACGAAAAATCGCCATAATTGGGTTTAGCTCAATGTCACGCTCATCAGCAGCTGCAAATAGCGCAAACAATTTATCGTGTTCAGTTTTTAGTTCTTGTTTGGCAGTCGCTTGCGCCTTGGGCGCATTATGCTCATGGGCTGTCACTGAAACTGTCCCCAAAGCAAGTGCTACGGCGCCACTTATCAGCAGGGTTTTGAATGCTTTCATAGTATTTCCTTGTTTGTGAGCTTTAAAAGGCTCTTTGTCGTTTTTTATAATCGTTGTGTGGTGTCGATAATTCGCGCTACGTTGGCAAATGAGAGTTTTCATTTTTCCATGCTTTTTCGTAGGCGGGACGGGCCAAAATACGCTTGATATACTCGGCTACATTATCCTGAGGTATTGCCAGTTTGCTGCCTTTAGCCCAAGATAAAATATGACCCGCAATAATATCTGCCATGGTAAACATATTGCCACATACGAACTCATTGTCGCCTAGCATGCTAGAAAACACCGATAATGCGCGTTGAAATTCCCATTCCCCCACTTCTCGCATGTCAGCAATTCGTTTTTCTGCAGGCAATGCAAAGGTATGTTTGGCGATATTCCAAATTGGTTGCTCTAGTTCATTAGTTAGAAACATCAACATTTCTTCGTACTTTGCTCGAGCAAAGCTACCACTTTCAGGAATGAATTCTTGCAAACCGTGGCGCTCGGCCAAGAATGTGACGATTGCAGCAGATTCAGATATTGCGCCCTCATCGGTAACAAGTACCGGAATTTTCGATGCCGCATTAATGGCTTTGAATTTATCACTGAAATGTTCACCTTGTCGCAGGTTTATCAGATGATAATCGTAAGGAAGCCCGAGTTCTTCCAACGCCCACGCGACGCGCACGGAACGTGTCTTGGGATAACCGTAAAGTGTGTACATGCCCAGCCCTTGTATGAACAGATAAGTGTTAACTGTAAGTTGAATAGGTAAAAAGTGCTAGTCGCGAAATGTTACTGAGTTTTTCCATGGCATGACTTGCCACAAGTGTCATGTAAGCAATACAAGGGTTAAACCAAATGCCAGTACACCACAAAAAACAGGGAGACCTAGCGTTTTAAACTTTCGCCAGACTAATGTGGTTACTAGCGTACCAACGACCGTTGCGACCCAACTTGCTTCAGAGGGCACTTTCGGTATTAACGATGCGCCTAGCATGGCAGCTATCATCAACGGCCCCAAAACACTTAACCATATTGGCAAATGCGCTTGTGTATTGTTTGCCTTGTGTTTATTGAAATGCCGCTGCGTCCAGATAAGAGGTGCTACACGCAACCCATATGTGCCTATCGCCGCCACAACAATAGCCACCCAGATATCAGTTTGCATGAGTGTGGTTCCTTTGGGCATACGTTGAAAGAAGATAGAACGCGAGTGCTCCAGCCATTGCGGCTAGTGGTATTGCAGCATTTTTAAAGGTACTTTGCGCGATAACTAGCGCCACGGTAATAGTCACAAGCAGCGCAGTTCCCCATCGTTTATTTGAAAATTTAGGGGCCAGTAATACAAGAAATAAAGCCGGTAGCGCAAACGGCATCACGCTATCTAGCACGGGCCATTTTTGTGTTAGTGTATCGCCAGCAATTGCTCCAACCGTCGTGCCCACTATCCAACTTAACCACGCTACTAATGAAACGCCTTTAAACCATCCCACTTTTTCTGTGTCTTTCATTGTAGGTAGACGGGTGTGGGCGAGTGCAAATATCTGGTCGGTTAAACCGTGCATTAAGTAAGGCCACGCTCGACTTGGTGGTAAGTAAGGCACTAAATTAGGCGCATAGACCACGTGACGCACATTGACCAACAATGTCATACAAACAGCTAGCCACAATGGCGAGCCCGATGCCACCATAGCGACGAGTAAAAATTGTGAAGCCCCAGCGTAAATGAACACTGAGATCAGGGTGGCTTCTAGGGTTGAGAAGCCTGCTTGAACCGCAATAACACCAAAAGAAATAGCGACAGGTATATAACCTCCTAGCAGCGGAAGACCATCTAAAACGCCTTGCTGCCATCCTCCTTTCTGTGTCAGCGCATTCATTCTTTTTCCTCCTTGTGATACACAATCGTTATTAGGCACGTCGCCCATGTATCTTGTGTTTTGTAGACATGGGGTAAGTCGGCATTGAAAACTACACTGTCACCCGGCTTTAAGTGCTGCGTACGCCCTGTATTTCCTGCTTCTAATGCCCCACTCACCAGTACGATTGTTTCTTGCGTGCCTGTGGCGTGAGCTTCGGCCTCTCTCTCAGTATTAGGTGCAATAGACATCCAATAAGCGTCAACGTCGGGCGTCCCTTTCCCCTGCTCTATCAAGCGCACTTCTACGCCTTTCTCACCCACACTTGTACTCAACGGTTGAACCAATTCGCCAAAGGGTACGTCTAGTTGTTTGGCTAAACGCCAAATTGTGTCCAGTGTTGGGTTACCGTTTCCTTGCTCTAGTCTTGATAAATTTGACTTAGCAATGCCTGCCCCTGCAGCAAGTTGAGACAAAGACATGCCTTTTTCTTGTCTAAGCTTTTGTAAATGCCTGCCTAGGGTGTTTAACGTCGATTGATTCAATGTAGGAAGTCCTAAGTTGCTCTGACACAAACCGTTCCATATAAAGAACGCTCTATATATAGAACACCTTAAAGTCAACAGAATTTTTAAACCTTAAGAGCAAAATCAGGCGTGATATAGTTATAATAATAAAAGGGTACTTCACTCGATGAGCGTGTACCCTTTGCTATATTGGTATGGCAGATTATTCATCAATTCTGCCAGTTGTTGAGGTGACGATTTACGCTAAACCATACAAAATGCATTAAGCTTGTTGCCGTCAAGATCACGAAAATATCCGGCATAAAACCCTTTATCGGCGCTTTCTGGTCGAAATCCCGGTGCCCCCTCACATGTTCCACCAAGGGCCAGCGCCTTTTCATAAAACGCATTAACCTGTTCTGGGTTTTCAAGGGCAATAGCAGCCATATTACCATTGCCAACGGTTGCCGTTTCCTTGTTAAAAGGAATGGTAACCCCAAAAGAAACTTCACCCGGCTGACGCGCCCAAGCGATAAAATAGTTCTCTTCCTCCATAAAGCGCTCTGCGCCAATAGTGCCTAATAGCGCATCGTAAAAGCTGCCAGCCTGCGCCAAGTTGTTTGTGCCTACTAATACATAGCCAATCATTTTTATCTCCTTGCTGTTTTAAACACGAATTCATCATATTCATTGACTACTGACAGTAAGTGTCAGTAGTGTTTTCTTATTATCAGGTTTAACGACAAAACGGATATGAGTTATGCGAAAAGCAGAGCGACTCAATGAAATTGTGCATCACCTAAGGCGAATGCATCACGCGACTACCGCCCAAACACTCGCGGACCTATTTGAAGTAAGTGAACGCACGATTTACCGTGATATTCAAGACTTGGTGGACTCAGGCATTCCCATTTCAGGTGAGGCGGGTGTGGGGTACCTCATTGACAAAAAATATCACTTGCCCCCCATTATGTTCGATGCCGATGAAATTGAGGCAATTGCACTAGGCATTGGGATGGTAAGTAATTGGACAGACGATGCCTTTGCGCAAAAAGCCCAAAGTGCCTATCAAAAAATACAAGCGACGCTCACTGAAAGGATGATCCACGAGCTTACTCAAATAAGTACGTTTTCAGCGCCTAGTCGCTATAAGATCCCATGGGAAGTTAACTTCACCGAAGTCAGAGAGTGCATTCGCCGAAAGCAGTTTGTCACGTTTTGCTATTTAGATCTTAAAGAGCAAAAAACTGAGCGCACGATTAGACCACTGGCGTTAATCTCTTTTAGCCCTATTTGGTTGCTTGCTGGATGGTGTGAGGTTCGCCAAGACTTTAGAAACTTTCGTTTAGATCGAATTTCTCAATTTAGCGTCACCGCAGAGCGTTTTCGCGATGAGAAAGGAAAGACTTTAACAGATTACTTAGCACTGATTGAAAACGACCAGTGAAGCATATGAGAAAGTGAAAAAAGAACTATTTGACGGAAAAATCGAAAACATGGCCTGCAACGGATTGAGTATTGAGCGATTTGCCAAGCGTTATGGGAACAGAGGGTTTAAAACATAGCGAGCGTAGGTGGCGAACCTAGTAAGTTCGCCACCTTTTCCTATGCTGTGAATTACCGTTGCGCCTATGCTTCTTGATTGCGCAAGAATACCAACTCAGTCGATGAGCTTTGTTCTTCGCTATATTGATAGCCGTCGACATCAAAAGCTTTTAGCCCTTCAACATCAGCAACACGATTTTCCATAATGTATCGCGCCATTAAGCCGCGTGCTTTTTTAGCGAAAAAGCTAATGATTTTGTACTGACCGTTTTTGTAATCTTTGAAATGCGGTGTAATAACCATGCCATCTAGCTGTTTTTTCTTAACAGCTTTAAAATATTCATTGGAAGCGAGATTAATTAAGACATTATCACCCTGTACACTAAGTGCTTCATTAAGCACGTCAGTAATGCGCTCGCCCCAAAATGCATATAGGTCTTTTCCTTCTGAATTCGCCAGCTTAGTTCCCATTTCAAGTCGATAGGCTTGCATTAAATCCAGCGGGCGTAAAAGTCCGTAAAGTCCCGATAATATCCGCAAGTGATCTTGTGCATATTCCACTGTCTCGCTATCTAAGGTGTAGGCATCAAGTCCAGTGTAAACATCGCCGTTAAACGCATACATAGCCTGACGCGCATTGTCTTTGGTAAACGGCGTTGAAAACTCAGCAAATCGATTAGCGTTAAGCGTGGCAAGCTTGTCACTTATCTTCATCAGCGATGATAAATCGGCCGGCGACAAGGTTCTGCATACTTTCATTAGACGTTCGGTGTCTTCAAGCATACTAGGTTGCGTAAATGTACTTACCGGAATTTCGCTTTCAAAATCGAGATTTTTTGCTGGGGACACTACAACTAACATTTCAACTCCTTCAATCAACTACAACGCCATTGTACCACTTGATACGCAAGAAACCGTAAAATGGCATAAGAAAGACTCAAATTGGCTTAACAGAGAAATCCGATTAGCGGCTATTTTATCCAAATCTTCCCCAAATCCCATTCCATATATTTAGTGGGTTTGGTATAAATAGTGTATTCCTTGAATGTTTGATCCAATCAAACCGCTAGACCCTACAACGCATTAGCGAAACCAACAATTAATGCTTGCTACAAAAGCGAGCTATCCAACGCTGTTAGAGTGCACTGCTCTAAATAGCAAAATGTAGAATACTGAAATAAAGAACAGAGAGAACTATGAGCAATCAGCTAGCTTCATTACGTGATATTACTACTGTAGTTGCAGACACGGGCGATATCGACGCGATTAAAAAATACCAGCCAGTAGATGCCACTACTAACCCATCGTTGCTGTTAAAAGCAGCTAGCCTACCGCAGTATGCTAGCCTAATTGATGATGCGGTTGCATGGGCAAAGCTTCAATCAAATGACGCTGACCAGCAGCTTACCGACGCGGCAGACAAGCTTGCGGTTGCTATTGGTAAAGAAATCTCTGGTACTATCCCTGGTCGTATTTCGACAGAAGTAGATGCCCGCCTTTCATTCGACAAAGCTGCAACCATTGAAAAAGCCGAGCGCCTTGTTCAGCTTTACGAAGACGCTGGTATCGACAAGTCACGCATTCTTATCAAAATTGCGTCTACGTGGGAAGGTATTCAAGCTGCTGAAGAGCTAGAAAAGAAAGGCATTCAGTGCAACCTAACGCTACTGTTTAGCTTTGCTCAAGCACAAGCGTGTGCTGAAGCTGGCGTCTACCTTATTTCTCCTTTCGTGGGTCGTATTCTTGACTGGTACAAAAAGGCCACAGGCACTGAGTCATATGCACCTGAGGAAGATCCTGGCGTAGTATCAGTGACGAAAATTTACAACTACTACAAAGAGCACGGTTACAAGACTGTCGTTATGGGCGCAAGTTTCAGAAACATCGGCGAAATTCAGGCATTAGCAGGTTGTGATCGCCTTACGATTAGCCCTGCCCTGCTTGAAGAGCTAGCCAACGAGTCAGGTGAGCTTGAAGTGAAGCTTAAAGACAATGGAGCAACCAAAACGCCTGGTGCGCGCTTAACCGAGAGTCAGTTCCGTTGGGATATGAACCAAGATGCTATGGCAACTGAGAAGCTTTCTGAAGGTATTCGCAACTTCGCAGCAGACCAAGATAAGCTTGAAACAATGCTTCGCGAGAAACTTAGCGCTTAAGGAAAAGGTAAAACAATGAGTGTTTTAACGTCACTTCCAGAGTTTGAGAAACTAAACGAGCTTGCGGAATCAGTAAAGCAAGCTCATATGCGTGACTGGTTTGAAAACGACCCAAACCGCGCATCTAGCATGCAGCTAGAGGCCTGCGGTATCTTTTTAGACTATTCCAAAAACCGCGTTTCCTCAGAAGCATTAAAGGGTCTTTTCGACCTGGCACGTGCGTGTAACGTTGAGGGCCTTCGCGATGCAATGTTTGCGGGCGAGCAAATCAACTCTACCGAAGGTCGCGCTGTGCTGCATACCGCCTTACGTAACTTCTCTGACCGCAAGGTAATGGTGGATGGCAAAGATGTTATGCCTGAAGTGCGCGCTACACTTGAGAAAATAGAAGCGTTCACTGCGTCAGTTCACAGTGGTGAGCACAAAGGCTATACGGGCAAGCCGATTAAGCACATTGTTGCTATTGGTATTGGTGGTTCTTTCTTGGGCCCCAAAATTATGACCGAGGCACTTAAGCCACATACTGTAGACGCAGTAAAGGTGCATTTTGTTGCTAACGTTGATGGCTGTCATATCCACGATGTACTCTCAAGCGTCGATTTTGAAGAAACCCTTGTAGTAATGTCTTCAAAGTCATTTTCTACTCAAGAGACACTTCAAAATACGCTAACGGCAAAAGATTGGTTCTTGAAATCGGGCGGTACTCAAGCGGATATTGCAAAGCATTTTGTTGCCGTATCATCAAATGTGAAAGCGGCGACAGAGTTCGGCATTAGCGCTGAAAACATTTTCCCTATGTGGGATTGGGTTGGCGGTCGCTATTCTCTTTGGTCGGCCATTGGCCTCCCTATCTCACTGGCGTTGGGTTTTGAGAACTTTAAAGGTTTGCTTGAGGGTGCGTTTGACATGGATACGCACTTTACCACAGCGCCACTTGAGCAAAACATGCCAGTACTACTGGCGTTACTAGGCGTATGGTATCGCAACTTCTTTGATGCGCAATCTCACGTACTTTTACCTTACTATCACTACTTGCGCGGTCTTCCTGCCTACGTGCAACAGTTGGATATGGAAAGTAACGGTAAAGAAGTGACGCAAGAAGGCGAGAGCGTTGATTACCCCACCGGCCCTATCATTTGGGGCAGTGAGGGTACAAATGGCCAGCACAGCTTCCACCAGCTTATTCACCAAGGCTCTGGCGTTATTCCTGCTGACTTCATGCTTCCGCTTAAAGTACCGAATCAAGACGACACGCACCACGCCATGCTTGCGTCGAATTGCTTTGGTCAAACACAAGCATTGATGCAAGGTAAGACCTTTGAAGAATGCTACGCCGATTTAGACGGTAAGGGCTTAGATGATGCAGAGCGTAAGCGTTTAGCGGCGCACAAGACGATGCCGGGCAATAAACCTAGCAACACGATTTTGTTTGAAAGCTTAACCCCTAAAATTCTTGGCGCGTTGGTTGCAATGTATGAGCATAAGGTATTCGTTCAGGGTGTTATCTGGAACCTAAACTCTTTTGACCAATGGGGCGTAGAATTAGGTAAAGTACTAGGAAACCAAGTACTTGCAGGCATTCAGGGTGAAGCAGACAAAGACAACTTCGATGCATCAACCCAACAACTGATTGCTAAATTCAGAGCAGCGAATGCACCAAAATAAGGAAACCGAGGTAAGCTAAGCTTGCCCATTTGGTGCAAAAAACAAACTGAGCGGTCATCTTTTATACAAATGAAAGATGGCCGTTTTTTTATAGCAATGTAAATTAAGCACGTAACGACAAATAAAAATGCACGACATTGCTGCGCTCAATTGGCTACTAAAAATACAAATAGTATCAATTGGATAGCCATTTTGTTCACGCTTTAAACATATCTAACGAATCCTTGCCTGTGTCATCATAACGTCACATTTTGTTAATAAAAGGTAAATTAAACTATTTTATTTTAGTGGCGGCTGTGATACAAAATTGTACAGAGGGAAAAATAATAACGCTCTGTATTAGTTGTAGTGGTATAAAAAGGAGATCCCAGTGGATAAATCAGATCTATTTGCCATGTTAGACATCGAAGCAAGCCCAGCAAAAACCAAAAGCAAAAAACGTAAGTGGAGAGAAATCGAAGCGCTGCAAGATCGCTACAAGTTAGAAAAAGAACTCGCCGAACTAGATTGTGGTTTCGAATACGAGTTGGAAACACTGGAAAGATAACAAAAAGGCCGCCTGAACATTCAGGCGGCCTTTTTACTTTCTTAAGGGTAATTCGCAACCGCGTATGATTATTTATGCGCGATTACGCTTTATATGCTTTGTTGTGAAACTAGCGTTTTATTACCCTCGTACGTTATCTGTGTAGCAACGTTCCAGATATACTGGCCACCAGTTCTGCTAGCCAACAGTTACACTTGCCAATCGATAGGCGTCTTCCCTTTTGACGCGAGATAAGCATTTGCTTGACTGAAGTGCGCACAACCAAAAAAACCGCGGTATGCTGATAGCGGAGACGGGTGTGGGCCACTTAAGACGTGATGCTTGTCACGATTAATATGCTTTCCTTTTTTTTGTGCATGACTGCCCCACAACAAAAACACCACGTTTTCACAATGTTCGTTAACGGTGCTGATCACTTTATCGGTAAAGCGCTCCCAGCCCCATTTGGCATGACTGTTAGCCTGCCCTTGTTCCACAGTAAGTACGCTATTAAGTAACAGCACACCTTGCTGCGCCCATGAAGTTAGCGTGCCATGTTCTGGGATAGCAAAGCCGTCAATGTCGGTAGCCAACTCTTTATACATATTCACCAAAGAAGGCGGCGTTTTGACACCAGGCAACACTGAAAATGCTAAACCGTGAGCTTGATTTGGGCCGTGGTATGGGTCTTGTCCTAAAATAACCACTTTCACGTTATCAAGCGGCGTTAATGTAAGGGCGTTAAACACATCGTTTTCAGGGGGGTAAATGGTTTTTCCCGCGTCTCGTTCACTGCGAATACGAGAAAGAAGCTCAATGAAATACGCTTGCTGTTTTTCATCAGCAAGCGCGTTGTCCCATGTACTCATGCCTTGAGCAAATCCATCATATGCTGTTTTAGTGCATCGTAAGACGCAGGAAGGTCCACTGCCAAGCTGTCTTCGCCAGCAACATCAGCCAGCGCTTTCGGCAAACTAATAGGATTGCCAAGAACATTCTCAACAGTCTCTCTGAACTTGGCTGGGTGCGCTGTCCCTAGGAATAGACCAATTTCGCCATCTTCTAAGTCGTGACTGACGGCACGATAAGCAATAGCCGCATGGGGTTCACTGGTATAGCCTTGCTGCGCAAGCTGGCGCATAGCAAGCTGCGTATACTCTTCATCAACCATTTCACCTTTCAGGCATGCCTTATCGATGTATCCGCGTTCAATTAGCGCTTCAATACGTGGCCAGTTGTTTGGCTGACTCACATCCATGGCGTTTGACATAGTGGCAACCGTAGTTTTCGGAGCCCACTCACCGGTTTTCAAGTAGCGCGGTACAGTATCGTTAAGGTTAGTAGCTGCAATAAAACGCTTAATAGGAAGACCTAGCGCTTTTGCAATCATACCTGCGGTTAAATTCCCAAAGTTACCGCTTGGTACAGAAACCACTAGCTGGTCGCGCTTGTCTTTAGGCAACTGACTGAAGGCTTCAAAGTAATAGCATACTTGGGCAAGTAGTCGGCTAATGTTGATTGAGTTTGCCGAGTTTAGGTGCAGCCCTTCCCTTACGTCCGGATCATCAAATGCGGTTTTTACCAGTGCCTGACAAGCATCAAAGTCTGATTCAATAGCGACAGTGTGGATGTTGCCACCCAATGTCGTAAATAACTTTTCTTGTAACGCGCTAATCTTGCCTTTCGGGAACAAGATAACCACGTTGATATTATCGATACCGTGGAAAGCATGAGCAACGGCTGCGCCAGTATCACCAGAGGTTGCCGTTAAAATAGTAATCGGTTTACCTTCACTGATGCGTGAAAGGGTTTGCGCCATAAAACGACCACCAAAATCTTTAAACGCAAGCGTAGGGCCGTGGAATAGCTCTAACGAATATACATTGTCGTTCACTTGCTCGACTGGCGCACCAAATGCAAACGCGGTTTCAACAATCGCTTCCAACTCACCATTGTCTAGCTCGTCGCCAATTAACGCTCGCAGTACTTCAATACTGCGCTCTACAAACGGCTTCTCTAATAAGGCGTCAATGTTCTCAAGTGTGGGGATATGTTCTGGAAAATACAGACCTTGGTGCTTTCCTAAACCACGCTTAACGGCTTGTGCAAAACTCGCTGTGTCCGATGAATCTTTTAAATTAACCAATTCCACTTGCTGTACCTTTCTTGTTTTGGCCTTAACCACAATCACTCGGCCTTTAAAATCTTTAATAATTCGTTTGATGCGCCTTAGCAGAGCGCCTTCAAAATTTTGTTTTTATGCGCATCTACTGCTGTGACACTGTTGTGCCCTGTTGAGGAATTCGGCACACATGGCTAAAGCCATCTTCATTTTGAATATAATTTTCGGTTAAATACGCCGCAACCTTTTCTGCCTGGGCTTTGCTTGGGCATACTGCGAAGACTGTTGGGCCAGATCCCGAAATACCAAACGCCAGTGCACCCACACTTTCGCTGAATGCGCGAGCATCGTCAAAGCCGGGTAACAATGACTTGCGATACGGTTCCGCAATAACATCTTTCATCACCGAGGCCGCAAGGGCGAAATCACCGGCATGTAGCGCGTGTACAAATACGCCAAGCTGTCGCCCAAACGTTAATGCAGTCGCCATATCAACGTGTTTTGGCAGTATATCGCGGGCAGCCGCCGTCGATACACTAATCCCTGAATAACAAATAGCGTAATACCACTGGTCATTTAACGGCAGCGACAAGGTGACAGGGCTTTGTGCGCCTGTCATTAACGTCATACCGCCCAAATAACAAGGTGCTACGTTGTCATAGTGCACGCTACCACTGATTTGGCCCTCAAGCTCCCCCATCATGGTAAGTAACGTGTCTTTATCAAATGGATAATCGAAGTAGGCATTTAACGCAACAAAGGCAGCCACAATTGAACTTGCACTTGAACCAAGCCCACTGCCTATCGGTAAATTTTTGTAAAGCGTTAACGCCACAGACTTTGTAGGATTACCCGCCTTTTCCATCTGCTCGCAAAAGTAGTGGTAGCACTTAGTCACAATATTGCTGTCAGCATCACCGGGGAGTTTGTGCGCAAATGGCCCCGTCACGTTAAGTGAGAATACCTCAGCCGCTTTAATCTCCACTTCATCACCCAGTTTAGTGCCGTCTACTGGCGCAAGGGCTGCGCCAAGTACGTCAAACCCTAAACTGACATTTCCTATTGAGGCTGGCGCATAGGCCTTAAGTGCTTTCATTACGTTCTACCTACTACCTTACTACTTTTCATGCGCTTAATGCGCCATTTGCTTCCATGGCATTGTGCGAAGAATGTCAGCAAAGACACCCGCAGCTGTTACCGTGCCACCTGCACCATACCCGCGAATAACATATGGGATCGGATTGTAATAATCACTGTTAATCGCCAGTGCATTTTCACCGTCTTTCACCTGAGACAACGGATTAGATGCAGGTACGGCTTGAATGCTTACTTTGCATTTACCATCTTCAATGCTGCCAATGTAACGCAGCACTTTCCCTTCGGCTTTCGCTTTTGCTACTTTTTCCGCAAAATCTGCATCAAGCTGTGGCAACTGCTGCATGAATTCATCAATTGAACAGTCTTCAGCGAAACCGTCGGGCAACACAGACTCAATCTCAATATCTGATAACTCTAATCCTAAGTCAGCTTCACGTGCCATAATAAGTAGTTTTCTGGCTACATCCATGCCGCTTAAGTCATCGCGCGGATCTGGCTCAGTAAAGCCATTATCTTTAGCCGTTTGCGTGGCTTGAGATAAGCTCATCCTTCTTCAAGCTTACCGAAGACATATGACAAACTACCTGACAAGATTCCCTCAAAACGATGTAGTACATCACCCGCACTAAATAGTTTCTGTAAGTTATCGATTACCGGCAACCCAGCACCTACTGTGGTTTCATACAAATACTGGCGGTTTGTAGATTGTGCCGTTTTGCGAAGTTTGCGGTAGTACGCCATCTCACTTGTGTTGGCCTTTTTGTTCGGCGTAACAACGTGAAAGCCGCTTTCCATCATGTCGACATATTGCTGAGCGATAACATCGTGGCTGGTACAATCAACAATAACAGGATTAACCAAACTATTGTCGTTTACAAACTGGTGTAACCGCTCAACACTTAGCCCTTCGCTGGCTGATTCAAGGGCAGCTTTCCAATCGCCGCTTAAATCTATACCTTGACTGTTAAGCAGTAATTTACGGCTATTCGCAATGCCATAAACGCGCAATTGCACATTGCGTTTTAGCAATTCAGGCTGCTGCTTAGCAATTTGACCTAGTAGTTCTGTCCCTACATTGCCACACCCTACTAGGAATACGTCAATGGTATGGCGGTCAGAGAAAAAATTCTGGTGGATAACCTTAACGGCTTTCTTTGCTCGCTTACTTTCAATTA
Source organism: Alteromonas sp. KC3 (assembly GCF_016756315.1). NCBI lineage: Bacteria > Pseudomonadati > Pseudomonadota > Gammaproteobacteria > Alteromonadales > Alteromonadaceae > Alteromonas > Alteromonas sp. KC3. Next base: position 3,466,291 of record NZ_AP024235.1, read on the forward strand.
CTGTCGAGATAGAGCGCTCAGAAGAGCCCTGCGCTATCGCTACGTTATTCACTCGAGCTTGTGCAAGTGAGTTAAAGAAGCGCGCGGCCAAACCTTTTGTTTGGCGCATACCGTCACCCACAAGGGTTACAATTGCTAGATCGTGACGAACTTCAATAGGGTCAAGCAATTGATTTTGTAACTCAAGGGCAAAGGCATCTTCGAGCAATGTTAAAGCGCGATTGGCGTCTTTGCTCTGAATACAAAAGCTGATTGAATACTCTGAAGACGACTGCGTGATAAGGCTAATCGAAATATTAGCGTTTGACATGACTTCAAATACACGGCTCGCCATACCGACCATGCCCTTAAGGCCGGGGCCTGCGACGTTAAACATGGTCACATTATCAAGCTGTGAAATACCTTTAACCGATGTCCACTTCTCACTCTTCTCGTTGCTGATCAGAGTACCGGGCGCTGCAGGATTTAATGTATTGCGAATAAGGCACGGGATATGGTGCTGCGCAATGGGACCAATCGTTTTAGGGTGTAGTACTTTTGCACCGAAATAAGACAATTCCATGGCTTCTTGATACGTCAGCTTATCAAGTAACACAGCGCCTTCAACTTGGTTCGGATCGGCGTTATAAACACCGTCTACGTCTGTCCAAATCTCACAGCAACTTGCATCAATACACGCCGCAAGGATAGCAGCAGAATAATCGGAGCCATTTCGCCCAAGTGTTACCTTTTCACCTTTTTCATTTGCAGCAACAAACCCTGGCATCACCAATAGCTGGCTACCATCGGCAGGCACATCTGAAAAACGAGCTTTACTCAGCGCTACATCAGCAATACTGTCTAGATACTCGCCGTCAGCCAGTACGTACTTAACAGGGTCTATGATGCGATTGGCAATACCCTTTGCTGACAGCATCGCGCTAAACAGGGTTACAGAAATATATTCACCGATACTTAGAATGCCCGCTGCCACATTGTCAGGCGCCACACCAAGCAAGGAAATGCCTTCTAAATGCTGATGCAATACCGACAAGTGACTATCGATAAAATCAATAACCTGTGCATGAGCGAACCCGTCTAGTGCGTTGTCTAGATTGTTGGCAATGCTGGTTACGGTGTCGTTGAGTTTGTTGAATAGCGGTTTAAAATCTTCACCAGCGGCTGCTTGTTCACAAAGTAATGAAAGCGCATTCGTCACCCCTTTTGGGGCAGAGAGTACAACCGCAGCACCGTCGGTTTGGTGGGTTGCCGTGCTAATTTCCATCACGCGCATGTATCGCGGTGCATCGGCTAGAGAAGAACCCCCAAACTTTAAGACTTTCATATGCTGCTCCTTAAGGTTTCGCATGCTAAAACATGTGTAAAAAAAAGCCCGCTCTGTGTTAGGCGGGCTTTCGTTGTCTTTTGCTTACTTGCACTAGTCACCGACCGCCCTATTTAAGGTGGTAATCAACATCATTGTGGTGGTGGTGCGTAGAATCTTTTTCATACAAGCAATTTGCCGTATAGACGTCTATCTGTCAACCGCAGTTTTCACCACACTGTATTGCATAAAGTGAAATATTAACCAGCCAACATTTCGAATTAGGGTACAAAGCATGTTTCAGCAGTATTCTGTCAATTATCATCAACAATGTTTTGTGCAAGAAAATCAATAAGTAATCGTATTTTTGGCGCGACATTGCGGTTTGAAGGAAACACTGCCCAAATCGCTTCCTGCTTATCTTTGTGCGCTGGTAATACCTCTTCTAAATTTCCACATTCTAAATCGTGGCGTACATAGAAGCCGGGTAGTTGAGCAATTCCCAAGCCGTCAAGCGCTGCGCTGCGAAGTGCATTACCACTGTTATAGCGCACTCTTCCCTGCACAGGTAAAGAGGTTGTATTGCCATTAATAACAAATCGCCAGTAAGCCTGAGACCCTACTAGCAAATCGTGCTGTTTTAATTCATCGAGCGTCTGAGGCCTAGCATTTTGCTCAAAATAAGATGGACTCGCACACACATAAAGGTGACGGGTAGCTAACTTTTTGGCCACTAAAGTAGAGTCTCCCAGCTTGCCAATTCGAATAGCAAGGTCCAACCCTTGCTCAACAATATCCAATTTTTCATTCGTAAATGTGCAGTGCACGCTAATGCCTGAATATTGTTTCATAAAGGTATTGAGCAGTGGTGCAATATAGGCCTCACCAAAGGCTACTGGCGCTGTCATCTTTATCAACCCCTGCGGCGATTGCTGCAGTGCACTTACCGCAAGCTGAGCATTTTCTAGCGACTGCAATGCAGGATAAGCTTGCTCAAAGTACAACGTCCCGGCCTCTGTTAGCGATACGCTTCGGGTAGTACGCTGTAACAGCTTTACGCCTAACTGCCTTTCTAACGTCGCTACTTTTCGGCTAACTTGTGCCACTGAAGTATCTAATTTCGTCGCCGCACCAGTGAAGTTGCCCACATTTGCCACGGCGCAAAACTCTGATACCCCCTCTAATATTTTCATAGGCTTACTACCTCACAGTGAAACGGTACATACAGCGCGTAGGACTTATAATAGAATCCCCTCCCAACTATTACAAATATGCAATAGTGATTTACTAAATCTGTATTTATCTATCACAAACGCTCTCCTATACTTGGCTTCATATCAAAACACTTATATTTGTAATCAAGGAGTCATTTCATGACGACGTTTAAAGATTCATTGCAGCCAGGCCAAACTCATATTAAAGCGAAAGCCGCTGTCGCGTGGGGGCCTGGGGAGCCACTTAAAATGGAAGAAGTGGATGTGGAACTACCTAAAAAAGGCGAAGTGTTGGTTCGCATCGTTGCTACCGGTGTTTGTCACACTGACGCATTTACTCTATCTGGTGATGATCCCGAAGGCGTTTTCCCCTCTATTTTAGGGCATGAAGGTGGTGGTATTGTCGAAATGGTGGGTGAAGGTGTTACCAGTGTTGAGGTTGGCGATCACGTTATTCCACTTTACACCGCAGAATGTGGCGAATGTAAGTTTTGTAAATCAGGTAAAACCAACCTCTGTCAGGCTGTGCGCGCGACGCAAGGCAAAGGTTTAATGCCAGATGGTACTAGCCGCTTCTCTAAGGATGGTGAGCCAATCTATCATTACATGGGGTGCTCTACATTTTCTGAGTACACGGTACTACCAGAGATTTCATTGGCTAAGGTCAATAAAGCCGCTCCTCTCGAAGAGGTATGTTTACTGGGCTGCGGTGTCACGACGGGCATGGGAGCAGTGTTGAACACGGCGAAAGTACAAGAAGGCGATACCGTGGCCATCTTCGGCTTAGGGGGCATTGGTCTATCCGCTATTATCGGCGCACGTATGGCGGGTGCAGGCCGCATTATTGGTATTGATATCAATGAAAGTAAATTTGATCTCGCTAAGCAGCTTGGTGCCACTGATGTCGTTAATCCGAAAAATTACGACAAACCTATTCAAGACGTTATCGTTGAAATGACTGACGGTGGTGTGGATTTTTCATTTGAATGTATCGGCAATGTCAATGTTATGCGCTCAGCCCTTGAATGCTGTCACAAGGGATGGGGAGAATCTGTCATTATTGGTGTAGCAGGCGCTGGTCAAGAAATCTCAACTCGTCCCTTTCAGTTAGTTACAGGTCGAGTATGGCGCGGCAGCGCATTTGGCGGAGTGAAAGGCCGCTCTCAACTACCGGGTATTGTAGAGCAATACTTAAACGGCGATTTTGGGTTGCAAGAATTTATCACTCACACCATGGGTCTTGACGATATCAACGATGCGTTTGATTTAATGCATAAAGGTGAAAGCATTCGCTCTGTAGTACACATGGATAAGTAGTACATATGGAAAAATAGCCCTCAGCCCGATAAAGAAATACGCAACACTAAAAAGGCTCGTATCAAACGAGCCTTTTTGCTTCACTATGCTAGATCCATCCCAACTCAAGTGCTTTTAGCACCGCCCGCGTTCGATCACGAACGCCTAATTTAGCCATAATGGCAGATACTTGGTTTTTCACTGTGCCAGTAGATTTGAAGATAGTATCCGCGATTTCTTTATTGCTGTATCCCGCCGCGACTAAGCGCAATATTTCAAGCTCTTTGGTGGTTAATGTTTCAGGCGTCTCAAACGACTCGAAAGTAACATCAAGCCCTTGCAAGCCTTTTAGTACTTTTTCAGTGACTGCCGGCTGTATTAGAGTCTCGCCTCGCTCTACGGCCTTTATACCGTCAACCAATGTTTCAAGAGACACATCTTTCAGTAAGTAACCTTTTGCGCCTGCGCTTATCGCACCGCTCACCAAAGTATGATCATCAAATGTCGTCAACATTAACACAGGGATAGTAATAGCATTCGCGCTAAGTGCGTTTAGCGCTTCAATGCCCGACATTTTTGGCATGCGAATATCCATTAAGATCACATCACAGTTGATGCGGTTCAACGTATCAATTAACTGACTGCCATCTTCACATTCACCCACTACATTGACGCTGTCATCAAGAGCAAGAAGTGACTTTATACCCTGTCGAACTAGCATCTGATCTTCGACCAGTAAAACCCTTGTGCTCATTCTGCCTCCACCAATGTCGCGCGAATACAAAACCCTTGTGCGTTGAAACCTGTCTGTAACTCACCACCTAATGCACTCACGCGCTCTCTCATTCCAATTAAACCATTGCCTTCTGTAATAGGCTTCTCTACATTCACCTGCACATCTTGCATGATAAGTGTGTATACGTTGTCGTGTTTACTAAGCGCAATGTTGAATCTATGGGATTGAGTATGCCGTATCACATTTGTTAATCCTTCCTGAATAATGCGCAGCAAGGCATCTGCTATCTTCACATTGCTAAGTATAAAATCAGGCTGAATGTCTAACTGCACTTGTTGTCGTGGCAAGTCACTAATAAGAGATTGTAGAGCACCATTGAAATCGATAGCGGCATTCTCTCTAATGTCCGATACCGCCTCTCGCACATCTGACAACAATAGTTTTGCGATAGCATGGCACTGGTCAACTTGCGCCTTTACGTCGTCATTTCCAGCTAAATTACTTTTGCGAGACGCCACCTGTAAATTGATGGTCAAAGCAGTAAGGTGATGTCCCACCACATCATGAATATTACGCGCAATGCGCAAGCGTTCATCTTGTGTAATCGCTTGTTTCATTAAGTGCTGTGTACTGATCAACTGTCTATTGAGCGCATCGGCTTCTTCTCGCGCGGCAGTTTCCTTAATGGCGGTATTCGACATCATCATTGCGAACAAATTAAACGTCCAGAACAAAGCGCCAGTGAGCAATGCTTGATTTTCCTCCCAAACGACTTCTTGAATAAAAACCGTAGGCAATGCCAATGGAATACTAAGCACTAGGCACTTGCCCCATGATAAATAGTAGGGAAGCACCGCAGACCAAATCACCACAAAAATGGCGATATAAGCGTAAGGTAATAACAGTTGGCTCGCTACCGACAACGCATACATGGCCCACAGCAGCAAATATCGCCAACGAGGTAAAGACTCGTCATGGCGAGTAACCAACACAAAGCAAATGGCAATCGAAATAAATAAGGCAAATGCGGCGATAGGTCGCCAATGCCAAAATGTAAGTTGCATGGTCAGAAAGTAAAGCGCCGACACACTTACAAATAGCCAGGTTAAACATGCTGAAAACCGCTCTACGTTGTTAACCAGCCATGATTTTAAGGTTGACGATAATTCCATTTAGGCACCGCTACATCGAGGTAATTGCGCACATTGTTGCAGAAATAGCATTTAAACACATAGGCCAAAAGTCACTTTTTATCTAATGACTTTTGGCACTTACTTGAAAACAGCAAATTAAACACACTGTGTCACATCAATTTTGGTTATTGGAGCCACCATTATGCAAACCATACACAGTACACTGGTTTACTTTCACATTTTTTCAGGTGCACTTTCCCTGTTTTTGTTTTGGATCCCCTGCTTGACGCGTAAAGGAGGTCCACAACATCGAAAATTTGGGCGCTACTACGTGCAAGCCATGCTGTTCACTTCAATCAGTGGAGTAGTGAGTTCTACTATTGTTTTACTCATGCCATTGGCCATCTACCCTTCTATGCCTGAGCACTTTGAATCGGTGGCCTATTTTGTCGCCTACCTAAAAGGGCAGTATATTTTTCTGCTGATGTTGAGTTTGCTGGTTTGGAATAATGTTCGTCATGCCCAGCGAGTGCTTGAGGTAAAAAGCGATATTGCTGAAATGCGAACGCCAGCGTACTTGTGGCTACCCATTCTTCTATTTGCAGTAGCCTCTATCGCGCTTTATCAAGGCATTAAATACAACATTACCCTTACCTGCATTTTTGCGCCTATAGCGTTACTCAATGCCATTGGCATTGTTCGCTATACACTACAAAAAGAGGTGCCTGCAGGTAAATGGATAGTTGAACATATTGGACACATTATTGGTTCAGGTATTGGTGCTTATACCGCCTTCTTTGCCTTTGGCGGCAGAACCTTGTTTGAAGGGATTCCGAGTTTGCAAATAGCAAGTTGGGTGCTGCCAAGTCTTATAGGCGTACCATTTTCGCTTTGGCTAAGCTGCAAGTACAAGCCTCGCCAACGCACATTAAAAAACGCATAGTGAACGACGGCGTATAAATTGACGGCACTGATGTGAACTGCAAACCACTCGTGAAAAGCGTACGTAATTTTCGTCAACCTGTGGCGAAATAACAAAAAGTAACGCTATACTGGTGCAAAGCAGTTCACCTGAAGGCCATATACAATGACATTAAAAAAGAATAAAAGCGTGTCTGCACTGCCTGCGTTTGCCATTACTCTTTGCTTTGCAAGTGCACTATTTCACTGTCACACTTCTGCGCTAGAGTTAAGCCATTCACATAATCACGATCACGCTCAAACTACGGAAAATGAAGACGCACAAAGTCTTGGCTCACTCACTAACCTTCAGCACAATAATAGCTTCATGCTCTCGTCAGGGTTACCTACCAAAACCCATTTAGCGTTGCTTAAACAAGAAGGCGTCAGTCACGTCATCGACCTTATTCCGGGAGACAGAGCTGATGAGATTCACTATACCACCTCATTAGATCTTGATTATTTTAATGTGCCTGTAGACTGGGAAGCGCCAAGCGTAGCTAACTTTTTAAATTACGCTGCCTATATGGACCGAGTAAAACAATCTGATGGCAAAGTGCTCACGCATTGTAAGCTCAATTGGCGGGGAGCGTCTTTTACTTACCTTTATCGTGTTGCCGTGTTAGGTGAAAGTGAAGCGCAAGCCAAAGCTGACCTGATGAAAGTGTGGCACCCAAATCCGACGTGGCACGCATTTATGTCAGATGTGGTTAATTACTACAATAGCGTAAACAACACACGCGTTGCGATGTCATTTGACCCAGCCCCAATCGAAGGCTGACCTGACCTAAAAACGATGGTGCCCTCGGTAGTACAAGGGGCACCATATCGAAACATCTTCACTGTCCTACACTTTAAATTGTCCAACCAACTCATTAAGGCTTTTTGAAAGAGACAATAAGTTGTCGGCATTACTCGATAGCCCTTTTGATGCATGACTGACATCGGTGGTTGAGCTTTGCATACCTGATATTGTTCGGCTAATTTCTTCTGATACCTGATATTGCTCTTCAGCAGCACTGGCAATCTGTGTGATTTGATCCATTATTTGCTGCACCAACCGACCTATTTGCTCGAACGTAGCCCGAGCCTGGTTGGATTGGTCAGTCGCTTGTTCCGACTGTTCTAAACCAGTAGCCATTTTCCCTGACACAAACTGTGTTCTCTCAATGAGCTTAGTTAACATGCCATCAATTTCTTCGGTAGCACCATAAGACCGTTGAGCTAATGAGCGCACTTCATCGGCGACCACTGCAAACCCACGCCCCTGTTCACCCGCTCGGGCTGATTCTATCGCCGCGTTTAGCGCTAACAAGTTAGTTTGTTCAGCGATACTTCTAATCACATTTAGAATTTGATTAATGTTATCGCTTTCACTGGCAAGCTCTTTGGTCGCTTCAGAGGAGTCCTGTGTCAGCGTTTTCAACATTTCGACTTGTGCCACTGTCTCGCGAATTATAGATAAACCACTATGGCTCGCTTTATCTGTTTGCTCTGTAGCTTCTTGCGTAGAAATACAGCTTTGTGCCACTTCTTGTGCTGCTGCGGCCATCTCATTGGAGGCTGTTGCGGCTTGTTCTATTGAGCGCTCTTGCTTATCACTAGCCTGCTGTAGTGACGATGCCATCGTCGTGAAATTGTTAGACGCTGAGTACAAATGTTCAGACTGTTGTTTTATTTCGGTTATCAAATCGCGAATAGAATCTAAGAAAGCATTAAAGTAATTTGCAAGGTCACTAATTTCGTCTTTACCACGTACTTCCAGGCGTTGTGTCAGATCACCTCTCCCCTCAGATATCGCACGCAAACTTCGGCTTATACGGTGAATTGGCGCAACGATGCGATTAGCCATTACAACACCTAGAACACTACAAATAATGATCATAACCACCAGCACCACCATCATTGTGGAAACAATACTCCATGCGGGCGCTTCAATATCTGCGCTTTCAATAACGCCCACAAACTGCCAGTTCAACGCCGGTGAGCGGTAGGTAGTAACGGTAAGATCACCATCTTCGCCATCTACCGTAAAATGGCTGTCCCGTTCAGTCATTAGTGCTTTGTAAAGTGGGCTGCCGCCAAGCTCTTTGATATTTTTGAAGTTGTTCGCTTTATTACGCGGGTCTGCGAGCACTACGCCATTTTGGTCGACAAGTATGACATAGCCAGTTTCTCCCAATTTAACGCCATTGACGAGCTTAGTTAGCGTATCTAGGGTGACATCAATAGATTGAACCCCTATGGTGTTACCGCTTGCTCCTTTAATTGTAGTGGCAATGGAAATCATTGGCCCACCCGAAATCCCCTGATATGGCGACGTTATTACCGCTTCCCCCGGGGCTGCTTTTGCTTGTTGATACCACGGCCTTTTACGCGGGTCATAGTTTTCCATCGTTTCAGGCGGGTATTGAATAAAACCGCCGGTCTCAGTTCCCATGTAGACATTAAGTAAGTTAGGATGCTTGTCTCTAAATTGACCGTGAAATTTAAAAATACTGCTCTCAATTACACCATTTTGCAGGGGCGTCATATCAGCTCGTCTACCAATGTAGTTGGTAATAGAAGTCTCTGCCGCAGCAAGTAATCGCTCATCGCTTGCCATATAACGTACATGTTCTTTCATCCCCTCGAAGAACAGCTCAAAAGCATTGTCTATCTGATGAATTTCTTGCGTAGCACTATTGATAAAATAATCACGCGACTGGGTAAATGTTTGCACCGTTGTTGTAATAACCAATGCGATAATGGGTACGGTAACGGCAACCAGAAAAGCGGTGATGAGTTTGCTGCGAATATTCATAGACACGTCACTTCTTGTTATTTTTTTAAATGAGGTTAATGACCAGTATTAACGATTTTTACGGTATCAGCAATGCCAGAACGTGTTGAGTATTGCGGTACATTATTACAGCAATGGGTCAACACGCTCGAGGTTCCGACGCCTTGCCACGTCATAAAAAGCGCTTGAGGCGTTGTGGCCATGAGCACTTGAACACATATGGAAATACAGATATGATTTGACACATATGAAATTTCATATACGATGTAACACATACGAAAATTCATATGTGAGAAATTTATGTCGGATTGTACCTTGTCTCCGCTGTCTTTTTTCAAGTGTTTATCAGAAGAGACCCGACTAAAAACACTGCTTATGCTGAGTCAAAAAGAAGAACTTTGCGTTTGCGACTTTACCGATGCGCTGAACATTAGCCAACCCAAAATATCTCGTCATCTTGCAGACTTAAGAAAGTGTGAACTCGTGCAAGATACACGTAGAGGTAAATGGGTTTACTACCGACTTCACCCCAATCTCCCCGTTTGGGCACGCGAGATTATTGAACAAACCGCTACGCACAACCTTAGCTATATTGAAGAGGCTATTAACAACCTGTGTTGTGACAACTGCTAAGCAATTAACTTACTAATTTGAGAGAAAAAATGAAGATTTTATATATTTGTACTCACAACCGTTGTAGAAGCATCTTATGTGAAGCTATCACTAATGCAGCCCCAAGTGCACTTGAAGCGCGCAGTGCGGGCAGTCAACCTGTGGGAGAGGTTCATCCGCTTTCATTAAAATACTTGGCTGAACGTGGCTATCGAACAGATGGTCTGAAAAGTCAATCATGGGATGAGTTTGAGGATTATGCACCAGATCTTGTCGTTACTGTGTGCGATTCTGCGGCAGGTGAGTCTTGCCCTGTTTATTTTGGAAAGTCATTAAAAGTGCATTGGGGATTAGAAGATCCGTCAAAGCTGGAGGGAAGCGAAGAAGACAAAGCTGCGGCATTTCATCAAACGATGAACATTATTGAGCAACGCGTAAAAAGCTTAACCGAATTAGCAGAGCAGTCACTGTCTACCGATGCGCTAAAAGAAGCACTAACTACCTTAGGAGCACAATAAATGGCAACAGACACCACTGCGCCGTCAGCCAATTTATCGATGGAAGAAATGCGCACGCCACTAATGACGGATTTCGCGAGCACTTTTTCTCAGCATAAACCTCGTATTCTCTTGTTGTATGGTTCGCTTAGGGAGCGTTCCTACAGTCGCCTTGTTGTTGAAGAGTCGGTGCGTTTACTGACGTATTTTGGTGCAGAAGCTAAGGTTTTTGATCCCAAGGGATTACCACAGCCTGACACCGAGGACGAAAATCATCCCAAGGTAAAAGAGCTCCGTGAGTTAATGATGTGGTCTGAAGGACAAATATGGTGCTCCCCAGAGCGTCACGGCAGTATGACAGGCATAATGAAAAGTATGATTGACTGGGTTCCACTTAGCATAGGCGGTATCCGTCCCACTCAAGGAAAAACACTTGCCCTAATGCAAGTTTGCGGGGGCTCTCAGTCATTTAACGCCGTAAATCAAATGCGCATACTGGGAAGATGGATGCGGATGCTCACCATTCCCAACCAATCATCAGTAGCCAAAGCATTTTTGGAATTTGAAGAAGATGGTCGCATGAAACCCTCTCCCTATTACAACCGCATTGTTGATGTTGTTGAAGAGCTGGTTAAATTTACGCTACTTACTCGCGACAACAAAACCTTTCTAGTAGATCGCTATTCAGAGCGTGTTGAAAGCGCGGAAGAAGTGAGCAAGCGCGTCAATCAAAAGTCAATTTAACGGAGTTGCACATGGGTTTCTTTGAACGCTATTTATCAGTGTGGGTCGGTCTATGTATTATAGCGGGCGTTGCTTTGGGCTACGCCTTTCCCACTCTTTTCGAACATGTTGCAGCGCTTGAGTACGCTCACGTTAATTTGGTTGTAGCGGTACTTATTTGGCTAATGATTTATCCCATGATGGTCCAAATTGATTTTGGATCGCTAAAAGATGTAGGTAAAAAGCCCAAAGGGCTTATTCTTACTTTGGTAGTAAATTGGCTGATTAAACCGTTTACTATGGCATTACTTGGCTGGCTTTTCTTTAAAGGGCTTTTTGCCGATTGGGTTGACCCTCAAACAGCAACGGAATACATAGCCGGCATGATTTTGTTGGGCGTCGCCCCATGCACTGCAATGGTGTTTGTATGGAGCCACCTTACGAAAGGCGATGCCAATTACACGTTAGTGCAGGTGTCAATCAATGACCTAATTATGGTTGTTGCTTTTGCCCCTATTACTGCACTGCTGCTTGGTGTTACCGATATCACTGTTCCGTGGGACACACTGCTACTGTCGGTTGTTCTGTATGTCGTTTTACCGTTACTCGCTGGGTTTATAACACGTAAGCACATTGAGAAAAAAGGGCCACAAGCGGTAACAAAGTTGGTAGAAAGATTTAAACCTTTTTCGGTATGCGGGTTGCTACTCACTATCGTGATTCTGTTTGGTTTACAAGCGAATACCATATTGGCTCAACCTCAGGATATTGTGCTAATCGCAATACCGCTTTTAATACAAACATACGGTATTTTTGCGATTGCCTACTTTGCAGCAAAGCGAATGAAGTTACCGCATAATGTTGCTGCACCTGCTTGTATGATAGGAACATCGAACTTTTTCGAATTAGCTGTTGCCGTTGCGATTTCACTATTTGGTCTTAATAGCGGCGCTGCACTTGCAACAGTAGTGGGAGTATTAGTAGAGGTACCAGTGATGCTATCGCTGGTTTGGTTTGCCAATAAAACGAGACATTGGTTTAACTAGAGCGTGAATACCTTTGGCGGGGTAAACCTTTTACACCGCCATCGCACTTTTTTGTGTTTCCGGTAATAGAAAACCAAAACGTTGTAGGAGCGATTTCAACAGTGTGGTTTTTATCGGCTTTTCAATAAAGCCGAGTGCACCTAACGCCATTACTTTGTCTTGCATCATAGGTTGAATATCACCCGAGACAACAATGACAAAGGTTTCTAACTGTCGACGTTTGATTTCGCGCAACACATCTATGCCACCTAAAACAGGCATAGTAAGATCGAGTAAAACTAAATCGATGGTATGATGTGCCAATACTTCTAAGGCGTCCATTCCATTCGACACTTCATAGATTGTTTCAGCGAAACCTTCTGGCAGATTTCTTCTTGCCATCTTACGCGCAAGCGCTGAATCATCACAAATAAGAATATTAAAACCCATCTGAAAAACTTTAGTTCTGTTCACTAATCAAACTTCAGAATACATTAATCAAAAGTTTAGTAAAACAAAAAATAAAGGCCTTTTTTAACGACTTATTGGCGATCTGCTTCAAACTTCTCTCACTTTGCAGACTTTTTATGGTAAATCTATCGCCATAGAATGAGAGGAACTTACCTTATGGATACTGCGTCTACCCACATAGAAAAGCCATTAGTGAAAAAAGTGGCTTACTTAATACTGGCACATTTCGACAAAAGCTATCGGTGGTTTACGCGCATTACCCGTGGTGCGCAGGAGCGCTTTGAAAACGGAAACTGGCGAGAGACGCAAGCCGCGTCTAAAGAGCGCATTACCATATACGAACAAAGCCTTTCCGATGCGGTTGCCGAAATTTATCAGTTAACAGAAGTACATCAAAAAGATGACATTTTTTGGCAAGAGTTAAAGAAAGTGTTTGCGACACAGTTGGAAGGACATCCACAATTTGAATTAGCGGAAACCTTTTATAATTCTGTGATTGGACGCTTTTTCAAGCATAGAAAGATAGACAACGACATGATGTTTGTTTTGCCAAGTCGATGTTTTTTACCCGGGCAAGATAGGCACAAAGTGATCAACAGTTTCGATACGACGACGACGGTTCGCGAAATGTATGAGTCTATCTTCAAAATATACCGCTACAACATTCCTTTTGAAAATTACGAACGCGACCTTCAAAGCTTAGAAAAAGCCTTGCGTGCACGACTAAATAAAGAACAACTTGCCAGCGTTCAGGCAGTTGAAATACTAAAACCAACCTTCTTCAGAGGAAAAGCAGCCTATCTGATTGGTCGTATTTGTATGCCCGATGAAACTCTGCCTTTTGTTATTGCCATGCGCCGATACAACGAGCCACACATGTTCGTTGATGCGTTATTAACAGACCGAAAAGATTTAAGCGTTATATTTGGTTTTGCTCGTAGCTATTTTATGGCTGATACCCAAAACCCCGCAGAAGTTGCCGCGTTCCTACAAGAGCTATTGCCGAACAAGAAGCATTTTGAGCTTTACATGGCCTTGGGCCATTACAAGCATGGAAAAACCGTTTTTTATCGCAACTTCTTGCAACATATGGATAGTTCAGATGACAAGTTCGAGGCGGCCCCGGGTATTCGCGGATTAGTAATGATGGTTTTCCATCTGCCTTCTTATGGAGTGGTGTTTAAAATTATTAAGGATGAATTTGCTGAGAGTAAAAAGATTACACGAGAGCACGTTAAAGAATGCTACAAGCTGGTAAAAATGTCTGACCGTGTTGGCCGCATGGCCGATACTCACGAATACGTAAATTTTAGGTTCCCGCTTGAGAGAATTGAGCCTGAACTTATCAAAGAGTTACAGGAAACTTGTGCATCAAGCCTCGAGTTTACTGAAAGTGAACTTATTATTAAGCATTTATACATTGAGCGGAAAATGACACCGCTTAATTTGTATCTTCAGCAAGAAACCGACGAAGACAAAATAACTAGTGCGCTTGACGAGTTAGGCCTATGCATCAAGCAGATTGCCATGGCAAATATATTCCCTGGCGACATGTTGCATAAGAACTTTGGCATTACTCGCCACGGACGCGTCATTTTTTACGACTATGACGAAATTTGTTTGATGAATGAACGTAATTTCAGAGCGCTACCAAAGTCTGATGACCCTTACGCCATTGACACTTTATCGGTAGCACCTAATGATGTATTTCCAGAACAATTCGAGCATTTCATTGTTGGTAAGCGAAAATTTAAAGATATCCTAAAATCGTTACATGGCGATCTAATGACGCCAGAGTACTGGCACGAAGTACAAGAAAAGTGTGAGCGAGGAGACGTTCAACACTTTACGCCATACAACGCGGAAATGCGTTTTGACCGCGGCGAATAAAGGGATGTGAAAAGTGATCGCATTTTGCCTTTTTTAACGTAGAAGCTACTGAATAGGGTACCGCCGTGTATCGTCATACGACTTCTCTTAGGTGAAGTCATGTTGCGTTGAATTAATTAAAAGAAGCGTAAAAATGAGAGTCCTACTGGTAGAAGATGATCCAAAAGTTGCCTCACACATCTCAAGTGGCCTATCTGGCGAGGGGCATGAATGTATAACAGTGGCAGACGGTGCTGCTGGCTTAAGCGAAGCGGTTTCAAATGAGTTGGACGCCGTTATTCTTGACGTGATGCTTCCCGAATTAGATGGTTTTACTGTGCTTGAAAAGTTAAGGGAACTTGGAAATACAACACCAGTGCTATTGCTTAGCGCGAAAAGCCAAGTAGAAGATAAGGTAAAAGGCCTTCGCACCGGAGCCAACGACTACCTTACCAAGCCCTTTGCATTTGAAGAATTGTTAGCGCGTGTTGAAGGGCTAGCAGGCCGGAACCGCGAGAGCGACGATAAAACCCAAATTAAAGTGGGGGATCTCACACTCGATCTGGTTAATCGTAAAGTACTACGGGGTGAAACTGAAATTGACTTGCAATCAAAAGAGTTTCAGTTACTTGAATGCTTGTTGCGTCACAAGGGTAAAGTCGTCACGCGTAGTATGCTACTTGAGCAAGTATGGAACTATCACTTCGACCCTCAAACTAATGTAATTGACGTGCATATAAGCCGGTTACGCCAAAAAGTTGATAAGGCATTTAATGTTCCACTTATCGAAACAGTACGAGGCACAGGGTATCGTATTGCGGATAACCTTGCATGATAGCGATTCGCGACTTTACGCGAAGCTCTAGTTTTCGTGTAGGCGCGCTGCTTACTACACTGGCAAGCATTGCCATTGTTCTTATTATTTATTTCTGGCGTTTAACCAGTAGCGATGTTTTTATTACAGAGTCTAATGCTGCGATAAACGCCAAGGCCGACGCGATAACAACGCTTTATAAAAAGCTGGGTATTGATGCCGTAATCGAGGTAGTAAACAATGGCAGCTTTACCGCTTCTTCGCCCAATCAGTCTGGTTTATCACAGTACGAAGCTTATCGCACATTTCTTGTTATCAGTCGAAATGATCAAGTGGTGGCAGGCAACCTAACAAGCATTCCCGTTATTACTACAAGACACCTTTTTGATAACTACAACACGGCTGAGTTGATTGTTACCTATAATGGTGACCAAGAGCCCAAAACGCTTCACCAAGCATTGTTAAAGCAAGTTGAACTTGGCGATTATGTCTTGCATGTGGGGCGCGGTATCGATGACCTTTACAGCGCCCAATGGTTTGGCAAAACCTTTAGTTGGATTATTGTTATTCTCTTGTGTTTGTTGAGCGTTTTAAGCTTCGCCATTGCCGTTTACGTCGTCAACCGAATAAATCGCATGTCACAAACCGCTGACAAGATAATTAAGACAGGAAGCCTTGAAGAGCGGCTTGAAATTGATAGCAGCTGGGATGACTTAAGCAGTCTTTCTTTTGTTTTTAACCAAATGTTAGACACCATCGAAAACTCAGTGAATAACATCAAATCGGTGACTGACAGTATTGCACATGACTTACGCACCCCTCTTGCCCGACTGCGCAACACTCTTGAAAAGATAGAGGACGATAACCTTCGCGAAGAAACGACACAAGAGGCAGACAATCTGCTAAACATGTTTAACAGTTTATTGCGAATTAGCGGTCTAGAAACAACCAGTAAAAAAGAGGGTTTTTGCCCTACTGAGCTGCGCGACATTATCGACGATGTTGTCGACCTTTATCACCCGCTAGCGGAAGAACGAGAGATAAGTCTGCATTCATCGTTACAGCCTGTGTTGATGAATGCAGACCCAAACTTGATGTTTCAGGCTGTCGCTAATGTGCTCGATAACGCCATTAAATATTCACCTAGCGGGGGACGTGTTGAGGTATCGTTGAGCGACACTAACGGGCGCATTGTGTTGTCAGTCAATGACTGCGGCATAGGTGTAAAAGAACAAGAAATAGAAAGCTTGGAGCGCCGCTTTTATCGTGCGGAATCGAGTCGAACCAGCAAAGGTAACGGACTCGGTTTGTCACTGGTTTCCGCTATTGTGAAACTACACGACGGTAAACTTTGGTTTGTCCACGACCCGCTTATGCAAGGCCGCGGGCTAGGCGTGGTATTTAGCTTCAAGCATTAAGGCTGTTTTTGCATAAAAATAGTGACTTCAGCCATGACGATACCAAACTTACGAATGTATGAACGATTCATCATTGTGCTGTCGTCGAATGCCCAAAACCAGTCATCAAAGGTAACCGAATACGTAGTGTCGTCTACAGGTAAATCCATTTCGTAATGGAAATTAAATGCATTGCCAAACGCCGTTCCTTTAGCTGGTCCCTCAATATCGCTTGCGCGCCCAATATAACTGTTGTCTGCTTGCTTCACTATGGTCCAAGTTCGCGATGTGGGGCCTTCTCCAACACCATAAATAAACGTCTCATCGAGGGTTAATGTGTCACCGTCAATGCGACCATTAATATCAACAGTGAAACGCTGTACTACTTCACCAGAGCGATTTTGTACAATACCCCATGCCTTAACATCACCGTCGAAAAATTGTTCTATATCAAACACTGGGCTCACGGCTTTGTAGTCGTTCCCATCTACTGAGACAGAACAACCTGTTAACGCCCCCAAAAACAATCCCGCACCAAGTGCACTCACTGCAATTTTTTTGAATAATCTCATTTAGCTTTCCCCTAACAGCGCTTTTCTAAACTTGGGCTCTGATGTGCTTTCACCTAACCAAATATTAAAAAACCGAGTGGTAAAATCTGCATCTTCGACGCTGTCTACTTTTTCCCCATTAAAATAAAAGACGCTAGTCCCATTTTTCGTTGCCACTCCCGTTAATACATCGCCGTCGCTGACATCAGGAAATATGGATTCCATTTTACTTAGCCATGCTTTAGCTTGTTCTTGTGAAAGTGAGCTTTGCTTTTTCATCTCATCAATAGACCGTTGTGCTATTTTTTTGCCTTCAAGATCTCGCTGATACTTTAGCCGAAGGGCAAAGGCATCTTCAGTGTTATAGCGTCCGTTTGGTGCGTACAAAGAGGCTAAATACACATCCCAAAAGTAGTAAGTGAACATATCCTCTCCCACAAGCGCAGCATTGGGGACATTATCTTGAATTTCTTCAGGTAGGGTATCTTGTGCCATTGATTTGTCTGTCACTGCCATGCAACTCAAAACACCCATAACAGCAAGCACACGAAGTAATGTGCTATTGATGTTTAAGCCAGCTTTTGAGTTTAATTGATAAGGTAAAAGCGCGCCGATGTACCGCATAGGAAACCTTTAGTAGTTCGATTTTGTTTACATCACATAATGGTTATACTTCGGTTCACTCGACTTTGATCAAACTACGGTTTTGGACTATTGAATAAGCTCTCTGAACTTGAAGCTAGCCTTACGCTCCCCTCCTCGTTAATGCCGTTTTCACCTTCTTGGACAGGAGCGAACGAAGTGACGATATGGGTAAAGCGAGATGACATGATTCACCCAATTATGTCAGGAAATAAATGGCGCAAATTGGCCTATACCCTTAAAAGCACAAAACCGAACGCTATGGTGAGCTTTGGCGGTGGATTCTCCAACCACTTACATGCCTTAGGCTATGCGAGCTACCAGCTTGGTATACCGCTAACCGCAATCGTCCGAGGTAATTACAGCGCATCGCCCTCCCCTATGATTAATGATTTGATGAATTGGAATGTGGATATTGAGTATGTCGACCGTATTACCTATCAAAAACGTAATGACCCTGACTACTTATCGCAATTACAACAGAGGTTTAACAATGCCTTGATTATTCCAGAGGGTGGAAGCCAGCAGTCGGCACTACATGGTATTGGTGAAATGGTTGATGAAATAGCCATACCTTTTGACGTCATAATGGCCCCCGTTGCCAGCGGCGCCACCTTAGCCGGCATCATAAACAAACTATCGAATACCCAACAGGCGTTAGGCATTGGTGTACTAAAGGGTGAAAATTATTTGGAGTCATTGGTATCTCAATTTATCAGCGATGAATGTTCAGCTTGGTCGATAGATCATCGTTTTCATTTGGGCGGGTATGCCAAAGCCCCCAGCGAATTGCGTATTTTCTGCGATGAGTTCAATGCTACTATGCCCTTCACTATAGAGCCTGTTTACTCAGGAAAGTTGTTTTGGGCATTGAAACAACTGCTGAAAGAGGGCTACTTCCCAAAGGGGTCCAACATAATTGTACTTCACACTGGTGGTTTGCAAGGCGCAAGGTCGTAGGTTAGGCCACTATCTCAATGCTAAATCGCTGAGCTTTTTTTTTAATTTTTATGCGCTATCTCAATTAATCAGGCATTTAACTGTCGAGAACACAATCAATAAACTACTGTGAGTAGAACGGCTAGCCTTTTTGTAAATGAACAAAAAGCGTACCGTAAAGATCAATATGCGCTGTAATCGCGTAACTAAATCATAAATGTTGTACAGCAAGGCTAACTTACAGGAATGACATTATGATCGACCGACCAGTTACATTGCCAAAACCCATAAATGAATTAGTTGCTAGGTCACTCGAGTTATGCAAACACATGTTACCGGTGTGTGATGTTTTCTATCCCTTCGCAGCAATTTACGACAATGGCCGAATAGGCTGTGTATTCAGTGATGAATCCAACACAAGAAAGCGCGAGTCACAGTTAATTGAACAATTGCAGTGGCGGATCATTGATGCCACTACTGATAGTAACAGCTACAGTGTGCTGGTGTATGCAGCAACGGTTAACACCCAAGATAGCAAAACCCTTGATGCCATTGCGGTGGCAACGGCCACGCCAAATCACGAAGAGCGATTGTTGCTGTACCCTTACTATAAGGTTGATGGTAAAGTGGTTATTTCACCACCCATTGATGCTGTCACCAGATAGTAGGGTGAAGTAGTAACCTTTTGTCGCTTGTAACGATTAAAATTTTTTGTACTCTCGCGTGCTGACTTTGCTTGCCAAATTAGATTGGTCTGCTAGCATTCAGCCCAAATTTCATTAGCAAAATTAGGGATCAGTTTATATGTCTCGCGTTTTAATTATTGGTGCTGGCGGTGTTGCGTCAGTAACTGTTAAAAAGTGTGCACGTTTGCCACAGCACTTCGACGAAATTTATCTTGCAAGCCGCACGGTATCAAAATGCGAAGCGCTTCAAAAAGAAGTGGGCGAAGATCGTGTTAAGGGTGTATTTGCCCTTGATGCAGACAACGCAAAAGAAGTTGAAGCACTTATCAATGAAGTGAAACCTGATCTTGTTATTAACCTAGCGCTACCGTATCAAGATCTTCCGATCATGGACGCGTGCTTGGCAACAAATACTGATTACCTAGATACCGCAAACTACGAGCCAAAAGACGAAGCTAAATTCGAGTATTCGTGGCAATGGGCTTACCAAAACAAGTTTAAAGATGCGGGAATCATGGCACTACTTGGCAGTGGCTTCGATCCAGGCGTAACTAACGTTTATACTGCCTATGCAGCAAAGCATTATTTCGATGAAATTCATTACTTGGATATCGTTGATTGTAACGGTGGTGATCACGGTCAAGCATTTGCAACTAACTTCAACCCAGAGATCAATATTCGCGAGATCACGCAGCGTGGTCGCTTCTGGGAAAACGGTGAGTGGAAAGAAACTGATCCATTAAGCGTACGCGAAGATTTGGACTACCAGAATATCGGTGTTCGTGCGTCATACCTCATGTTCCACGAAGAGCTTGAGTCACTGGTTAAACATTTCCCTACGCTAAAACGTGCACGTTTCTGGATGACATTTGGCGATGCATACCTTAACCACCTTCGTGTACTTGAAGGCATTGGCATGACTAGCATTGAGCCAGTAGAATTCCAAGGTCAGCAAATTGTACCGCTTGAGTTCTTAAAAGCTGTGTTACCTAATCCAGGCTCGTTGGCCGAAGGCTACAGCGGCATGACGTGTATTGGCACGTACATCACAGGTATTAAAGATGGTAAAGAAAAAACTATCTTTATTTACAACAACTGTGATCACGCCAAATGTAATGAAGAAGTGGGCGCACAGGCGGTATCTTACACAACAGGTGTTCCCGCTATGATTGGTGCTGCACTGATGCTAAATGGGACTTGGAAAGAAGCCGGTGTATGGAATATGGAACAATTCGATCCAGACCCATTCATGGACATGCTAAACGAACACGGTCTACCATGGCACGTGATCGAGTGTGAAAGCAGCCCTTTCACTAAGTAATACCAATAAAGGGCGCCAAGGCGCCCTTTTGTTTGACTGTTTCGCGATATTACGCAACACCAATACTATTGCAAAATTTATGGAGTTTGACCCCATTGACCGATTTAACGCAACGCACTGACATTCCTTCTCCTTGTTATGTCCTAGAAGAAGCTAAGCTTATTCGTAACCTTGAATTAATGAAGCGAGTTCAAGACGAGTCTGGTGCTCGCATCATTCTTGCGCTTAAGGGCTTTTCAATGTGGTCGTGCTTCGACATTATTAAACAGTATCTGCACGGCGCAACGGCAAGTTCTGTGTGGGAAGCGAAGTTAGCCGCTGAAATGGGTAAAGAAGTTCACGCATACTCACCCGCTTACAAAGTAAATGATGCCAAAGCACTAGCGTCATTGGTCAATCACCTATCGTTTAATAGCTTGGCCCAATGGCAAGCCCACAAAGAGACATTGGCAAATGTATCACTAGGCTTGCGTATTAACCCAGAACATCAAGAAGCAGATACTCCGCTTTATGACCCTGCAGCACCGGGTTCGCGTTTAGGCATAAGAGCAAGTGAGCTTGAAGGCGTTGACCTTAGTGGTATTGAAGGGTTTCATTGTCACAACTTGTGTGAGTGCGATTCGTTTGCCACAGCGCGAACTCTTCAAGCTATCGAGAAACGCTTCGGTAAGTGGTTGGGCGATCTTAAGTGGTTAAATCTAGGTGGTGGTCACCTCATGACACGAGAAGGCTACGACGTTGAACATCTTATCAACACACTTAAAGACTTTAAGGCTCGCTACCCGCATTTAGATGTTATTTTAGAACCTGGCTCTGCTGTGGCGTGGCAAACAGGCCCGTTAATCAGTGAAGTGGTTGATGTTGTAAATAACGACGGTGATATCGCTATTTTGGATATTTCAGCGACAGCTCACATGCCAGATGTGTTGGAAATGCCTTATCGCCCAACCATTTTGGGCGCAGGTATGCCTGATGAAAAAGCCTTTAACGTTAAGTTAGGCGGGAATTCATGCCTTGCCGGTGACGTCATAGATACCTATTCATTCGACAAACCGCTAAAAGCTGGTGACCGTCTTCAGTTTGAAGACATGATGCACTACACCATGGTAAAGACAACTTTCTTCAACGGTGTCGAGCACCCTGCCATCGGCATTTTACGTTCAAACGGTGACTTTGAACTCGTTAGAGAATTTTCTTACGAAGACTTCAAGGGTCGCTTATCGTAGGCCAAAAGAAACGTCTGCGAAAAACTTCGACAAAAAGAAAACCCGCTAAAGCGGGTTTTCTTTTACTCTATTTCGACATTATTGATTACGCTTTAGCATCAAGGCCTGCCTGATATAGCGCATTCTTTTTTAAATTGTAATGACTTGCCACTATCCCCGCCGCCTTCTTAAGCGGAATATGCTCGCACAACGTCATTAACAACGACATCGCTTCACTCGGTATATCTTGTTCATCAAGTTGCGCAGGCGCAATCATCACGACAAACTCACCTTTTTGGTGTGCTGCGTCAGACTCTAAATAATCAATCACATCTTGTGACGTGCCACTTACGTAGGTCTCGAATGTTTTCGTCAGCTCTTTTGCAACCACCACCTGCCTTTCACCTAACACTTTTTGAATGGCGCATACCGTATCAAGAATACGTCTAGGCGCTTCGTAAAAAACCGTTGTAAATGTTCTATCTTTCAAAGCCGACAATGCAGTTTCTTTAGCCTGACTCTTAACGGGTAAAAAGCCTTCAAAAATAAAGGTATCAGTGGGAAGTCCTGAAGCACTTAACGCCGTAATAGCTGCGCACGGGCCAGGTAATGCACTTACTGGTATTCCTTGCTCACGACAACGGCGCACGAGTACAAAACCTGGATCACTAATGAGCGGCGTACCTGCGTCACTAATAAGTGCAACGGCTTCTCCGCCTTTTAACCGCTCACACAACATTGCAGCGCGTTTATCTTCGTTGTGCTCGTGTAATGACAACGTTTTGGTGTCAATGTTAAAGTGTTGCAATAGTCTAGCACTATGACGGGTATCCTCAGCAGCTATCCAACTTACCTCGCGAAGCACCTCGATTGCTCGCGTACTCATGTCATTTAAGTTACCTATTGGCGTGGGAACAATATATAGCGTTGCTGTGTCAGTCATAAAAGTTGTTAAACATGATCAAGTTTGAAAGGGTTGCGATAAGTGTAACACGCCATTGGTCCAGTTTATGCTGGCAAGCGTAGATTTTCACACTGGTTAAGATAAACTTGACCCATATTGATGTAAAAGGAATGAGACTGTGCCTCATATTGGACAAGCTGGAAAATATTTTACGCTCTCTGCAATCACGTCATTGTTGTTGCTTGGTGGCTGTGGCAGCACACCAAAACAAACAAAAGCGCCGAGTGTGGTCACACCGAAACCCGCTGTGCAAAAAGTTGAAGAGATCCTCACCCCAGAGCACAAACTCCTTGAAGCAAAAAAAGTATGGGCTCAATCACGCAATAAAAACCAAAGAGACCTTTTACTACTTCAAGCTGCCGAACTTTACTTAAATGACGATAAGCCAGTGCTTGCTCAGCAGGTCTTGTTTGAAGTAAAACAAGACGGTGTACCAAACAGTCTTTCCTCGTACTATTCACTGCTGACGGCAAAAGCCTATTCAAGCACATCGAATGCTCCTGTCGATGAACTGCTTGCCTTGCTCAACAATGTTGAAGACTCAGAAGATACGCGCGTGGAAAAAGCGCGCTTACAAACACAGCTTTATTCTCAACAAGGCAACGGCGCAGCCGCCGCCAATAGTATCCTCAAAACGGACTTGTCAGACGAAGACAAAGTGGCGCGTATATGGCGTTGGATAACGACAGTATCAGCGGATAATTTGACAACAATAAATAAGCAATACCCCGATCTTGCGCCTTTTATCTCGCTTCGAAAGCTTACAGAGCAATATGCCGCAACACCGCGCCAACTCGATGCTAACCTCTCTCAATTTAAACAAGTGTATCGTGGCCATGTATTAGCCAATGCCCTTCCTCAAGAAATTATTGAAGCCACCCAACTGCAAGAAACAGGAGCTAACGACATTGCCGTTTTGCTGCCTTTGTCGGGCAGACTGGCCAGAACCGGGGATGTCGTTAAAAACGGTATTATCAGCGCCTACTACAGCGATGTAGAGAAGCGCCAGCATGAGAGAGAGTTGCCTCGCCTTCGATTTATCGATACAAACAATGCAGATACCGCTAGTTTGTTGGCTCAACTCGGTGAAACCAAGTTTGTCATTGGTCCACTGCTAAAAGAAACCGTTGAAAGCCTGATACCCGCGCTTCCCATCGGCGTAAACGTACTTGCCCTCAATCGCCCTGACAACATTGATAGCGTTACCACGACAAATGCCTTAATTGATAGTGAAAGTGAACTCAACGCAAGCAGCGAATTATCGTCGATTGCGCTACCTACTTCGTTGAACTTTTTCAGTTTGGCACCGGAAGATGAAGCTAAGCAATTAGCTCAGTTTATTTTTAACAAAGGCTATAGAGCGCCTATCGTTATTGCAGCGCAAAGCAGTCTTTATCAGCGTATGGACGAGACCTTTAAAACGCACTGGCGTGAATTGCACAAACAAGAAAACAAGCAGCGGGCAAACATTACCTCGGTTTCTTTCAACGACAGTGGGTCACTGCGTGAAGGGATTACCCAAGCATTAGACGTGGCGCAAAGTAATGCGCGGATAAATCAAATCGAATACATGACCAACGATGAAGTGTACAACATGCCGCGTAGCCGCAGAGATATTGATGCCATTGTTGCGTTCGCTTCTCCGCAAGATACCGAATTGCTAAATCCGATTATTGAAGCCAGTTTAAATCCTTATGATGGAAAGCAAGTGCCCGTTTATGCGACATCGCGCTCCATGGATTACGACAGTGGTAAAAATCAATGGCGCGATTTACAGAACGTGCACTTTATCGACATGCCTTGGCTAATGCCCGAGCATAACTGGAAAGTGCTCGAAGATGAGGTAGCCAACGCATGGGAAAATCAAAACACCATGCAAAAACGTTTGTTTGCGTTTGGCTATGATGCTTACCAGTTATTGCCTGAACTTGGTATGTTAAACACCCTCAACTATTTAACCCACGAAGGACTAACAGGTACGCTGTCAGTGAATACAAAAGGTGAGGTTGTAAGAAAGCAACCTCAAGCTATTATTCGCAATGAAGCGGTACAAATGCTGATGGAGTAAGGAATTCATGTCATTACTGCAAGGGAATGCAGCCGAAGACAAAGCGTGCGAATTTTTAGTGGAACAAGGACTGTCGCTGCGTTGTCGTAACTACCGAACAAGACGCGGTGAACTTGATTTAGTTATGCAAGACGGCAACACGATAGTCTGCATTGAAGTGAAATATCGCAAGCAACAACGCTTTGGCAGTGCCATTGAGTTTGTCACCGCCAAGAAACTACACAGAATTCGGGCTGCGTTTGAATTCTATTTGTTAGATAATAACCTAAACTCAACGTCTACCCCTTTGCGCATAGACGTTATCGCCATTGATGGAAGCAACCTTCAGTGGCTAAAAAATATCGGCTGAGCAAGGCTTGCATGGAACTAGGTGGGGGAATACCTCCGAAAACACGCGGTGAACCCATCCATGGGCGCTCCGCCGCTGCATCCATGCAGCGGAGGGTTTTCTACGGTATTCCCCCACCAAGCTCTGCAAGCCTTATCGTAGTTTGTGTAAAGGCGGAGTCTTTATTGCTGTGTACGAGGAAAAGTTTCCCCGCGCACATAAGCGATGAAGGCCTCCGCCCTGCCACAACGACCAATGTGTCGTCAGCCGTGAGCCTTTTATAAGAGAAAGTGAAGTATGATTGAACAAATTAAAGCGAATTTTACAGAGAGTATTCAAACCAAGATTGCCGCTTCTGAAATACTGCCTGAGTCTATTGAAAAAGCAGCGAACATGATGGTTGAAGCGCTTATTCGCGGCAATAAGGTGTTAAGCTGTGGTAATGGTGGTTCAGCGGGTGATGCGCAGCACTTTTCTTCTGAAATGCTTAACCGTTATGAGCGAGATCGCCCTAGCCTACCCGCGATTGCACTTAGCACAGACACCTCGACACTTACTTCAATTGCTAACGACTACAGTTACGATGAAATTTTTGCAAAGCAGGTTCGTGCACTAGGTCAGCCTGGCGATATTCTTCTTGCCATCTCAACTAGCGGTAATTCACGCAACGTCATTGCAGCGATGGAAGCTGCTCTTTCTCGTGATATGACTATTGTGGCGCTTACCGGTAAAGACGGTGGTGAAATGGCAGGCTTTTTGAGCGAGCACGACGTTGAAATTCGCGTCCCGTCAAATCGTACTGCGCGTATTCAAGAAGTTCACTTATTAGTGATCCACAATTTGTGTGAGTGCATTGATGATAGCCTGTTCCCTGCTGATCACGGTGATGAATAAGAATTAAAAAAATTATGATAAGCGCTAAAAAAATCGGAGCATTTGGGCTATGTGCAGCCCTACTTGTCAATCTACAAGGCTGTGTTGTTGCCGTTGGTGCCGCTGGCGCAATGGCAGCAAAAGTAGCAAACGACAGGCGTACAGTAGGTACTCAGCTAGATGACCAAAATGCCGACAGTTCAGTGGCGTACCAATGGTCTAAAAGCCAAGCACTAAAAGAGCAAACTAATCTACAAGTTGATGTATATAACGGTGTGGCTTTACTCACTGGACAGGCGCCCAATCAAGCGCTAGTAGACGAAGCAGTGCGTCGTGCGCAAGAAGTGTCTTACCTAAAGAAAATTCACAACCAAATTCGACTGGCCGAGCCTATTGGCGCAGGCACTCAAGCGAATGACATCTGGCTGGCTTCAAAAGTAAGAGCAAAAATTGTTGCTGATGAGCGTGTACCAGCCTTGCAAGTTAAAGTCGTTGTACAAGACTCTGAGGTATTCTTAATGGGCAGATTAACCAATTTGGAGTCTACGACAGCGGTGGACATTGCACGCAATGTCACTGGTGTTGCTCGCGTGGTACGCGCCTTTGAAATTATTCAATAAAGAGTTTGCCACTGCGCTTCTTGTTGCAGGGGCGCTCTTTATGGAAATTTTAGATGCCACAGTAATTACTACTGCGCTTCCTGTGATCGCTGCCGACTTCAACATTCCGGCAGCCCATCTTTCAATAGGCGTTTCTGCATATTTAGTAGCCGTTACCCTATTTATTCCCTTAAGTGGTTATGTCGCCGATCGATTTGGTGCACGAACAATATTTCTTGCCGCAATTGCTGTATTTACACTCGCTTCGGTATTATGCGGGCTGAGTACAAGCCTTATTGAATTCACGCTAGCGCGCATACTTCAGGGCGTGGGTGGTGCAATGATGGTCCCCGTCGGGCGTTTGGTGGTACTTCGCGACTTACCCAAAGAAAAGCTCGTTAAGACCGTCGCTATTATTACATGGCCTGCACTTAGTGCACCTATTTTAGGGCCCGTTCTAGGCGGCTATATTGCTACCCACCTAAGCTGGCAGTGGATTTTTTACATGAACATTCCACTGGGTATTCTTGCAATAATTGCCTCAATGTATTTGTTGAAAAACACGAAAGCCAATGTGGGCCGTTTCGACCTTAAAGGTTTTTTACTTACAGGCGTTGGTTTTGCACTTTTTATGGCTGGAATTGAGTATCTCGCCAGTGCAACAGATGCTTTGTTTGGTGCAATCGGCATTATTCTAACGGGTTTAATGCTCATGTTGCTTGCCATAAGACATGTAAAACGAGCAGCATTTCCTCTGTTTTCATTTGAGGCAATGGCACATAGAACATTCCGTTTATCAGTATACGGCGGGTCTGTGGTACGCGTTGCTCTTGGAAGTGCGCCATTTCTTGTGCCGCTAATGCTACAGCTAGGGCTTGGCTATACGCCTGTCGAAGCGGGGACCTTACTGTTATGGCTGTTTGCTGGAAACCTCGCTATCAAACCCGCCACGACATGGATAATGAATTCGTTTGGCTTTAAGCGCGTTTTGATAGCAAATGGCATATTGATTTCGTTAGGTTTTATCGCCCTTGCCTGTATCACCCATACAACGGCATCAACTACCATAGGTGTAATCTTGTTTATCAACGGGATGACACGTTCAATGCATCTAACCTTGCTAAATACGATTGCGTTTGCTGATGTCCCCACTGATAAGATGCGCGACGCCAATACGTTGGGCGCAATTTTAATGCAAATGAACAGAGGTCTTGGTATCACACTTTCAGCACTTGCCATTGCCTTTGCGACGTTTATCCTTGATCAAACACCCTCTTCACCAAACTTAGACACCTTTGTTCTAGCTATGTTATTTATGGCATGTGTGGCGTTTGTCAGCATTGCTGACAGCTTGCTGTTATCAAAAGAAGATGGAGATAGCGTACTGAATAAACGCAAGGCAAAAAAGCAGCTGGCATAACAACCAAAATTAAGTGACTTTTGTCATGTCTTTTTGATGACCTTTGTGAATACTTTCTTAAAACCAAACCCGTCATACTTTTTCCAACGCTTAATTAGCATAATAGGAAAAGACAATGATAGAAGCCATTCGCATTTCAAGCCCCACTCAAACATCCTCGCAAACCGCGTTAACATTAGAGCAGGAAAGAACGTTATTTAAACAAAACCGATTCATAGCTATGCCGTTGGCAGGCACTATTGTATGGGCAATGCTTGGGATCACCGCGCCTTTTGTATCTGAATTTGTTATGACGTGGCTTCTTTACATCGGAACGGGAGCGATTTTCTACCTTGGTGCGGGACTGTCTTACATTACGGGAGAACGTTTCTTTGCCAAAGATAAAGTGACAACAAGTTTTGACCGTCTGTTTTTTGTGGGGTTGATAATGAGCTTAATGGTATTTGGCATTGCCTTACCCGTTGCTGCTATCGACCACACTACAGTACCACTTTCATTGGGCATTCTAGCCGGTTTAATGTGGATGCCCCTTTCATGGGCCATTCAACATTGGGTAGGCTACTTCCATACCATTACTCGCACCGCCTCTATAGTTGCCGTTTGGTATCTGTTCCCTGAAGCCCGCGTTGAAGCGATTAGTACCGTTATTGTCATTATCTACATTATTTCTCTGTACGCATTAGAACAGCGCTATCGCAAGCTTTAACGTAAAAGGAAACAAGCATGACTTATCTTATTCTCGCTATTGCCATTGTAACTGAGGTGACAGCAACCATGCTGCTCAAAGCCTCAAACGGCTGGGAAAAATGGGCATTTGGTTATGGTGCCATCTTTTTCTACGCGATATCCGGCATGTTGTTCGCCTTCGTTCTTAAGAATATGGGGGTCGGAATCGCCTATGCCATTTGGTCCGGCATGGGTATAGCACTAATTACAGCAGCCTCCGTGGTATTTTGGAAACAAACATTCGACATCTATGCCGTGCTGGGTATTATATTAATCATCTCGGGCACATTATTGATCACCAGTAAATCTGCTGTTGTATTTCAGTAAGGACGAAATACTTGTGTTAAACAATGCATCCTCTGCACACCGTGAAAGCGTAATGCCACTTTTAGCCAGTGGTCGCAAAAAACGTTGGTCATACAGCAGCTTATTTTTTTCACTATTCTATTTTGTGCCTCTCGTTCTCTCTATGCCACTCCCAAGCTCGGTGTGGCTTTTGCAACTGGGCGGCTATGGCCTTTTTGTCGCGATATATATTCGTGCTATAAACTCGCCGCCTCAGGTTCTGCCCTATTTTTTATCCTTTTTACTCTTACTTGGTTACGCTGTCAGCTTTCAAAACCCTGGCGGCGCCATAATTTTCGGGTTCGTCGGCTTTATTATTGGCTACTACTATACGTTGCAAAAAGGTATTGCATTTATTTCCCTAATTGCACTCTCACTCGCACTTCTTCAGCTTTATATTTTCAAGGAGCAGGGCTGGTATCTGCTAGCGGCAACGATTAATAGTGTGGTTCTTTTTGGCTTTGGTGCGATGGAAAGGAAAGAAACTGAATTTCAAATGAAAGAGGCGAAGCACGCAGAATCAATGAAGACACTATCAGCCATTGCAGAACGAGAACGTATTGGGAGGGACCTTCACGACGTGGCAGGCCACGCACTTAGCTCCATAGCACTAAAAGCACAATTGGCCGATAAGCTACTTAGTAAAAACGAGATCACCTTAGCGCAGCAGGAAGTAAAGGCGCTAGCGACGCTATCGCAATCTTTGCTCAGTGATATTCGTTATGCAGTTTCTGATATTAAACACTTATCGCTTAGTGACGAAATTGCCAAAAATATCGCGTTGCTAGAGGAAAATGGGTTTGAAACTAGTTTCGATGTGGCAAAACAGCTAGCAAATACGCTTACATCAATGGAAGAGTCGCAACTTTCGCTCATTATTAAAGAACTTACCACGAATACGCTTCGTCACTCGAAAGGTAAAAGCGTATCGTTAATACTAGAGTACTTTGAAACTGCAATCATCCTTAAGTATCTTGACTACGGTAGAGAAAACGCTCAACTTTCGGTTATCGAAGGCAATGGATTAACGGGCATACGCGAACGCGCAAACACAATTGGTGCCGAGGTTGTATTTAGCACCTCACCAGACTGTGCATTTCACTGCGAGCTTATATTGCCTCACAAACTAGTAAGCGACTAAAAAGGATTGCGCTATATGACCACTATTCTCGTTGTTGAAGATCAATCATTGGTACGTGACGCAATTGCCATGTTACTTTCGTTAGAAGAAGGGTTTGATGTTGTGGGTAAATGCAGCAATGGACAGGAAGCAATCACTTACCTAGAGCACCACGAAACACCAAACGTCATACTGAGCGATATAGAAATGCCTCAAGTGACAGGGCTAGATGTCGCAAATCATGTGGCAAGCAAGGCGATTAATACCTGCGTTGTATTGATGACGACCTTTGCCAAACCTGGTTACATTAAGCGAGCACTCGGTTCTGGCGTAAAAGGTTTTATTTTAAAAGAGTCTGATAGTGACTACCTAATTGACGCAATACACAAAGTAATAAGCGGGGAAAAGGTCATCTCGCCAGAGCTCGCTATTATGGCCCTTGATGACAAAAACCCACTTTCGCCAAAAGAAATGTCAGCCCTTAAACTTGCCTCAGACGGCCTAAAAACACGGGCCATCGCACAGCAGCTTTTTCTTTCAGAAGGTACCGTACGTAATTATTTATCGGAAGCTATCTCGAAACTAGACGCAACTAATCGCGTAGATGCAGCGCGCATTGCCAAACAGAAAGGATGGCTGTAATACACGTTTTGATAGAACACTTGCGGCTATGAGGTACTAAAACCAAGGCTGAGAAATAGTGGTTGTAGGTTTCATATTAAGTTTTTCTGCCAATCCATTTAACACTCTGGATGGACCGTATACCTGGCCATGCGCTTTCATTGTCCAAATGCATGTCAGAATGCTCGTCCCTTTTTTTAGTATACACTCCCATTTGGGTGTATCTTCTTGTAGACGAACATAATCGTCTTCAATTTCCCACCCACTGTCGACGTAATCAACGATAAGCTGTTCAAATTGCGCGAAAGGGATTGACTGGATAATCACCCAATCACTTTTTCTAAACTTTTTTTCAAGGCTCGATTTTTTGAAACCCGTCAACAGTCCCATGTTACTGCTCCATATTAGTTTTTCGACACCGTACCCATCATTTGGCCAAACGGAGATGGGCATGAGCACGACGCCCCTACCATGTCGCTGCCTGCCAACGGGCATGAGCCATGCTCTCCGCTTCCACTAAAGCGGCATACGCTACCAAATTCAGTTCTTTCGACCGTTTGTCGCGCGGTGTTCGACTGGTCAGTATGCGTGCAGCCAACAAGTCCTATTATCAATAGTAACCCTGCTATTACGCGCATACTCACTCCCTGAATTAATCTTCTAGGAATTTAAAACTATGCTAAATAGTGCTAGAAAACAAGCAAAAAAAAGCCGGTTTAAAACCGGCTTTGCTCAATTATCTATCTCTTAGAACTCAGTAGAGAATCTCACACCAAATTCACTTGCATCGTTGCTTAGAATTTGAAGGATGTAATCACCTGTATTCAAACGCGCATTGTCATAACGCTCATCAAAGATGTTACGGCCGTAAAGCGCTACGGTGTATGCATCGTTTGCTGGCGTGTACGCGATATCAAAGTTAACAAGTTCACGGCTATCAAGCTCGGTCATACGCTCTGGCGCAGATGTTGGCTCACCGTACATTTCTGAACGATAAGAGTAGTCAGCGCGCACGCGAATTGAGTCGCCGCCATCAAGTTCAAAGGTGTATTGAGGACCAATGGCAAGTGTTAGGTCTGGCGTAAGTGGGGCAACAGGGCTAAAACCAGCCTGCTCTTCAACGTCTACGTCCATATAACCAATGCTGGTCATCACGCTAAAGTTGCCGTAGCTAAACGTAGCGTCAGCTTCAATACCACGAGAAGTTTGTTCAACAACTAGGTTAGCAGTATCAAAACCACCTTCACTTACACGGCTTACCTGATAAGGTAGGTCTTCAAACTCAGTGTTGAATACCGCGATACTCATATCGAAATATTCGTTTACACGACCTTTAATACCCACTTCGTAGTTAGTCGCAGTAATGTTATCTGATGCTGTAAAACAGTTGTTTGCACGAACCGCCGCTTGAGCGCCTTCGATGTCATCAAAACCACCAGCACCAAAGAACTGGCCAATTAGGCAGTAAGGGCGCGCAGGGTATTGACCTGACTGATAACCAGACTGAATCGTTGCGTAACCTGTCAAACCATTTTCAAACGTGTAGTTTGTGGCAATTTCCCACGTTACTTCGTCCCAATCGTTTGAATCGAAAATAGTACCTAGTGGGCCAAATACGTTTGCTGACGCGTCTTTCTCATCTTTGGTATAACGAAGACCACCAGAGATGCTCAACTCGTCGTTAATGTCATGACGAACGTTAACATAAGCGGCTTTCGATGTTGTTTCTTGGTCGAGTGCTAAAAGGTTTGGACCACCGTCGAAGTTTGAGTCGTCACCTTGACGGTTGCTACCTTCTTCGTTGAAGTAGTAAAGACCAGCTACGAAGTCAGTGTACTCGTTAATGTAACCGTTAAGCTGAAGTTCAACAGAAGTTTGATCTGCTTCTCCGCGCTCTGGGAATTGATCAAGCGAGAAAACCGTACCGTCATCATCAAGACCCGCTTTGTACTTAGAGGTACGTTGGCTTGCTACAACTTTCGCTGTGTAATCTTCGTTGATATCCCACTCAGTAGTAAGTGAAAGGCCACGAGCTTCATTTGATACAGACGTTACTGCAGCAGTACCTGTTGCATTGTCATAACGGTCATAACCTTCTGGGATAACGTCAGAGTTGCGAAGTTCTACACCTAAACCGTTACCACCACCGAAGTAACGCGCAGAGCTTACTTCATCAATAAGTACAGTATACGGGCGAAGACCGCCGTCACCATTGTTTGCATCAGCAGTTAGTACCATACGGAAGTCGTTTGAAGGCTCCCACTTAACTGACACACGACCAGAAATATCTTCTGTTTCACCCACATCATATTCAGCGTTAGGTACATTGATGAACTCGCCAAGGCCGTCGCGCTTGTTAAACGACAGGTTCATGTTGAACGCTAACTCATCTGACAAACCGTGGTTAACAAAAAGATCTGCTTTTACGCGACCACGAGTACCAAACTCAGTGTTGATCTTAGTTACGTCGCCTTGATCAGGTTCTTTAGTGATGATGTTAATTGCACCACCGATAGAGTTACGACCGTATAGTGTGCCCTGTGGACCACGAAGTACTTCGATACGCTCGATGTTGTTAAGGCTCCAGTTTTGACCAACTTGGCGACCTAGGTAAACACCATCAACATAAACGCTTACACCTGGATCAGTGGTAATAAGGTGGTCTTGAAGACCGATACCACGAATAAACGGGTTAACTGACGATGTGTGACCAGCAGAGAAACCGGTTACGTTTAGGTTTGGTACAAACTTACCTACGTCAGTTAGATCAGTGATGCCTTGTTCAGCTAATTTGTCACCGTCGAATGCACTCAAGGCAATCGGTACTTCATAAATAACTTGGGGACGCTTAGTAGCGGTAACGGTAATGGCTTCGAACTTTTGCTCTTCTGTCGCTTCTGCTTCTTGCGCTACGGCAACATTCGTAAGAGCTGGAACGGTCATCGCTACTGCAAGTGCGACAGGCGAAAGCTTACTGGCGAGTGTCTTAGACACGTCAGTATTGGTTTTCATGGTGTAACCCCTTTGCTTGAGTGTTAGGTATTTAATCTATTTATCAATTGCTTCAAGTTCTTCTGTGGAACTTTTGCAACCCAAACTCGAGGGGATAGTAAGAGGAGCAGCAAAGTGCTTAGTGCTGATTTCGGGCAATAAAAAAGTAAGTTGCAATGAAAAATTACAGACTTACTTTCAATAATACTTCGCTTTAAAAGTGGAAGTTACCTTTACCAGCCCTCAGTATCTCAGTGAAAGAGTTTAGGCTTGAAGACTGGAACGGTATGATACCGACATGTTTCTATATTGGAAAGTGAAATATTACATTTTTACTAAACTATTCTTTCAAAATTAGACTAATTGGTTAAATTTTACATTTCACTAACAACACTCACAAAAATAATATAAAGCTATATTTTTCATACTGATACCCAAAAAAATCGGTATCAACCTCTCTAATATCACTCAGCGCTTTCGTGCTGACCAATTGGGCAAAATTACGACACCTATTTACTCGTATCTACAACTGCAAATAGTAGAACATGCTGACCTTTTCGACCTAATTTTTTGCTCGTTCTAGGCAAGTTTAAGCTAAGTAAGTTTAACGAGGCAGCTGTTTATCATATAAACTGCCCTCGCCCCAATTTTGTCGACAATAAAACCCTCAAATATTGAAAATTGAGTTTTAAGAGGCTATATTGTCGACATTCTAGCAAGAAAATTTAGAACCGTGATCAAAATTACCGAACAAGCAATAACGAATGCAGACAAAACCTTCTTCAAATTGAGAAAGGATATTGTTGAGGGTGTTATTGCTGCTGGCAGCAAACTCAGTGAAACAGAATTGTCGACAAAGTACGAAGTCAGTCGTGCTGTCATCCGTGAAGCCATTAACCGGCTTGCTACCTGTCATCTGGTTGAGCGTAAAGCCAACGTAGGTGCCCGCGTGGTCGCACTATCTCCCGAAGGTCTTATTCAGCTATATCAAGTGCGCGAAGCACTAGAAGGCATGGCCGCGCGATTAGCCGCCAGGTATATGACTGACGAAGAAATTGCAGATATGCAATCGTTACTCGACAGCCACTTTGACAAGGTAAAAGACAGTCATAGCTACTACCAAGAAGCTGGCGACGTAGACTTTCACTACCGCATTGTAACGGGCAGTAAAAACGATCATCTAATAAGTGTGCTTATCGACGGACTCTATCATCTTGTGCGCATGTATCGCGTGCAGCTTGGTATGGCAGGTCCTCGAGTCAGCACCGCGTTTGACGAGCACAGACACATTGTTAACGCCATTGCCAATCGCGACGAAGAACTGGCGGAAATGTTAATGCGACGCCATATTCTTTATTCAAAAAATAATATCGAGAAGAAGCTCAATCATGACTAACACCTTAGAGACTTCTTTGTATTCAATTCACCTCTACCCTACTTTCAAATAAGTGAGTGACAATCATGAGTGCAGGAAAGAAATTCAGAACCGCGTTAGAGAACAATAAACCTCTACAAATTGTAGGTACCATTAATGCCTACACCGCCATGATGGCAAAGGCCATTGGCCACCAAGCTATTTACTTATCCGGTGGCGGCGTAGCCAATGCATCATACGGCCTACCTGATTTGGGCATGACGTCACTAAACGACGTAATTGCAGACGTACAGCGTATAACGAGCGCATGTGACCTTCCGCTTATGGTAGACATCGACACAGGTTGGGGCGGCGCATTTAACATTGCTAAAACCATTCGCGACATGGAAAAAGCAGGCGCAGCAGCGGTTCATATGGAAGACCAAGTTGCCCAAAAGCGCTGTGGTCACCGCCCAAACAAAGAAATTGTTAGTACAGAAGAAATGGTGGACCGTATTAAAGCCGCAGTTGATGCCAGAACCGACCCCGACTTTTTCATCATGGCCCGCACTGACGCGTTCGCGCAGGAAGGCCTAGATAAGGCCATTGAGCGCGCAAAAGCCTACGTAGCAGCAGGTGCTGACGGCATATTTGCAGAAGCAGTTCAAACTGAAGAGCACTACCGCGCATTCTCAGAAGCATTAGACGTACCTATCCTTGCCAACATTACTGAGTTCGGCAAAACCGAACTATGGAACAAAGAAGAGCTTGGCGAATGGGGAGCAGACATGGTGCTTTACCCATTAAGTGCATTCCGCGCCATGAATAAAGCAGCAGAAATGGTGTACAAATCTATACTTGAAAACGGTGACCAAAAAGCCGTTGTCGACAGCATGCAAACACGTATGGAATTGTACGATTATCTTGGCTACCACGAATACGAGCAAAAGTTAGATGCCCTATTCGCCCAAGGCAAAAATTAGAACCAATACGACCCAGCTGCGAACGAGTGGGGTGCGAGGCACCATTGGACCGGGAGCGATACGCAGGGCGTTACCACGCCATGAACCCATCCATGGGGGCTCCGCCTCGGCATCCATGCCTCGGAGGGGTAACGCCCTACGCACCGCCCCCACTCTCTCGGTGCCTCGCACCCCACTCGAAGCTGAGTATTTCGCTTTTTATTTTTAAATGAAGTTTTTAAGTACCTTACAAATTACACAAGACCGGAGACAACAAGATGGCTAAACAGTTAAGTGGCGCGGGTTTACGCGGCCAAGTTGCAGGTAAAACAGCATTATCAACCGTGGGTAAATCAGGTTCAGGTTTAACGTATCGCGGTTACGACGTAAAAGACTTAGCGCAAAACTGTCAATTTGAAGAAGTAGCGTACCTTATTCTAAAGGGCAAGCTACCTAACCAGTCTGAGCTAGACGCTTATAAAACTAAGCTTCGCGGCATGCGTGGTCTTCCAACAGCACTGAAAGAAGTATTAGAACGTATTCCGAAAAATGCCCACCCAATGGACGTACTTCGCACAGGTTGCTCAATGCTAGGTAACCTTGAAATGGAAACCAGCTTCGATGAGCAGCAAGACGTGACAGACCGTATGTTGGCATGTTTCCCAAGCATCATTTGTTACTGGTACCGCTTCTCGCACGATGGCGTGCGCGTAGACGTTGAAACCGATGACGACTCAATTGGTGGTCATTTCCTTCATATGCTTCATGGCGAAAAGCCTCGTGATCTGCATGAGCAAGTTATGCATGTATCGCTAATTCTGTATGCAGAGCATGAGTTTAACGCGTCTACCTTCACTGCACGTGTTTGTGCTTCAACCTTATCTGATATGCATTCTTGTGTAACCGGTGCTATCGGTTCACTGCGTGGTCCACTTCACGGTGGCGCTAACGAAGCCGCTATGGAAATGATTGAAGGCTTCACTTCACCTGATGATGCTGAAGAAAAAATGATGGGCATGCTTGAGCGCAAAGAGAAGATCATGGGCTTTGGTCACGCAATTTACTCTGAGTCTGACCCGCGTAACGAGATCATTAAACAATGGTCTGAGAAGCTAGCTGCCGATGTGGGCGACGACGTGCTTTATCCTGTGTCAGTTCGCTGTGAAGAAGTGATGTGGCGCGAGAAGAAGCTTTTCTGTAACGCCGATTTCTTCCACGCGTCTGCGTACAACTTTATGGGAATTCCTACGCCGCTATTTACGCCAATCTTCGTAATGTCTCGTCTAACCGGTTGGGCGGCACACGTTATGGAACAGCGCGCTGACAACCGTATTATTCGTCCATCAGCAGAATACACAGGCGAAGAATTACGCCCAGTGCCAGCTATTAGCGAACGCGCTTAAGGTTGGGGTTTTATGAATATTGATTACCGTAAACCGCTTCCTAACGCAGGTATCGATTTTTTCGATACTCGTGAAGCGGTAGATGCTATTGAACCAGGCGCCTATGCCAAACTACCTTACACGTCGCGTGTACTAGCTGAAAACTTGGTGCGCAAATGCGCACCTGAGATGCTCACTGACTCGCTTAAACAGCTTATTTATCGCAAGCGCGACTTGGACTTTCCGTGGTTTCCTGCTCGCGTGGTGTGCCACGATATCTTAGGCCAAACAGCACTGGTAGACTTAGCAGGTCTTCGCGATGCAATTGCAGCAAAAGGCGGCGATCCGGCCAAGGTTAACCCAGTAGTACCAACGCAGCTGATTGTGGATCACTCGCTAGCGGTTGAACATGCTGGTTTCGAAAAAGACGCATTTGAGAAAAACCGCGCTATTGAAGACAGACGTAACGACGACCGTTTTCATTTTATCAACTGGACAAAAACCGCGTTTAAAAACGTGGATGTTATCCCGCCGGGTAACGGCATTATGCACCAAATCAACTTGGAGCGTATGTCACCCGTTATTCAAGCCCGTGATGGCGTAGCCTTCCCTGACACTCTGGTAGGTACCGACAGTCACACGCCACATGTTGATGCGCTTGGTGTAATTGCCGTAGGCGTTGGCGGCCTTGAGGCCGAAAGCGTTATGCTAGGCCGTGCGTCTTACATGCGTTTGCCTGACATTGTAGGTGTTGAACTTACCGGCAAACCACAGCCAGGCATTACCGCAACTGATATCGTGTTAGCGCTAACCGAATTCTTACGTAAAGAGCGTGTGGTATCAGCGTATTTGGAATTCTACGGCGAAGGTGCATCGCATCTTACGCTGGGCGACCGTGCTACTATTTCGAACATGACACCGGAATACGGCGCCACTGCAGCCATGTTCTATATTGACCAGCAAACTATTGATTATTTGCGCCTGACAGGGCGTGAAGAAAAGCAAATTGCATTGGTAGAACAATACGCCAAGCACACTGGTTTGTGGGCAGATGACTTAACAACTGCCGAATACGAGCGCGTACTTACGTTCGACCTTTCTGCAGTTGGCCGCAATATGGCAGGCCCTTCTAACCCTCACGCTCGCTTACCTACCAGCGACTTAGAAAGCCGCGGCATTGCTGCCAAATGGACAGAAGAAGAAGGCAAAATGCCTGATGGCGCGGTTATTATCGCGGCTATCACAAGTTGTACCAATACATCTAACCCGCGCAATGTTATTGCGGCAGGTCTGCTTGCACGCAACGCAAACCAGCGCGGTTTAACCCGTAAGCCATGGGTAAAAAGCTCGTTAGCCCCAGGCTCTAAAGCCGTTAAGCTTTATCTTGAAGAAGCTAACCTAATGAGCGAGTTGGAAGATTTAGGCTTTGGCGTAGTAGCATTTGCCTGTACTACCTGTAACGGCATGAGCGGCGCGCTAGACCCTAAAATTCAGCAAGAAATTATCGACCGCGACCTTTACTCTACAGCAGTGTTGTCGGGTAACCGTAACTTCGACGGCCGTATTCACCCTTATGCTAAACAAGCATTCTTGGCATCGCCGCCACTAGTCGTAGCGTACGCTATTGCCGGTACTATTCGCTTTGATATTGAAAAAGACGTTTTAGGCACTGACAAAGACGGCAACCCCGTAACGCTTAAAGACATTTGGCCAAGCGACGAAGAAATTGATGCCATTGTAGCGAAGTCAGTGAAGCCAGAGCATTTCAGAAAAGTGTATGAACCTATGTTCGACTTAAGCGTTGACTACGGCAAAGACATTAACCCGCTTTATGACTGGCGTGAAATGAGCACCTACATTCGTCGTCCGCCCTATTGGGAAGGCGCAATGGATGCCGAGCGCACCATGAAAGGTATGCGTCCGCTGGCAATCTTAGGTGACAACATCACTACCGATCACTTGTCGCCTTCAAACGCTATTCTAGCCAGCAGTGCAGCGGGTGAATACCTTCACAAAATGGGCTTGCCTGAAGAAGACTTTAACTCGTACGCCACACACCGTGGTGATCACTTAACCGCACAACGCGCTACCCTTGCTAACCCGAAAGTGTTCAACGAGATGGTGCTAGAGAACGGTGAAGTGAAGCAAGGTTCACTTGCCCGCGTTGAGCCAGAAGGCCAAGTAATGCGCATGTGGGAAGCGATTGAAACCTACATGAACCGCAGACAACCGCTAATCATTGTTGCTGGCGCCGACTACGGTCAGGGCTCGTCACGCGACTGGGCAGCTAAAGGCGTACGTCTTGCCGGTGTTGAAGTAATTGTGGCAGAAGGCTTCGAGCGTATTCACCGCACCAACCTTATTGGAATGGGCGTGCTACCGCTTGAGTTTAAACCAGGCACAACACGTAAAACCCTTGAGCTAGATGGCACAGAAACGTACGACGTTAGTGGCGAACCGTCACCCGGTGCAACGCTTACGCTAGTAGTAAACCGTCAAAACGGTGAGCAGCTAGAAGTGCCAGTAACCTGTCGTTTAGATACTGCAGAAGAAGTCTCTATTTACAGCGCAGGCGGCGTATTACAACGCTTCGCCAAGGACTTCTTAGAGGCTGAAGCTAGCTGATTCCGTCAGCTCAGCAGGGAAGAACTGAGCCGGTTACGGGACACGCCGTGAATACATCCATGTAGGCTCCCAATTCGCATCCATGCGAATTGAGGGTCCCGTAACCGACTCAGTACTCCCTAAATCAGCTAACTTCTGTTAGCAGGGTTTACTATTTTTGGGGAAGGAGGTTGGTTTCGATTTGAAACCTTCCAGCCGCAAGGATGCGGCTGGGGAGCGCACACGGATGTGTTCACAGCGTGTTTCAAATCACGAACAACCTTACTTCTCTCCAGATAAAGTGGTTTTTATTTTATATGGCGTTGAGGCACGGTTGAAACCTTCGGGGCATAGACCTCCCCTCTCGAAAGAGTTTATTACTTTTGGGTGGAAGCTGTTTGTGATTTGAAACCCTCCAGCCGCAAGGATGCGGCTGGGGAGCGCACACGGACGTGTTCACAGCGTGTTTCAAATCGCGAACAACCTTACTTCTCTCCAGATAAAATGGTTTTTAGTTTAAGAGTGCGTTGAGGCACAGTTGAAACCTTCGGGGCGCATGGACGCGCCCCGAGAGCCTACAAGGATGTATTTACGGCGTGTTTCAACTGTGCCTCAATGCACTCATACCGACGAAAGGAAAAAACATGACAAAGTATGCGCCACAACTTCGAGTACCGGCTACCTACATGCGTGGCGGTACCAGTAAGGGTGTGTTTTTTAACTTAACTGATTTGCCAGAAGCCGCACAAAAGCCAGGTCCTGCTCGCGATGCATTGCTGTTACGCGTAATTGGTAGCCCCGATCCTTACGGAAAACAAACCGACGGTATGGGCGGTGCAACCTCTAGTACCAGTAAAACAGTTATACTGAGTAGAAGTGAACGTGAAGGCTACGACGTTGATTATTTGTTTGGTCAAGTCGCTATCGACAAGCCCTTTGTTGACTGGAGCGGAAACTGCGGCAACTTAACCGCGGCCGTTGGTGCGTTTGCTATCAGTAATGGTCTTGTCGACAAGGCTAAAATACCCGATAACGGCATTGCTACAGTAAATATTTGGCAAGCCAATATCAATAAAGCCATTATCGCTAAGGTGCCCATCACAAATGGCGAAGTGCAGGAAACCGGCGATTTTGAACTAGACGGCGTTACCTTCCCTGCCGCGGAAGTCGAAGTCGCTTTTGTTGACCCTGCAGATGGCGAAGGCGCTATTTTCCCCACAGGACGTTTGATCGATACGCTTGATGTCCCAGGTGTAGGCTCGCTGCAAGCCACAATGATAAATGCTGGTATTCCTACTATATTTATTAACGCTGAAGATATTGGGTATGTGGGAACAGAGCTTCAAGATGACATCAATGGCGATAACGAGGCGCTTAATAAATTTGAAGCCATTCGTGCCCATGGTGCAGTGCAAATGGGATTGATTAAAGATATTGGTGAAGCTGCTAGTCGTCAACATACTCCCAAGGTAGCGTTTGTTGCTCCCCCTAAAGCGTATAAAGCATCAAGTGGCAAAGATGTGCTGGGGTCTGATATTGATGTATTAGTACGTGCATTGTCTATGGGCAAACTGCATCACGCCATGATGGGTACGGCTGCTGTTGCCATTGCTGCGGCAGCAGCTATTCCGGGAACCTTAGTGAACTTAGCGGCAGGTGGCGAAGATAGGGATTCTGTGACATTTGGACACCCTTCTGGCACATTGCGAGTGGGTGCTAAGGCGTCTTTCAATGACGATAAGTGGTCTATTGATCAGGCAGTTATGAGCCGCAGCGCCCGTGTATTAATGGAAGGGTTTGTTCGTGTTCCAGAGGAACAAAGCTGATCACAGAACAACACTTTTACGTATGCAATCCCATAGACATTCGTATGAAAAGCTCTTATTTGAAGGGCTTTTTTTAAATTTATTGGTTATGATAATTGCATAAGCGTTACGAGTGGTTCACATGTACAAAGTTCTTGTTGTTGAGGATAGCGCGACTGTCCGAAAGATCGTTAATAAACTTATTGAGGATAACCCTCATTTTACTTGCGATCTTTGTGAAGATTTAGCTGAGGCCAGCACTGCGCTTGCTAACAATTCAGATTACCTTGCAGCGATAGTCGACTTGAATTTGCCCGATGCACCGAATGGCGAAAGTGTAGAGTTGGCGCTGTCATACAACCTCCCTACCATTGTACTTACTGGTAATTTTGATGAATTTACTCGTGCCCAACTGCTTGATCAGGGCGTATTAGACTATATCACTAAAGAATCTCGGTACTCTTATTTACAAGTATCGAAGCTTATCGATCGCTTACGTAAGAACCTCACAACTCGCGTGTTAGTGGTTGAAGACTCGAAAACCAGTCGCAACCACATCTGTTCGTTATTGAAGAAATTTAAATTCCAAGTCCACGAAGCCTCTGATGGTATAGAAGCACTTGGAGTACTTGAACAACATCGCGATATAAAGATGGTAATTTCCGATCATAGAATGCCCAACATGGACGGATATGAACTTGTTAAGGCTATTCGTCACGAAAAGCGCATGCAAGACTTAGTTTTCATCGGGCTTTCTGCGACTGGCGACAGCGTGCTCACCTCCAAATTTATAAAAAGCGGAGCAAACGATTTCCTTTCGAAGCCGTTTTATCACGAAGAGTTTTATTGCCGTGTAATGCAAAACTTAGAGTCTCAAGAAATGATCCAAACCATTAGAGATTCTGCCAATTTAGATCCGCTTACAAAAGTCTACAACCGCCGCTACCTTTACGAAGTTGCTGAAGAATTGTATGCCAACAAAGCGTCGCGCAATCAGGTTATTGTGTCGATGATAGATGCTGACAACTTCAAAAACGTAAACGATACCCTGGGCCACAAAACCGGTGATATGTTGCTACAGGAGTTCGCTGCATTATTGCAAGAATATTTCCCAGATGACCTTATTGTGCGCTATGGCGGAGAGGAATTCACGGTTGTTTCTTTAAGACCGCCGAAAGCCTATTTAGCAGCGCTATCGCAATTTATGAATGCGGTTCGTACCACACAGTTTACCAATCATAAATTTAATATTACATGTAGTATTGGCGTGTGTGCAGAAGAGTTCGATTGTCTTGAATCGCAACTGGACGTTGCAGATGCACGACTTTATCAGGCTAAGCACAGTGGTAAGGATCGTATTGTCACCCGGGATGAAACAAAAGCGCAGGCCTAACGAACTAGCCCTGCGCATTGATGCTTTTCTACATCCACGAACGCCTAGTCGATTCCACCTCATGTAAAATACTATCTGCAAGTTCATGCACATAGGTTTCAGGTAGAAAAGGAACGGTCACCGCACCGGAAGCAAGGACAACTTTTAACGTAGCGAGCCCTCTTCGCTTCATAAATACACTTTGTTTTACCATAACTTGTTGCACTTTGTAGGGCTCAAAACACAAATAGTCTACCCCTATTCGGCCGCGTCTGACGTAAACGTAGTTTTTATCAAACGCAATACCCCAGCGCCACCAGCGTAGAGTCAATAGTAGACCAACGGCAGTAAACCCACTTAAAGACAACAAGATAATATCTAGATGATCACTAATAATGCCCACACAAAGT
The DNA here is from genome assembly GCF_016756315.1 of Alteromonas sp. KC3. NCBI lineage: Bacteria > Pseudomonadati > Pseudomonadota > Gammaproteobacteria > Alteromonadales > Alteromonadaceae > Alteromonas > Alteromonas sp. KC3. The sequence goes on from NZ_AP024235.1 coordinate 3,510,411, forward strand.
GCGAATAAGAAAGGTACCGTCCAGGCAACCGCTAACCAATGGAGTATAAAGCGCTTGCTAATGGTTTGATAAGTTTGATGATGAAGATCACACCCTGGCATAACTTCACGACTTAAGGCTAAGGCTTCCGACTCGGTTACAGAAGGCACAATAAGCTTGTTAGGCGACATTAACTCTTGCACTTGTTGGCTTGCCGTTGTGTTTTGCTCGAAGTACAAATTTACCCGCTTGAGGACTTTATCTAGCCAGTCCTGTTTTGCAGTTATCATTTGAATACGCGACGCACGCATGCTGACTTCTAGCTTATTAAGGAGTCCGCTTCTTCGAATATACCTGTCGCCAGCCCGAGAGAGTGTATACCCATAAAACGTAAATAGTGCCCCGCCTACGCTAAGTAAAGCCATTGCAGCCATCACCATCATAATAATGACAAATGCGTACAAACTAAACTGCCACCACGCTATCGCTTGTTCACCTACTAACTGGTTGAGTTGCAGCCCTTTTTCAGCAAGCCACTCAGATACAAATCCTATAACGTCATCGTAAAACGGCGCTGCCGCTCCCAATATGATCCACACTCTGTTGTTGGTGATGCCGTGGATCACAATGTCACCTACTGAGCGAGTATTAAGAATTTCTTCAGAGGCGTCTTGCTGCGAAGCCGCTGTCTCATCCACGGTATCATTCATATCCGTCGATGAAGTATTGGCGGAATCATCGCGGTGGGCTTTCTCAAATAACACGCGTTTTTTGAGTGCATGGGCATAGTCTAGCGGCACTGCGACAATTTTAGCTTCCTCTTTTCCGCTACCTGCCGTGTCTAACACAACTAACGCATATCCAAATGGCCGATAATAAAAGGGCAACTCTATTTTAACGTTCTGAATGCGCCATAGCGGCAAATTGGTATAACGGCGTTGAAACACACCCGTATGAATTTCTACATGCTGATTATGAACCCTAAACTTATACATCAAGAAACTTACAACGCCGCTTAATGTGGTAAGAATAATGACAGCGGCAATACCGATATGGGCTTCCGGAGAGTTGAGGTTTTCGAAGATATTAAGACTCACCGCAATTGCAGGGATGGCATAGACCAGTCCTTGTGCAGTATTGATAATATTGCGCACCGTAAAGTAAACAATGGCAATGGGTGACAGCCTTCTCCAATCATCACCGGTTTCAACTTTTGTCGGTGTTGCCTCTTGTGGCATAGACGTGGTTTGCTCTGACATTAGCGTGCACTCACATCTTTATGATCGAGGATATATTGGCGAATTCGTTGTGCGCGCTCAAGGGGAAGACCCGGTATTTCGAAGGTATGCATTTCGCCACCTGCAGAGAAAACTTGCAGTTTCGCCAGCCCCGCCCATCTATCGAATGGACCTCTTTTTACTTCAACATGCTGTACTCGTAAAATTGGCTGACAAGAAAGTCCTCTGAACACTAAACCAGACTGTTTGCTTATATCTTGCTCTCGCACGGCGTACATAATTTTGGTGTCGGCAAACCAGTGGTAAATAAACCAAACAAGTCCCAATGTGCTAATAACCCCAACAATAAAGGGATAAGCGTAAACTAAATCTTCAGGCAAATCGAAAAAGGGGTTAAACCGTAAAACGGACACAACCCCAATCAAAATAAGCGCTAGGAGTGTTACAAACACGAGGTTGAGCATTCGATACTTGGGGCTAATAGGCTCGAGCACTAGCGCGTCTAAATGTGGTAACTCATCGTAACGCACTTGCTGATTTGAAAATTGAACATTATCAGGCTGCAAATCTACTTGGTTCATCATACTCATCTTCCTTATGCTTTTTCGCCGCCACTAAAAAAGGGGCAAAAGCCCCTTTTTAAATGAACGAATAGTCTCGTTATTTTAATTATAGGCCTGTTTTAATCGTCAACTTGTTGTTCATTCAACCAGTCGTGAAGTGCTTTCATATCGTGTTGAACCGCCATCTGAAGCTCTTCAACCCAGTCATGCACGTTCTCCCACCATGTAGGGTGATCGCCTTGCTGAATTTGGTTTGCTATACGCTGCACACGTGCCAAACCTACAGAGCCTGCTGCACCTTTTATTTTATGTGCCTGAGAACATACTTCTGATTTTTCATCAGCACTTAAGCTCAACTGCAGTATTTCCATATACTCTGGCATTTTCTCTTGGAATACTTTCACGCTAGCACGCACCATTTCGTCGCCTATGGTATCAACCAACATCTGTAGTAAGTCCATATCTAAAATGTTACTTAATGTTTTATTCGGCTCAGGACGTTCTACTTCACCGTCAACTTCAAGAGGCGCCGGTGGCGCATGAAACAGTTCATTAAACACCTCGATCACACGAGACTTTTTGATAGGCTTGGCGATGACATCATCCATACCGTTTTCTAAATACTCATCACGCTTTTTAATGACATTTGCGGTTAACGCCACAATGGGAGTTTGCATGACCAAGTCTTCCTCAATGAGCGTACTGGCAACGTCAAAACCTGTCATATCAGGCAACTGAATATCAAGTAGGATTAAGTCATATTGATTGGCGCGTGCTTTATCAATGGCTTCTTGCCCTGTCATAGCGACATCCACTCTTTGACCTAGCTTTTCAAGCAAGGCCTTCGCTACCATAACGTTAAGCTCGATATCTTCTACCAGTAGGATATTAAGACCAGTCACTTCTAGCTGCGCGACTTTCATCGGGCTATTTGAAATTTGCACGGGTAGTACAATTTCAAATCGAGTTCCCTTGCCCACTTGGCTTGAAACGTGGATTTCGCCTTTCATCAAGTCGACCATTTGCTTACAAATAGCAAGTCCAATGCCGGTACCTGTGGCTGACTGATGATCTGGATGATCGACTTGGTAATACATGGCGAAAATCTTCTCTATTTCGCTCTCTGGAATACCCACGCCGGTATCTTCAATAATGAAGGTAACATACGCCTTATCACCGTCAGGTTTCGTCGATGACACCGACAAACTTACGTGCCCCTTTTGCGTGAACTTGACCGCATTGAACAATATGTTCCACAAAATTTGGCGTAAGCGTGTACCGTCAATTTCAACCAAGCGTGGCAACGGCTCGTTGATTGTCGTTTTCAGTTCTAACTGTTTATCCGCAGCAAGTAAGCGAATAATACTGCTTAGCTCTTCCGTAAAATCTTTAAGCGATACCGTTTTAAGGCTAAGTTCTAATTTATCTCTGTCGAGTTTATCTAGGTCGATAATGTCGTTAAAAATGTTACCTAACGTAATTGCACTGGCATAAATTGTACTTACCCAACTGAACTGCTCATCGCTTAAATCAGTGTCACGTAACATACGACTAAGCCCAACGATACCGTTAAGCGGCGTACGCAACTCATGGCTAATCGTTGCAATAAAACGCGTTTTGTCGGTACTCGCTTTCGCTGCTGCATTTTCTGCTTGCTTGCGCTCTGTCATGTCTCGACCAAACGATAACAAACCTAAGCGGTTACCTTCTTTATCGAAAAACGGCACACGCTTCATTTCGAAGTAGCGACGACGCCCATCGGCAAAGCGCAGCCATAACTCTTCGGTGATACTTGCATTTGTCTCTAAAACTTCATGGTCACTAGCAACGATTTGACGAGCGAGTTCTTCTTCATACACATCTTTTGGCGTTAGCCCAAGAAGCTCTTGTTCCGTTTTGCCTGTCATCAACTCGGCAATACGATTACAACCTGCAAAGCGACCTTCTTCATTGCGATAGTAGATAAGATCCGGTGACGCATCGATAATTGACCGCAAGAGTGTTGATAAACGTCTGGCTTGTGCTTCCTGTTCAGATTTGTCTTGTATTTCTTTTTCCAAGTCTTTAAACAGGGCTTCGCGCTCTTCTTGTGCTTGCTTACGCTGCTCTATTTCATGGTTAAGCTGGCGAATATTGCTTTGAAGCTCTCGATTCAAGAACACGTCTTCTTCGCGAAGACTTTCAAGTTGGCTTACCACTTCTTTCAAATTTGTGCGTGAATTTTCCAGTTGCTTAATAAGCTCGCTGAAAAAATACAGCACCCATGGAGCGGATAGCATGGTGAGCACAACTGCGCTTATGAAATCATCGGGCTGAACTTGGCTTCCCATACTCACGCGGATAACATATGAACCGCCCAACGTGAACACCAATGACAGCACTACGAAGAGAATGCTGAGTTTCAATGTGCCAAAACGTTGAACAAATTGAGCAAACCGAATTGCCCAAGAATCGTTTGGTGAATCTGAATGCATGTACGTCTAATCTAAGCTTATTTTGCCCCTATCCTAGCAGGCTTTGTGCGCTTCGGGAATGTACAACGTAATTGCCGTCATTTACTTGGTAACTTTTCACTAACTTCATTGATGTATCGCGTGTTTACCCAACCCGTAGCAGTGTATGACACTCTGGCCCACTCTCCCTGCTTTTCGATAATGGTAAGCTTATCGCCTTTGTTGACCTCACCTTGTATTTTCTCGAAGTCTGTACCCGGGCCTAAGCGGACATTTAGTGTGCTTGCATTCACACTAGCTCGCTTTTTGCTCACAACTTCCCGTTCAGCGCTGTTAAAAGCACTTTTCGCTGATATTTTTGTTTCTCTCGCAGGCTCTATTTTTATGTTCAGCAACCTCGCGCGCAATTCGTCAAGGGGAAACGCAGGACCCGGGTCAATCTTTCTTACTGGTGCGATTTCTTCGTGGCCAACAATCACCTTTATGTGATAACGCTGACACAACGCTTTACACAAAGCATACGTTCTCGCGATTTGCTCATCGGTAAACTTGTGCCAGTAGGTTTTTGCCGTTTGGTTTCGATGTACAGCTTCAACAACATCATCTTGGTGGCATGTTTTTCCGAACCACGTTTTAAACTCGCCTCGACTATTTTGCGTTAACTGTCCTGCATTATCTAACTCAATGCCTATTGAATACCGATTGAGATTTGTTCTGCCTTTGTAACTACTTTTACCCGCATGCCATGCAATCTTATTGGTCGGCAGCATTTGGACAATGTCACCATTTCTGCCAATCGCAAAGTGGGCGGAAACGTTGCTATCAGGATTTGTCATTACATCTACAGAAGAGGCTAAACTACTTCCAGCTGTGAAATGAATGACAATTGTGTCAGGCAAATCTTCATCAAAACTGCCAGAAGAATTAGGCGATGGGGAGAAACTGACATTTGGACCATTGAGTAAATGGGATTTCATCACGAGGGTACTTGATGGTACGAAAGATGAAGTCGGCATAAAAATCCTTTTAAGTAGATGTTTGCAGTAGCACTGCGTACATCTATTCAGTGCATATTTATTGGCTTGATTAAGATCACCACACTTTACATTAGCTCACTTTTTAACCAATATAGCAAACATCAATTTCAAGTGGAACTTGATGTTTACATCTACATAAAAATACATTCCTTAGCCCATTGACAACATAAAACAATAAAATCAAAGCATAATTATTCACAACCACTTTTTAAATGAGAGCCGTTATCATTTGAAGATACACTAATCAAGACGTTAATAAAATTATAACAACTCCATTACAAACTATATTTCACGACTATATGACACTGAAAAATATAGATTTTTACCGAGTTATACTAATTCACTATATCAGTGACACTTTTTACGTTTGATTTTAGATTTTAATGTGGGTATTTTGTACGGCCCGCATCGCAATAATGCATAAAAATGCGGAAAGACTGGAATCCTCTAATAATAAATAAACGACAAGAAAGGCGCAGGCCGCACGCAATAACGCGTGTGAGCACAAAAGACGTCTAACCATGTTGTGATACGCAAACCTAGGCGCATCTACACGCAACGCATACCTTGCCCAGTCAAAAGGTTGAAGGAGTTAAGAGATGAGTTTATATAATCCCAATGATTCCCGGGACAACTGCGGGTTTGGCTTAATCGCCCACACCCACGGGGAAGCCAGTCATGAATTGGTAACAACTGCAATTCACGGCCTAGACCGTATGCAGCATCGTGGCGGTATCGCCGCAGACGGGAAAACCGGTGATGGCTGTGGTTTACTACTGCAAAAACCGGATGCGTTCTTCCATGCAATCGCCGAAGAAAATGGCTGGAAACTCAGCAAAAAATACGGCGTGGGCATGATTTTTTTAAGTCAGGACCCAGTACTTGCGCAAACTGCGCGTGAGATACTAAATGAAGAACTAGAAAGAGAAACGCTATCAGTAGTGGGTTGGCGCGAAGTGCCTGTCGACCGCTCAGTACTCGGCGAACTCGCACTCACGGGCGTACCGCAAATTGAACAAGTATTTGTGAATGCCCCTGCGGGTTGGCGTAAACGCGACTTAGAGCGTCGCCTTTATATGATCCGCCGTCGAGCAGAAAAACGCCTTGAAGCCGATCCAGATTTTTACGTTGCTTGCTTGTCAGGTCTTGTAACTATTTACAAGGGCTTGGTAATGCCTAAAGACTTGCCAGCGTTTTATCACGATCTGGCTGACGAACGCATGCAAAGCGCTATTTGTGTATTCCACCAGCGCTTTTCTACTAACACATTGCCACGCTGGCCATTGGCACAACCTTTCCGTTTCCTTGCGCACAATGGTGAAATTAATACCATTAAAGGAAACCGCGACTGGGCAATGGCACGTGCTGCAAAATTCGCTACACCGCTTATCCCAGATTTGAAAGACGCAGCACCTTTTGTAAACACTGAAGGCTCAGACTCGTCGTCTCTTGATAATATGCTAGAGCTGTTCTTGGCAGGCGGTATGGATTTATTCCGTGCTATGCGTTTGCTTGTGCCACCTGCATATCAAAACAACAAAACCATGGATGACGACCTTCGTGCATTTTATGAGTTCAACTCTATGCACATGGAGCCGTGGGATGGTCCAGCCGGTATCGTATTGACTAATGGCCGCCATGTTGCGTGTAACCTCGATAGAAATGGTTTACGCCCTGCTCGCTACGTCATTACCAAAAATGGTTTTATTACCCTTGCCTCAGAAGTGGGCATTTGGGATTACGAGCAAGCCGACGTTATTGAAAAGGGCCGCGTTGGTCCTGGTGAAATGCTTGCCGTTGATACTTACACCGGCAAAATTTGGCGCTCAAACGAAATTGATGATGACTTAAAAGAACGTCATCCTTATAAAGAGTGGCTAGAAAAGCACATTCGTCGTTTAACACCGATTGAACAACTCGATGCATCGCTTATTGGTAAGCGTGTGTTCGATGACGACGCCATGGCGGTGTATCACAAGCTTCACGCGTACAGCTACGAAGAAATTCAACAGGTTGTTAAGGTACTGGCAAAAGACGGCCAAGAAGCCGTAGGCTCTATGGGTGACGACACGCCAATGGCGGTGATGTCATCGCGTCAGCGCACAGTGTATGACTACTTCCGTCAGCAATTTGCTCAGGTAACTAACCCGCCAATTGACCCACTACGTGAAAACCACGTTATGTCGTTAGCAACCTGTATTGGTCGTGAACAAAACGTATTTAGCGAAACCTCAGGCTACGCAGACCGCGTATTGTTTGACTCGCCAATATTGATGTATACCGACCTGAAACAGCTACGTGAATTTAACCCAGACAACTATTACTCCGAAGTAGTAGAGCTTCAATATGCTCCACAAGAAGGCTTAAAGAAAGCCATTGAACGCGTATGTAATGAAGTTGAAATGCTGGTGAAAAACAAACGTGCTGCGTTCGTTATTTTGTCAGATAGAAATATCAAGCAAAACCGTTTAGTTATCCCTGCGGCAATGGCAGTTGGAGCTGTACAGCGTCGCTTAGTTGAGAAGTCACTACGCTGCGATGCCAACATAGTTGTTGAAACCGCCAGTGCACGTGATCCGCATCACTTTGCGGTGCTGATTGGTTTAGGTGCAACAGCGATTTATCCTTTCCTTGCCTATGAAACTATTGAGCAACTTTGCGAGAAAGGCGAGCTTGATATCACACCAATGCAGGCCACGTTGAACTACCGTAAAGGTATCAACAAAGGTTTGTACAAAATTATGTCGAAGATGGGTATTAGTACCGTTGCCAGCTACAGAAGCTCTAAGCTGTTTGAGGCCATTGGTATTAATAACGAAGTAATGCAGCTTTGCTTTAATGGCGTTACTTCACGTATTCAAGGCGCCGGCTTCGATGATTTCCAACAAGATTTAATTAACCTAAATCGCGTTGCTTGGCTTAAACGTAAATCAGTTGACCACGGCGGTCTTCTTAAATACGTCCACGGCGGTGAATATCACGCCTATAACCCAGACGTAGTAAGTACACTTCAAAAAGCGGTTGTGTCAGGTAACTATGACGACTATCAGGTTTATGCAAAACTTGTTAACGAACGCGCTCCTGCACATATTCGTGATTTGCTGGCGTTAAACCCTGACTGTGACCCAATTGATGTTAGCGAAGTAGAAGCTGCGGAAAACTTATTCCCTCGTTTCGACACGGCAGCCATGTCTATTGGTGCACTAAGTCCAGAAGCGCATGAAGCGCTGGCCATTGCTATGAACCGCTTGGGTGGTCAGTCTAACTCTGGTGAAGGTGGTGAACATCCTTCTCGTTTTGGTACTGAGAAAAATTCAAAGATTAAGCAGGTGGCTTCAGGTCGCTTTGGCGTAACACCACACTACTTAGTTAATGCTAGCGTAATTCAAATTAAAGTAGCGCAAGGTGCAAAACCTGGTGAGGGCGGTCAGTTGCCGGGTGATAAGGTGAACAAGTACATTGCGCAGCTGCGCTTCTCTGTACCTGGCGTAACCCTTATTTCTCCGCCACCACACCATGACATCTATTCAATTGAAGATTTAGCTCAGCTAATTTTCGATTTAAAACAGGTCAACCCAACTGCACTTATCTCTGTGAAATTGGTATCTGAACCAGGTGTAGGCACCATTGCTACTGGTGTTGCAAAGGCCTATGCCGACCTGATTACCATTTCAGGTTACGACGGCGGTACAGGTGCAAGCCCGCTAACGTCAGTTAAATATGCAGGTAGTCCTTTTGAACTAGGCTTGTCTGAAACACAACAGGCCCTAATCGAAAACGGCTTGCGTCACAAAGTACGCGTTCAAACCGACGGTGGTTTAAAAACGGGCTTAGACGTAGTGAAAGCGGGTATTTTAGGCGCAGAAAGCTTCGGTTTTGGTACTGGCCCAATGGTAGCGTTAGGCTGTAAGTACCTTCGCATTTGTCACTTGAACAACTGTGCGACCGGTGTTGCAACTCAAGATCAGAAACTGCGTGACGACCACTTTATCGGTCTTCCTGAAATGGTGATGAACTACTTTAAGTTTATCGCGCAGGAAGTACGTGAAATTATGGCATCGATAGGTGTTGCCAAGTTCGACGATCTTGTTGGCCGTACTGAACTACTTAAAGTATTAGACGGCATTACCGCGAAGCAAAACCGTTTAGATTTATCACCGTTATTAGTGCAGCCGCAAGCAGGTGAGCACACGCGGTTATTCTGTTCAGAAACGACCAACGCGCCTGTAGATAAAGGCGAGTTGAATGCGCAGATGCTTAAAGACGGACAACAAGCCGTTATCGATGGTAAATCGACTACACTAAGATACCCAATACGCAATACTGACCGTTCGGTTGGCGCTCTGTTGTCAGGCGAAATTGCTAAGCACCACGGTAACCACGACTTTGAAGATACTCCGATAAAAATAGAGCTTACCGGCACTGCCGGCCAAAGCTTTGGTGTGTGGAACGCAGGTGGTTTGCATATGCACCTTGAAGGTGATGCAAATGACTATGTGGGTAAAGGTATGACTGGCGGTAAGCTAGTAATTCACCCGCCACGCAACATTAACTTTGACGCGCACGACAGCGCCATTATGGGTAACACATGTCTATACGGTGCCACTGGCGGTAAGCTATTTGCAGCGGGCCGTGCAGGCGAACGTTTTGGTGTACGTAACTCTGGTGCTATCGCAGTAGTCGAAGGTATTGGCGATAACGGCTGTGAATATATGACAGGCGGCATCGTTGCAGTACTTGGCCCGGTTGGCGTTAACTTTGGCGCAGGTATGACAGGTGGTTTCGCGTATCTAATGGATGATAACGACGACCTTGATAACCGTGTTAACGCTGAGCTTGTTGATATTATGTCGATAGAAGATAAAGCCATTCTTGCTGAACACTTACGTGGTTTGATTAATCAACATTATGAAGAAACGGGCAGTGAGCATTCGTTGTCGCTACTGACAAACTTTGCTGACACGCTTAAACGCTTCAAGTTGATTAAACCCAAAACCAGCGATGTGAAAAACTTGCTTGGTCACATCAGTCGTTCAAGTGCTGAATTACGCATTCAGGCTCAGTAGGAGGATTTAGTTTATGGCAAAGAACGTATATCAATTTGTCGATGTTGAACGTATCGATCCGCCGAAAAAGCCGATCATGGTGCGTAAACAAGAGTTCGCGGAAATTTATCAACCGTTAAGCCAGTCTCAAACCGAAGGCCAAGCAGATCGCTGCTTGGACTGCGGTAACCCGTATTGTGAGTGGAAATGTCCCGTTCACAATTACATACCACAGTGGTTGAGCTTGGCGAATGAAGGGCGCATTCTAGAAGCGGCTGAACTTTCGCATAAAACCAACAGCTTACCGGAAGTCTGTGGTCGTGTTTGTCCACAAGACAGACTGTGTGAAGGTGCATGTACGCTAAATGACGACTTTGGTGCAGTCACTATCGGCAGTATTGAAAAGTACATTACCGATACTGCATTTAAAATGGGCTGGCGCCCTGATATGTCGGACGTGGTATGGACTGACAAAAAAGTTGCTATAGTAGGTGCAGGCCCAGCAGGTCTCGCATGTGCTGATATTTTGGTACGTAACGGCGTAAAACCTGTTGTTTACGACAAATACGAAGAAATCGGTGGCCTACTTACATTTGGTATTCCGTCTTTCAAATTAGAGAAAGACGTAATCAAGCTTCGCCGCCAAATTTTTACTGAAATGGGCGTTGAGTTTGTGCTTAACACCGAAATTGGCAAAGACATTCAATTCCAAGACTTGCTCGATAAATACGATGCAGTATTCCTTGGCATGGGCACATATAAGTCTATGCAAGGTGGTTTTGATAACGAGCAAGTAGAGGGCGTACACGAAGCACTACCTTTCCTTATTGCTAACACCAATCGCGTGATGGGCCTTGAAAAAGACCCTGCCGATTACATTGATATGAAAGGCAAGCGCGTAGTAGTGCTCGGGGGTGGTGATACCACCATGGACTGCGTAAGAACGTCTATTCGTCAGGGCGCTGCGCAAGTTACCTGTGCGTACCGCCGTGATGAAGAAAGTATGCCAGGCTCTCGCCGCGAAGTTGTGAACGCCAAGGAAGAGGGCGTTGAGTTTAAGTTTAACCTCCAACCGTTAGACATTGCCGTAGATGAAAACGGTAAAGCCTGTGGCGTTAAACTGGTAAAAACTGAGATGGGACCGCCTGATGCAAATGGTCGTCGACGCCCTGTTGAAGTTGAAGGCTCAGAGCACATACTTGAAGCAGATGCCGTAATTATCGCATTTGGTTTCCAGCCAAGTCCTGCCCCATGGTTTGCTGAGTTTGGTATTATGCTAGACGAAAAGGGTCGTGTACGAGCTCCTGCTGCTGGTAAGTTTGCTTACCAAACCTCACATCCGCAAGTATTTGCCGGTGGCGATATGGTGCGTGGTAGTGACCTGGTAGTGACGGCTATCGATGAAGGCCGTAAAGCAGCAGAAGGGATCATGGATTACATCGGTGTTTGATGTATTCCATTCATAAACACCTGCTTTGACTTGAAGTGAGTCTGAAGCACGTCAATGTTAAGCCCAGTAACCTGTTACTGGGCTTTTTTATGCGTTACGCAATGACCTTATGCGCTTCTGCGTCAGAGGCTAACACACGCCTCACTGCATCTATGCATTTATCAATGTCTTCATCGGTATTCATAAGCCAAGGGCTAATTCTTAGCGTACCTTGACTATTTATCTGTTCATGAAGAGGTTGTGCACAATGAAACCCAGCGCGAACACAAATCCCATCCCTTTCACTTAAAATATTTGCAATAAATTGGGCCGACATCGACGTTGGATTTAACGACACAGGACCAGGAGCATCAATGTCTCCTAATACTAGTGCAGGATAAGATGCTTTAAGTGCTCGCCTTAGTTTCTGAGTTAGGCCATCTACATGTTGCTGTACATTGTCCATTCCAATATCCATTAGAAATCGAGCAGCAGCGGCCAAACCGACCACATTCTCCATTGCAGGAGTACCTGCTTCAAAGCGCCAAGGTATGGGCTTTAAGATATTCTGCTGCGAGCTCACTTTTTCCACCATCGACCCACCCCACTGAACTGGACTTAGCTGCTCTAATGCCTCTGTTCGCCCCCAAAGTACGCCAACCCCGCTGGGCCCTCCCATTTTGTGTCCACTGAAGACGAGGAAATCCACTGAGAGTTTATTCACATCAATAGGCATATGCGGTACTGACTGCGCTGCATCTAATAGTACTTTGCAGTGGTATTTCCGGGCTAACTCCACAACCCTGTCAACATCCAGTAAATTGCCTGTTACGTTGGAGATATGCGCTAGCGTTACCAAGCTATGTGGTGCTCGTTGCATCTCTTTTTCTAACGCAAAGAAATCTACATGAAGTGCATCATTTAAGTTGATAACCGACTTTTGCTTCCAAGGTAAGAAGTTAGCGTGATGTTCAGCAGCACTGGTAATGACATTTGCAAAGCATGATTGTTGCGCGATAAGGTTTAAACACTCTGTTGTATTTCTCAGTAATACAATGTTAGCTGGAGTTGCGCCGATAAAACGGGCTATATCAGCGCGTGCCTGCTCAAATTGTTCGGTGATTGCATCGCCGAGAAAGTGAGCACCTCTATGCACATTTCCTGTCGCTTTAGATAGTACCCGCGCAACTTCATTCACAACAACATTAGGTTTAGGTGTAGTTGCTGCATTATCCAAATAGCATACTTTTTTCCCCATCGGGGAACGCACTTCTCGCAAGGAAAAATGCTCAACCAAAGTGCATTTTGTCGACTCTATCGGCACAAACTCTACAACGTCTTCGGCGAGCAACTCTGGCGTATTTTTAATTGGTTCGCTTGCTAAATACTTCCCACTGCTTTTGGGCGTCAAGAATGGCTCTTCAATTATGTTCAATTGAACACTTTTCCCGCCTAAAGCTTCATGCAGTGCTGTGAAGCTAGAGTTGCTGACCTCGCCTCTTTTGACTATTTTTAAAGTGAACTGATTTACCTTGTTCTGTACCAAAACAAAATTAACAACATTAGGGTTAGAGAGCACAAAGTTTTGTAGCATTCTAGCCGTCATTATATTGCCATGCACCGTTACAATATTTTCTACAACTCGTCCTTGAACCAGCAGCGCTTTGCGACCGTTTGCTAGGTTTTGCCATTGCGCTGTATCACCAATCGCGTATCGTATAATCGGCATTACCCTATTGTTTAAGTCAGTAACGACAACGCGCCCTAGAATACCTGGCTCAACAATGAGACGTTCGTTGTCATCAAGCAATTCCACATAAATGTCGTCTTGATAAATAGATACGGCATGCTGGTCCACAGGACTTGCGCCAATACTGCCCACTTCACCAGTGCCATACAGGTTCACAAAGTTTACCTTTAACGACTGCTTGATGGTGTTCACCATGTTTTCAGCAGCCAGTCCTCCGTATGGAATAACCGTCGACAAAGCCGGTAAAACAGTATTCAACTCTGCTGCACGCAACGCAATCCAGTAGATGAACAAGGGGTAGCCGCGAAGTATTTCAGTGCGACTTTTAGCCAACAACGCTAAGATGGGATCAATCTGTTTACAGATATGCGACCAATCGCCTGCTGTTATTGGGCTCACAGTAGTTCTTTGCATAAGCCACTGTCGCTCGATTCTCCCTCTCAAGTTACTCATCGTATCTTCATGGCTCCACTGTCTTGTGAGTGTCGCCCAGCGCAAAAAAGGCCAGATAGCCTCGGGCCCCTTATCAATTAGCCCACACGTTACGTTGCATGCAGATGGTGGTATATCAAGTGTTTTTCTTGCCCAAAAGGTTTGATGACTTAACGCTATATTGACATTTTCTAGAGCGCGCAAACGATCCCGCTTTGCAAAATCAGTTACAACTGTCATTCTTTCACTTGTACCGCCTGACGCTAGGGTTTGATGCTCTTCTTTACGGTGAGGAAGTACATTCTGCTCGGGAAAGCCAGTGACGTAATCTGACTTATACGTCAGCGGAATTTGCTCGAAGGTTTCTATATCATTCAACTGTGCTTGCCAGAATGGCAACGACTTCGCTAGTGATAGTATTTCGTTTCGCTTTTGACTTTGAAGCGCTAGAGAGGGATACCCAGCTAAATGCTTCTCAATGATAAGTTTTGCGTCTGACCAACACTGAGTGGTAGATAGTTGCTCAAAAAAAGGGAACAATCCATATTCACCAACAAATGACTTCAAGTGCATACCAGCGCCTCGCCTGGGCAATTTTTAACCATCCTACCACAAAATTTTAACAATTCACTATATGATATGCTGACGTTAAACTAGGTAAGACTTACGTCAGCAACTTGATATCATTTGAGCTCAATCCAAGAAGGTTGCGAGGCATTTTTGACAATTCGATATAATTCAGACCCATCAACATTGATGATATGGATATCATACAACCCCTCAACATTATCAGAGACAAAAGCAATTCGTGATCCATCAGGAGACCAGACAGGATCCCAGTCAGAGAGTTCGTTATTGGTCAATCGCCTTTCATTTTCCCCATTGATATCCATTACGTAAATTTCCCGGTTGCCATCTCTATCAGACATATAAGCAACGTATTTGCCATCGGGAGAAACTTCCGGATGCCAGTCCTCAGCATCATTATTTGTTAGCGTTATTATGTTGCTACCATCACGATTTGCTATGGATATTTCACTTGTCCCTGTCTTAGAATGAAAAACAATTCTCCCATCAGGCATAAATGAGGCACCGCCACCGCTTAGTCCCTGAATTTTTTTTTGTTCAGTGCCATCAGCATTCATGATCCAAATTTCTTCGTTGGTACTACCATCTTCGTTTTTTTTGTTTCTGGAAAACAAAATATGTTGGCCATCAGGCGACCACGAAGGAGCAGCATCCCATACGTTTGCGTCTGTGGTTAACCTAACAACGTGGCTACCGTCAACATTAGCTGAGTGAATAGACCAGGTTTTGTAACTATCATATTTCCCATAGAAAGCGATTTGAGTTCCATCAGGTGATATAACGGGATAACCATCTGCTAACGTATAACTGGTAAGTTTAGTTTTCTTTTTTTCAACTAAATCAATAGTATAAATTTCACGCTTCTTTCCCTCAAACGACGAGTAAATAAGCGCGTAGGACTCAGCGTCGAATGCATTAGCCTGAGGAAAAAATAAAAACGAAAGCGCGATAGAACAAAATAGGTATCGGTTGTATCGTTCAAGTTTGAAAATGTAGTTCATGTCAGTCCTTAAGAAACCTGCGCAAGCATCAGGTTAGTCTGTTACTTGCCTAAACTGTTGCGTTATATAAAGGTAACGAGTGTAAATTGTTAGGGTATGGAAAGGCTCTGCTAACTGACGTGTAAAACACGCTCTTAATCCTAATACAAGAGATATTGATAGCGTCGTAGCTTACGACATTTGTCATACTACTGCCTAAAGCGTGAGGGGAAAAACAGCATTTATACCTAATACCTTGACTGAAAACCGCATACCTAAAATAGGTTAATTTGCGGTCGATTTGCCTAGTAAGGTAGTTGAACTGATTGGCATTCGGCTCTACTATTTTTGTAACACTATTTCACTAGTAAAAAACGAGAAAGCGCCATGAATTACCGCCAAACTGCATCATCTATTTCACGCCCTGCGTTCGCTTCAGCATTGGCTTTTTATGTGCTTTCTCTGTCATCGGTAACGGCAGATACACTGTCAGTTGAAAGTAACGAAGTTGCGCCTACAGCAAAAACGTCTGTATCGTTAACACAACCAGATACGGTGTCTTGCCCTGCAGCATTTCACGACGTTACCATTACCGATGACGCTACGCAGTGCCAGCAGTTTGAAACACAAGTCCCTGCTGCAATGGTATATCACACCAAGCAACAGCCAAACGACGTTGTTGCTTTTTACCAAGCAAATATGTCGGCGTTAACCGTTCACGCGCCAGTAAATCAGCGCACCCTTCTTACCTCAGAAAACAACTATACTCGCATTGTTATTTCACCAGACAATACTGGTGCACAAGTCGACATACTTGTTACACCAAAAACTAACACACAATAAAATCAATAATTTAAACATCAAACTAACTCGCGGTACGCCAAACACTCTAATTAGATCTTAGTGCACATATAAAACTGGCATCTGCCTTGCAAAATCAACTACAGAACCCCTTGGTTTAATCATAGCGTCATTTTTATGACGCCATTTTTGACTGATATTTGCGAGGAATATGATGGAATTGGCAATTATTTTAATGATGTTACTTATTGTCGTCGCCCTAGGCGCCATTAAATTGTCAGATGGCGGAGTATCTTTCCCTTTTAGACGAAAGCCTCAGTTGTTCACACCTGTCGAACATTCTTTTTTAAATTTAATTGAGCAAGCCATGGGCAGAGAATTCAGAATTATTTGTCGCGTTCGTTTAAATGATCTTGTTGCGGTTCGTCAAACAACGAACAAAAAGACTGCAAGCCAAGCGTTAAGTCGAGCTTCTAGTAGGCAGTTAGATTTTGTTTTGGTCGACAAGAACGACATGAGCCCTGTTCTTGCTATTGACCTAGTTCACAATCAAGGTAAAGACGGCTATAAAACGCAAAAAGATTGGTTTGTAACGGGGGCACTTGATGCCGCGGGCCTTCCCCACGCACGAATTAAAGTAAAATCTGGTTATAGTGTGGATGACATCAGAGAATGCCTAGAGAACAAGCTTATTCCTTATCGCCGCATACAACAAAAAATGGCTCAGCTACCTACACACAATCCTGAGCCGCCCAAACGTCCGACGCGCCCTATTCGCTCTAGTCGCCCAGCTGCTGCTTAAATACGATGTAACGCTTCCCCTAGCCTTTGTTGCTTTGTTATTTTCTTACTCTCAAATAACGGTAACAAAGGCATTTTTCTGTCAGTTTCGTTTTATTCCTTATACAATTAACGCACTCGCGTAAAACGCATTCCTAAAACCTATCGGTAGCATTATGAATAAAATTGGTATTTTAGGCGCAATGGACGAAGAAGTTGCATTGCTAAAAGCCTCATTGGATAACCTCAAAGAAACACAATGGAAACACCTTACATTTTATGAGGGAAGCTTAAGTGGAATGGATGTTGTGTTGGTCAAGTGCGGCATCGGCAAGGTAGCTGCAGCTATAGCGACTGCGGTTCTTATTGAGCAGTACGCTCCTGATGCTGTAGTTAATACTGGCTCTGCAGGCGGTTTTGATAAAAATTTGAATATTGGCGACTTAGTTATTGCTAGTCACGTTATTCACCATGATGCCGATCTTACCCACTTTGGGTATAAACTTGGTCAATGTGCAGGCATGCCTGAAGACTATCGCTGCGACGAGCAACTAATGACTGCCGCTGGCCGTGCTGCGGCGGATATTGAGAATCTTCAATCTACCACAGGCCTAATTTGTACTGGTGACGCTTTCATTGGTAGCGATGAAGCCGTAGCAGAACTTCGCGCTAACTTCCCTGACATGAAAGCGGTGGAAATGGAAGGTGCAGCAATTGGACAAACCTGTCATATGCTAAACACCCCATTCTTAGTCATTCGATCTTTATCTGATATTGCGGGTAAAACATCATCGGTAAGCTTTAAAGAATACCTCGACACTGCAGCCAAACACTCTGCACAGCTTGTGATGGCAATGATTAAACAACTTGCCAAATAAATGAGTGACTTAATTAGCGGCATTCACTATCAGTCGCTACTTATTTTATGGCTCGCCATTGCCATTGACGCAGTCTGGCAATGGCCCGAGCGTACCCACCCACTGACTTTTATGCGCTACCTTGTTCGTCAAATGGGGCATAAAGTGCTCCCGTCATCGGATTTTGGTCCTACTCAACACTATATTTCGGGCGCCCTCGCTGCACTTGTTTTACTTACGCCGTTAATTGTGTGCTTGGCAATACTCGTCTATATGGCCCAGTATCCCATTTTCTTTGAAGCGGTGATCATGGTTGTACTTCTCGACTTCGGGTATCAGCGACAACAGTACAAAAAAGTACTAGCCAATGTTGGGCGAAATAAAAAGTCTTTGGCGCGGGAAATGGTTGCCACAATTACGGCAAGAGAATGTGACCGTCTAACAGACATCGGCATTGCAAAAGCGGCTATTGAGTCTCTATGGCTTAAGTTTCTCTATCTGTACTGTGGAGTTATATTCTATTTTGTAGTGGCAGGGCCAATTGGCGCATTAATTTATCGATTGCTATTGCTAACCTCTTGGCAATGGCATTATCGCGACAATGCAATGAAATATTTTGCGCTTCCCGTAAGAAAGCTAGTGGCAATTTTGGTGCTCCCTCCAGCACTATGCGGCGCACTAACAACCTTGCTCGTTAGCAATCCCATACGTTGTGTTAACGCCATAAAAAATGCCACGGCAAGAGATAAAACATCGCTCCTTTTAGCGCTTTTCGGTGGGGCCCTTAATGTCAAGCTGGGAGGCCCTGCTATTTATGCAAATAAAAAGTACCGATATCCAAGAGTTGGCGGCAACCAAGACGTGAGATATTCACACATGCTGTTAGCACGTAATACAGTTGTGTACGCCATGATTGCATTTGGCGCACTGGCCTCTTTGTCTCTTATTATATTGGTTAAAATACCGTAATGGGCGGCGTGATACGCTTTCATTCAAGGCTTAAATAAGGGAAACTTTTGTGATTTCGCGACTAACGCTATTCGTTGTTCAATTCTTTTTTTTATGCATAGTGAATGCATCTAGCGCAGCGCCTGATATTCATCGCGAAGCCTTTGATGCAACAAACAATACCGCCACGGCTAATATCGAAAACGCAGCGAAACACACTGAATCACCGTTACCAAAAGACTATAAAATAGTGAGCCTTGCCCCCCACCTTACCGAGTGGGTATACAGTTTAGGGCTCGATAAGCATTTAGTTGCAGTAAGTGATTACAGTGACTTTCCAAAGGAAGCAACGCTCCTTCCTCGCGTGGCTGATTATCAAGGTGCAGATATAGCGAGCATAGTTGCACTACAGCCCAATTTAGTTCTTGCTTGGGATGGCGGTAATAAGCCTCAGGATATGAACAAACTTGTTGCACTAGGGCTCAATGTTTTTAAAAGCAGAATTACCACTATTGACGATATTGCAACGGAAATAACTCGTCTTGCGAACCTGACTCACACTCAGTCAAAAGCAAAGGAGTTAACCGCGCATTTCAGTACTACGCTTGACGAACTACGAATACGGTATAAATCGACTGCGCCCACATCGGTATTTTATTACTCGTGGACCGCACCGCTAATGTCAATTGGTTCGAATGCGTGGGCAAATCAATTGCTTAAAGTCTGCGGTGCGCAAACCACCTTTATTGATAGCCCTGTCGATTATCCGCAAGTTTCCGTCAAAGATGTCCTCATTAGGCAACCCAAGGTACTGGTTGCAGCAAGTAAATCATCAAAAGATGAATTGGAAATATTCTGGCAACCCCATCGCGAACACCTTTCTGCCCCACTTATTGTAGTAAACCCAGATGTTACAAGCCGCTTCTCACTTCGTATAATTAATGAACTAAAAATATTGTGCAAAGGTATAAACGAAAACGCATAAGCGCTATACTAAAGTTGAATATTAGCGTATAGGTGAAAATGGAAACGTAATGAAATTTGTGGTTGCAGGCTTTCTTATTGTTGCAAGTGTGGCACTTTTTGTGTCGCTTCAGTGCACCGCAAAAGCATCGTCCCAAGCTTCAGTTGCAGCATCTCCCTACCTCATAGAACGCGTCGCTAATAATGATTGGTTACTGATTGATGTACGTTCACCTCAAGAATTTGCCGAAGGACATATTCCGGGCGCCATAAACATGCCTCATGAAAACATTAATGACTACGTTAATGATTTGAAAGACCATAAAGACAAACCCATTATTATTTATTGCCGCTCTGGGCGTCGAGCTAAACTTGCTATGAAAGTACTTGAAGAACTCGACTTCTCTGAAGTTATGCACCTTGAAGGCGACATGTTAGGTTGGAGCGCAGCAGGTATGTCAGTCGACCGCATGTAGATTCTCTCTACATGGTTGTGTGCATTAGTTTTGGCTGTGATACACTTTTTGACCTTCTCTCATTTTGTGAACTGTGATGAAAATAGATATCGCTACACCAGCTATGCTGTTTCCAGCAATTTCCTTGTTGCTTTTAGCTTACACAAATCGCTTTTTGACTTTAGCAACAATCATCAGAAACTTCTCAAAAGAAGAGCGCGACGACAATACACTGGCACAAATTAAAAACCTTCGCTTGCGTATTCAGTTGATCAAACGCATGCAAATCGCAGGGGTTGGTAGCTTCTTTTTATGTGTAGTATCAATGCTTGCTATTTACCTCACCTACCAACAAGTGGGTAACTGGGTATTTGCAGCAAGCTTGGTGTCATTGCTTTATTCACTTTGGATGTCTGTGCGTGAAATTCTTATTTCTGTCGAAGCACTAGACGTACACCTTGATGGCATGAAGCATGCTCATAAATCGGGTAAAAGCGCAGCAACCTCAGATAAGAAACGCGTAGAACATATACAATAACCCCTTTGTCACCATTCAACCCTACAACACGCAAGATTATCCAAAACAAGACATATGCAAAACAAGACACAGATTGAATATGCCCCGTTGGCGAATACACACTTCGACGGTGTTATTGAGTTAGGTAACGCTGTTCATGGAGACAACTATCTCACCGATGAACTCATTAACGACTACTACAACAAAAGCTTTCACAATGAGATCAATGCTAGCTGGGTAGCATTGCACAATCACAAGGTGGTAGGTTTTAGATTGACCTTCGCACATAGCCAATGGCAAGTGGATAACTGGTGCACTCCCTCACTGTGGCAACTTGATGCAGATAAGGTGTGTTATTTTAAGTGCAACACCGTATCACCTGATATGCAAGGTACTGGCATTGGCAGCGCCTTGTTAAAGAAATCGATTGAGCGCGCTAAGGCGCAAGGTGCACAAGCTGGCTTAGCACATATCTGGCTTGCCAGCCCCGGAAATAGCGCGTTTAAGTATTTTTCAAAAAATGGCGGCGAGCTTATTAAAAAGCACCCTAACAAGTGGCGTTATATCTCTATTCACGAAGGTTACGATTGTCCAGTTTGTGACGGCTACTGTGAATGTGAAGGTGCTGAAATGCTGCTGCGTTTTTAGTTGTTTGGTGCCCAAAGCAATATGCAATACGACCCCCTTGTTTCCAAACATGTGCAGCCCTCGTTACCTGCACCTACTACTTATTGGCACAGTACCCATAATTGCGTGCACTATGAAGCACTCGCCCGCGATATCAATACTGAATACCTGGTTATTGGCGGAGGCTATACAGGCTTATCAGCGGCAATCACGCTGGCAGAAGCGGGAAAACATGTTGTACTTATTGATGCACACTCCGTAGGCTTTGGTTGTGCCGGTCGCAACGGTGGATTTATTCTATCCGGTAGCGGACGTTTATCGCTAAGCGCAATTGAAGACAAATGGGGAGAAAGTACGGCAAAGGGCATGCAGCAGGAGTTCGAGGGCGCTGTTGAGTTACTGCATAAACGTATTGCACGTCATAATATGCAAGTTGATTTGTGCCAAGGTCCCTACTTCAAACTTGCCCACTCTACAAAACACGCAAAGCGACTGCACCATGCAGCATCAATCCAGGAAACAAAATTTGGTGCAAAGAGCACATTGCTTAGCCAAAACGACGTTGAACGTCAGTTTTCGATAAATAGCACCTATGGCGGTGTAAAAGTAGAGGGAGCATGCCTACACCCTTTAAAACTTGCAGACGAATATGCCAAAACAGCACAAGGCTTAGGCGCCCATCTCTACTACAACACCCCGGCCCTCGACATCCTTAAAGATGGTTCTACTTATTTGGTGAAAACCCCATCGGGGAACATTCGCGCAAACAATGTCTTAATTGCAAGCAACGCCTATACACCCAAACAGTTTCATAACGCAGTAGATAACAAACAGTTTCCTGTACAATCGAGTATTTTTGTTACTGCGCCACTGACCCAAAAACAACAAGCGGAAACTGGTTTAAGTACACCAATGAGCTTTATGGATACGCGTATGATGAAATATTACTATCGCGTATTACCCGACGGGCGGCTACTCTTTGGTGGGCGCGGTGCAGTATTGGGCAAGCACAGCGAGCATCCCAGTGAAAAGGCCCGCTTGTATAGGGCAATGATTAAAAGCTTTCCGGCCCTTGAAGGAATTGCAATGACGCACTTTTGGAGTGGTTGGGTGAGCGTGTCACTTGATGATATGCCAAGAATATTCATTGATACAAAGAACAATGACTCGCTTGGTTATGCCATGGGCTATTGTGGCTCAGGGGTATCGTTTGCTGCATTTGCAGGAATGCGCTTAGCCCAACGTATGCTAGGCAATGAAGATATTGATTTATCACTCCCTTTGTATCAATCGCCGCTTCCCACTTTTCCATTTGCTACCTTCCGAAGAGTGGCATTAAGGGGGCTTTATCAATGGGCCAAAATTGCCGAGCGTTAAAAACGTACTATCGCTAGCCGCACGCTCACTTTTTAAGCTATCTTATTAAACAGCAATTCAAATTCACCTTCCTCGTCATTGAAAACAAGGAGTTTTGCCATGTCTTATATAGATGGATTTGCGGTCGCAGTACCTAATGAGAATAAAGCGTTGTATCTGGAGCATGCCACATTAGCGGGTGGTATTTTTAAGGAGTATGGCGCATTAAAGATTATCGAGGCGTGGGGAGATGATGTTCCTGACGGAGAGGTAACCTCGTTTTTAAAGGCGGTACAAGCAAAAGAAGGCGAAACGGTAGTATTTTCAATTGCTTTTTGGCCGTCAAAAGCCGTTAGAGATGAAGCATGGAAAAAGGTTATGGAAGACCCGCGAATGCAAAACGATGAAAACCCCATGCCATTTGACGGAAAGCGGCTTATCTATGGTGGCTTCGAGATATTGCTAGAAATCTAGTTCGTTGATTCAAGTAAGTAAGAAGACATAAAAAAGCCCATCGTTAAGATGGGCCGTATTTTTGAGCGTATTTTGCAAAGCTTAGGCCAGTGTAATACGTGCGAATTTGCGTTTACCTACCTGGTAAACATTCTCGCCTTTTTCAGTAATCACTAAACGAGTGTCTTCCACTTTATCGCCATTAATTTTTACTGCGCCTTGCTTAATCATGCGCATTGCATCAGAAGTAGAGCCTACCAACTTTGCTTCTTTTAACAGGTTTCCAATGGCAATACCTTCATCGCCCAGCGCAATTTCCACTTCCGGCATATCGTCTGGAATTGCATTTTTTTGGAAGCGTTGAATAAAGTCCTGATGTGCGCCTTCAGCGGCAGCGTCGTCGTGGAAGCGCGCAATAATTTCTTTGGCCAACATAATCTTAATATCACGTGGATTTTCGCCATTGGCAACACGCGTTTTAAGATCAGCAATTTCTTCTAACGGACGGAAACTCAATAAGTCGTAATAACGCCACATCAAATCATCAGAAATTGACATTACTTTACCGAACATATCGTTTGGCGCATCAGTAATACCAATATAATTGTTCAGTGATTTTGACATTTTCTGAACGCCATCAAGACCTTCTAATAGCGGTACCATTACAATTGACTGCTGCGTTAGACCTTGCTCTTTTTGTAACTCACGACCCATTAGCAAGTTAAAGCGCTGATCAGTACCACCAAGCTCAACGTCTGCTTTAAGTGCAACTGAGTCCCATCCTTGAACAAGTGGATACAAGAACTCGTGAATAGCAATAGGCTGGCCATTGTTATAGCGCTTTTTAAAGTCATCGCGTTCAAGCATACGCGCAACGGTTTGGCTGGCAGCAAGCTTGATCATTCCCGCAGCGCCGAGCTGGTCCATCCATTCAGAGTTAAAACGAATTTCCGTTTTATCTTCATCAAGAATTTTGAACACTTGTTCCTGATACGTTTTAGCGTTCTCTAATACTTGTTCTTTGCTTAAAGGCTTGCGCGTTACATTTTTACCTGTAGGATCGCCAATAAGGCCGGTAAAATCACCAATAAGAAAAACGACCTTGTGGCCCAGTTGCTGGAAAGTGCGCAACTTATTGATCAAAACTGTGTGACCAAGATGCAGATCAGGTGCTGTTGGATCGAAACCCGCCTTAATCGTCAGGGTTTTGCCGGATTTTAGTTTTTCAATTAAATCCTCTTCGGGGAGTATTTCATCAACACCCCGTTTAATCTCAGCCAACGCTGTTTGCCAATCTTTCATTTGTAAGTCACACTCTTTGATAAGACTAAATTCAATTTTGGCCGGCATTTTACGCGTACAACGGAACCATTAAAAGGTTTTGACGTCAAAAACCGGATTACAATGCGTCATGTTGTTAAACCCAAAGGCTTTGAGTCGAACGAACTGACATTGATTTCGCAGATCAGGGGGGGAAGGGCTTCCGCAAACACGCGGTAAACCCATCCATGGGCGCTCCGCCACCGCATCCCTGCGGTGGAGGGTTTGCTCCAGCCCTTCCCCCCTGCTCGCGACTAGTCAATATCCGTTCACCGAAGAGCCTTTGGGTGTAACAATTTAATAACATTTATAACGAGAAAAGTTGCATTTTTAAGCAACGTATGTGAAATAGTGTTGTGCACGTAACATTTCTCAGGTGGGCAGTAGTATGAGAAAGACAATAGACGCCTCTAAGGCGCTAAATCTATTCAAAAAATTACCAAAGCAGCATAGAACTGGGTTAGCAGTGGCTAGTCTATTTCTAGGCGGGCTTATTCTTTTGCCGTCGGAATCGGTTGAAGCAAGCCGTCATCAAGAAGCACATATTCTTGATGCGGGTGTGCGCTATCCGGTAGAGCTGCATATTACGCCTTCTACAGATGTGTTTAGTGGCGAAGAAGAGTCAAGTTGGCAAACGTACAAGGTACGCAGTGGCGATACGTTGGCTAAACTATTTAAACGTGCAGGGTTTACTGCACGAGACGTTTACAACGTTACCCAAGCGGGAGAACTAGCCAAAACACTTGTTACTTTACTTCCTGGCGATGAGTTGTCATTTAAAGCTAATAGTGACGGTGGCTTTGGTGAACTTAAATATAAGCTTTCGTCTACTGAAACCCTTTTTGTTCGCCCAAGCACAGAGGAAAACGGCAAAACGTTAACCGCTGAGCTAGAGAAACGCGACGTTGATATTCGATATAACTTCGCTCAAGGCGAAATTAATTCAAGTTTCTGGAATGCAGCGGTCGATGCTGGCCTTACTAGCAATCAAATTATGAACCTCGCTGGCATTTTTGGCTGGGATATCGACTTTGCTATGGAAATCCGTTCTGGCGATACCTTCAATGTGGTATTCGAGGAGCAGTACATCGATGGTGAATTTGTTGGCTATGGTGATATTGTAGCGGCGGAATTTACCAACCAAGGCGAGCAATTCAGCGCTATTTTGCATGAAGATGGCACCTACTATACGCCTGATGGTCGTAGCATGCGCAAGAGCTTTTTGCGCGCCCCTGTTAATTTTAGATATGTGAGTTCAAACTTCACGAAAGCGCGCTTCCACCCTGTGCAGAAACGCTGGAAAGCACATCGCGGTGCTGACTATGTGGCCGCAGTGGGCACACCGGTTATGGCTGCTGGTGACGGTAAGGTAATTAAAGCCGCATACGACAAATACAATGGTCATCACGTGTTTATTCAGCACGGTGAAAAATATACGACCAAGTATCTTCATTTTAAGAAGCGTGCAGTGAAAGTTGGTGATACCGTGAAGCAAGGTCAAACCATTGGCTATTTAGGTAGCACAGGAATGGTTACCGGTGCCCATTTGCATTATGAATTTTTGGTTGACGGTGTGCACCGCAACCCTCGTACTGTAGAGTTGCCCAAGGCACTGCCTATTGCCAAAGAAGAGCGCGAGCGCTTTATGGAAATTGCCAACCTTCGACAAGAGCAACTCGATAACAACAAGCGTATTATGCTTGCTATGAAATAGCGTGTAATGGCTAAATATATTGGCCTTATGTCAGGTACTAGCATGGACGGTGTTGATGCCGTCCTATGCGAAATATCGCCCTCCACCTGCACAACCCTTGCAGCTCATACTGTCGAGTATCCTCAAGAGTTATTACTTGCACTTAATGCCCTTTGTAGCGAGGGCCTAGACGAGCTAAATACGTTAGCAATTGCTGATAGGCTTGTGGCAGAAACTTTCGCTCAGGCAGTATTAGGGCTGCTTAATAAAACAAATCTATCTGCAAACGATATTACGGCTATTGGTTCACACGGACAAACCGTGCGCCACCAACCGGAAGGTAAAGTGATATCTGCCCATTTTAGTACTGAGGCCTTACGCGGCTTCACCTGCCAAATAGGTGACCCGAATACGATTGCGGCGCTTACCAACATCGATGTTATTGCCGATTTCAGGCGCAAAGACATTGCTTTAGGGGGCCAAGGTGCGCCTCTAGTACCCGCTTATCACAATGCCATATTTTCCCATGATACCAAGTACCGCGCACTGGTAAACATAGGGGGAATTGCCAATGTGTCGTTATTACCTCCCAAATATTCGTCAGAACCAGTTCGTGGTTTCGACACAGGACCTGGCAATACGCTGATGGACAGATGGATTTCGCTTCATTTAAACCATAATTTTGACAAAGATGGGCAATGGGCAGCCTCTGGCAATGTAAGTACAGCGTTACTCGATACACTTTTATCTGATAGTTATTTCACTTTACCAGCCCCTAAAAGCACGGGTAGAGAGTATTTCAACATTGACTGGCTGAGTAACAGCTTAGGCAATTTTTTTGAATCCGCACCATCGCATTCACTCCCCGGTGTTGGTGGAAATATGCAACCTGTTGACGTTCAAGCCACGTTACTTGCGTTCACGGTTAAAACTATCGTTAATGATATAAAAGCGCATTTACCTGAGCAAAACGGCGCAAATGAGCAAAGTGAAGTGATAATATGCGGTGGCGGAGCATTCAACAATGCACTGATGAGCATGCTTAAACAACAGCTAGCGCCATTTCAGGTCAGTGATAGTTTCTTTCTTAGCATACATCCACAGCACGTAGAAGGTGCTGCCTTTGCGTGGCTTGCCCATGCGTATCTACACAACATCCCCGGAAATGTACCAGAGGTCACGGGCGCATCGCGTTCAGCGGTGCTCGGTGCACTGTTTAAAAAGTAGTTTTTCGTTTCAAGCCCCGTCATTAGAGCATGCTGACCTTTTTTATATCAAAACGCGCTAAAAGCAGCGCTTGAATCAATCCAATTAGTGTCTATCTCTGTAATCACATTAACTTTGACTAACAAAGATATAGGACAACTAATGACAGACTCAGTACTTTTTAAGCCTTTCGATTGGGCTGGCCAAACATTGAAAAATCGAATGGTGCTTGCCCCACTAACACGAGGTCGCGCTGGACCTGACCGTGTACCAAACAAGATTATCGGCGATCACTATGTTCAGCGTGCTGAAGCAGGCCTTATTATTTCAGAAGCAACATCTATCTCTGAAGAAGGGAATGGTTGGGTAGAGTCGCCAGGAATCTATACCAATGCCATGGTCGAAGGTTGGCGCTCGGTAGTAAACCGCGTTCACGAAGCGGGCGGAAAAATGGTATTGCAGTTATGGCATACGGGGCGTGCATCGCACAGTGATTTCCACAATGGCGATTTACCTTTATCGGCGTCTGCAATAAAAATTGAGGGCGATGAAATTCACACCCCCAAAGGTAAAAAAGAGTACGAAGTCCCAAGGGCCATGACGTTGGATGACATTAAGCGCACAGTCGCAGACTACAAAAAAGCAGCTATTAATGCGAAAGCTGCAGGTTTTGACGGCGTTGAAGTGCATGCTGCAAATGGCTATCTAATCAATCAGTTCCTTGACAGCCGAAGTAATCAACGAGATGACAATTATGGTGGCTCACTTGAGAACAGATACCGCTTTTTGTCTGAAGTTATGGATGCGGTGCTAAGTGTATGGCCGGCAGAACAGGTTGGTGTGCGTCTATCACCAAATGGCGTATTTAACGACATGGGCGCTGATGACTTCAGAGAAACCTTCACCTACGTTGCACAACAACTTAATGCGCTCAAGGTGGGATATTTACACGTTATGGACGGACTTGCCTTTGGATTTCACGAACGCGGTGAACCAATGACATTGGCCGAGTTCAGAGCGCTTTTTGATGGCATGCTAATTGGGAACTGTGGCTATACAAAAGAAGACGCGGAAAAACGCATTAGTGATGGTGACGGTGATATGGTGGCCTTTGGCCGACCGTGGATAACTAACCCAGATTTACCTACTCGTTTTGCAAACGATTACCCATTAACCGCATTCGATGATCCTGCTAGCTGGTATGGAAATAGCGTAGAAGGCTACAATGATTTCACTACTTATAAGGAAGAAACAGGCAAAGATGCACTTGAAGCATTATGTTAACTGCATTAGTTAAAAAAGGTGGGGCCTTGCTCCACCTTAATTGATTGACTGACTGAGTGAATCAGTTAAACCCTGTTTTCTGATTGGCTAACACCGCCAGTTTTTCAAGACACGACATCCAGGCATGATTGTGCTGCTGACACTCTTCTTTGTTAGCAAAGCCACTTTGCACTAGCACCAGCCTTACATATCCTTCTTCAGTCTTTTCAAAATGAATGTCTACCGACGTCATCACAGAGTCTTCTAAGTCATCTTCCCACGCCCACGAAAAGGTCAATTGCTCATTGGCCAAAATCGTCGTGTATTCCCCTGTTAATGACATTTCCACACCGCTAGGCTCCATCAGCTTAATGCGGTAACGCCCCCCTTCTTTAAAATCACTCATGATTTGTGTCACAACGCAATCGCCTGGCGCAAACCATTCTGATAAATATTCAGGTTCATGAAATGCCGCAAAAACAAAGGGTAATGATGCATCTAATGTGACATCTATTTTAAACTGGTGCATAGCGCTGCCTTAATAACCGTGAGCAAAAAAAATCCCGAGCCCGCGTAAGGAAAGGCCCGGGAGAAGGAGTACATCCTCATTGTAATTATCGACTACCGCTTTAATTACTTGAGTATAAGTACAGCAGCGAGTATTAAGTGAGCTTCGACTTAGTCATGCCCTTTCATCAGTGATGCCATACTTGGCTTACTACCAAAATGCTGGGCACACACGCGCTCACTAACGCTCAGATATAAGGTGTCGATGTCATCCATGGCCATAAACTTGTTACAGAAACCGGGGGCATGAGGTTCGATAAAGTGTTTCGCCGCCAACATGAAATGCGCAATAAGCTGTTTAACGTTGTCCGTACCCATCGCAATACGCATGGTAGTAAGCTCGATACCCGCTTTCTTTTGCTCTTCTGTACTTAATTCAGAATGCGACGTTAAGGCAGGGCAAAGTATGATGGTGTTGTTCTGTCCAATACTCACTTGGTGACTAAAGGCAGGCTCTAACGCATCAAAGAAACGCGTGAACACATCTCGAGGTAAATTCGCTGGTGCCATATCGACCGTAAATAGCGTGCAAGGCCAACCGTGTGTATGCTGTTTTTCACGCAGGCCCGCGTTGCTGTGCTGTGGCAATGCATGACAGTTAACGCGAATTTGTTCGTGTGCATTAAGGAAAGAAGTAAACACCTCGGTATTGATGACCTTTGTCATCATGCGCTGTTCTAGCGTCTTCATACCGTTAAGCACATCAAAGGCTTTTTCTGAATCTAAGAATGCGCCCTTGATGTAGTACACATCCCAGAACATGGTTTCAGACCAATCTACCCCATTAATATTACTGCCTTTGGGCTGGAACATTCTGTGGCCTTCGCCGATAACAACACCAGCAGTAGTCGCGCCGCTACCACACAAGTCTTTGGTGTAGCTGTGCATAACATAATCGGGTCTTGCTGCTTTGTTTTTGTGCTGAAGAGGCTGATGCAGCACAGGCGTCGCTAGCGTCGAATCAAGCATAACCAGCGAGCCTTCAGCGTGCGCAAGCTCACAAATACCTGGGACATCGAGTACGTAGCCATGTGGGTTACATGGCGACTCTAGATACACATGCATACGAGCGCCGTTGTCCAAACGCGCAGCATGTTTCTTTTTGGTTTCTTGCATAAATTCGGCAAAGCTTTCTTTGTCGTAACCATCAAACCACGCGATTTGAATATCCATTCGATTACTACGAGCAAAATAATCATGCAGTAAT
The DNA here is from genome assembly GCF_016756315.1 of Alteromonas sp. KC3. Taxonomy (NCBI): domain Bacteria; kingdom Pseudomonadati; phylum Pseudomonadota; class Gammaproteobacteria; order Alteromonadales; family Alteromonadaceae; genus Alteromonas; species Alteromonas sp. KC3. The sequence goes on from NZ_AP024235.1 coordinate 3,540,918, forward strand.
TGATAAACACCACCATACACATTACGCGATACAATCAATACATCACCATGACTCAATACGTTCGACAAACACGCATCAATTGCAGCCATGCCTGAGTTAAAGTTCCACGCTAAATACTCTGCAGCATAAGGGCCTGCTTCCATATCAACAATCGCGTTTGCCAAAGAGATATTTGTTGGGTTGAGAAGACGCGAATAAATTTGGTGAGTAAACTCTTTACCCTGAAAAGCGTCATCTACCCATTCGGTACAGGCATACACGTAAGTCGCCGTGCGCACCACAACAGGGGTTGCTGAAAACAATGCAGTAACGTTATCAAACAGCGGGTAATGACCTTGCGAACCGTTGCCACCAGATAAACTCTGATAGGTTGCTCTAAAGGGGTTTTGCAGTGTGTCTAATATTTTCGCTATTTGGAAAGAAAGGAACTTTTTGGCGTTAAAATAAGCTACTCTGTCCTCTTTATCGAGTCCTTGCAGTGTATTGTTGGTAATGTCCCACAATTGCATCACACTTGATTGTGCGCCGTACAAATGGTGTGCGGTATTAGCAAGCGCTTTGCCGTAATCACTTGATGCATCGATACCAAAATGAGAAAGCTGTTCGGCCACCAGTGCCTCTGTAGTTTCGGCAACAGTAGTGTTACGTTTTGGTGATAGCACTTTAGCGTGTGCAACGTTTATTGAAGACTGCGTAGTAGACTGCATAGTTATTCCGTTAATATTGATACCAACTCGATGTATTACACATCAATTCATTTACAAAAATGTAAAACTTAAATCACATTATTAGAACAACCTTGCGCACGAAAAGCGCTGACTAATTAGGAAAGAAAAGTTTACTCTGGGAGAAAAAAGCGAATGAATTCAGGCGCTGATGCATGCTTATCAGTCACCATTTTAAGTGATGAAGCCCACGATATTGCAACTGCAATTTCAACGCAGTTAAGTGAAAGCAACGCGACATCCCACAGCCTGGCAATGGGCAAGAATACAAAAATTCATATTGAAAAAATTGCTACCTCACCTAAGGAAATTGAACCTGAAGCCGTAAATATCTTGCTTGCAGATCCCGATTTAGCAGCTGAGATAATTGAGCAATGTCATAATATCAAATGGTGTCAGTCGACATGGGCAGGTAATGCACCTTTGCTGCGTGCGAGTAAAACCGACTACACCCTTACCGGCCTAAAAGGTATTTTTGGTAAACTAATGCGCGAATATGTATTTGCTTATTTGTTGGAACACGCCAGAAACACATCCATGTTTCGCCAAAATCAACAGGCGCAACCACCGAAGTGGGAAGCCTCGCCACGTATACCATTGCACGGACAAACCTTGGGGATCCTTGGACTTGGCAGTATTGGCAAAGCACTTATCCCTGTAGCACACGCCTTTGAAATGCGTGTTGTAGGGTTAAGTAGAAGTGGAGCTGCTGTTGATGGTGTACACGCCATGTACACGCAAGAATCAGCAGTGGAGTTTGCAGGTCAAGCTGATCATCTTGTGAACCTTATGCCTGATACGCCACAAACTCAAAACTTCATATCCGATGACATTTTAAAAGCGCTAAAATCACACAGCGTTTTCATTAACGCAGGGCGCGGAAATGCAGTAGATGATGAAGCCTTGATTAAGTGTTTAAATGCAGGATATTTAAAACACGCGGTGTTAGATGTCTTTAAACAAGAACCCTTGCCAAAAGACCATGCATTTTGGATACATCCAAAAATAACGATTACTGCCCACACCGCAGCTGAATCTCAGCCATCGGATGTCGCCAGTGTCTTTCTAGAAAATGCCTTTCGCTACCTAGCAAGCGAGCCATTACTTTATCAGTTCGACTTTGATAAAGGTTATTAACCCGCTTGTAGGCGCATTTATTATCCGCGAGGGTCGGTAGCGGTTACTTCAATACGGTGGTGGTGCTTTTCATGAAACTCGAGCAATTGGGGGTAGTTTTTCATATCGTGAAGCTCTCGAAAAAGCACCCAATCGACCATAGAGTACAAACATATTTCAGGGTAGGTCCACGTACTAAACCCGCCAGCATCAAGCTGCTCACAGAGACTTTCAAGCACCGCCTCAATGCGTTCTCGCTGAAGCGTAAAGTACATTTTGTCTTGGCTGATATCGAAGTCTGAACGCTTGAGCAGCATCATTTGAACAAAAGAATCATTTGCCGCATCAATGAGCGTTAGCTGATTCTCTTCTTCCCACGTAAGGCCATCTAAATCGAGTTTATCCGCCAGATAATTATAAATGACGCGCGAGTCAAAAATCATCTGCCCGTTGTCTTCTAAACACGGCACTTTTAACGTGGGATTGCGGGATGCCAACAGCGCACGATCTTCCCCAGAAAAAATCTGCAAATTAAGAAATTCATGCTCTGTTGACGCCAAGATAATGCGTATACGACGCACGTATGGTGATGTGGTAGAACCGTACAGTTTCATAACGTTACCTGCTCATTATCGAATAAACCAATACACACCATTTAGGTGCGCATTGGCTGGATTGGTAGATTTCTATGACGCGTACCTGAAGCATGATAGATGGCATTACTTAGCGCTGGCGCAAACGGTGCCATACCCGGCTCACCAAGTCCTGTGGGCTTTGCATCTGAGTCGACAAAATGCACATGAACTTCAGGCATGTCAGTAATACGCATAACGGGGTAGTCGTGAAAGTTGCTGTTTACCACTGCACCGTCTTTAAACGACACTTCACAGTACTTAGCCAATGAGATCCCCATCGCCACTGCGCCCTCTTGTTGCGCCGCAGCACCGTCTTTGTTTAGCACTTGTCCGCAGTCTACAGCAGAATCCACACGAAGCACTTCAAAGTCGTCACCTTTCATACGCACATGCACCGCCATGGCTATGTATGTCTGAAAACTATAATGCACCGCTATACCGATCCCCTCTCCCTCAGGCAACGTCTTTCCATAGCCTGACTTTTCAATGACTAAGTCAAGTACACCTTTAGAGCGTTTTACTTGTTCAGCCTGTTCTGGGTTAGTATTACTATCGTATAAACGATGCAACATTGTCGCGGTATCTATACCGGCTTTCTCAGCCAGCTCATCAGTGAATACGCCATAAGCAAAGCCCCAAAAAATAGCATAAACTGCTCTGTACCAGCCAATACGGGTGTGTGCTGGCGCTAAACCAGACTCGCTGCGTAAATTGGCAATACCATAAGGGTGGTTCTCTATTTCACTCATGGCATTCGCGGGTGCAAATTGCACTGAAGGGTCAAACAACGTGTTTATTGAAGGGAAAGCGGCACGATGCAGCCAACCTGTGACATTGCCATCCTTATCTAGCGCCGCTTTAATATGTTGAGCACTGTTTGAATGGTAAAAGCCGGTTCGCGTGTCTTCTTCTCTCGTCCATGTTAGCTGTATGGGTGTTCCCACCGCCTTTGATATAGCCGCGGCCTCTTGCACGTAGTCACACTTGAACTTCCGTCCAAATGCACCGCCACTAATCATGACATTAACCTTTACCGCTTTCTTATCGATACCTAAAAACTGTGAAAGTACTGATTGAATATCGTCAGGACTTTGTGTGGATGCCCATACCTCACAAGCACCATCGCCTACCGACACAACACTGGCATTCGGCTCCATCGGAGCATGGACTAAATGCCCTTCGGTAAATGTCGCCGATAGGGTTTGGTCAGCATTTTCAAAGGCCGATTCTACATCCCCTCGCTCAGCAATTTTATTCGCGGGCTTTTCAACGTTTTCAACTAACGTCTTCATGTAGGAGGTGGTGTCGTAACTGCCGTGTACGCCTCTATCCCACTCTACTTTTAATTTTTCAACGCCTTGTTGTGCAGACCATGAGTTATTTGCGACCACAGCAACGCCACCAAGCGAACCAAATGGCACTTTCATAGGCGCAATCTCGACCACCGCGGTAACACCTTGCACTTTCATGGCTTCAGTTTTGTCTACCGACTTCAATGTGCCGCCCATCACGGGACAATGCACAATAGCGGCATATTGCATTCCTGCAACTTTGGTATCTACACCGTAAACGCGCTTACCTTGTACGACTTTTGATACATCATGGCGAGGCAAGTGAGAGCCTATATAGCGAAAATCAGCCTTTGACTTCAGTGTTGGATTTTCAGGTGTTGGCATTGTTGCAGCAACACATGCCAACTCGCCATAACTTAATTTCTGATTTGTGCTCTTGTTAATAACAAAATGATTTTGAGCATAGCAATTGTCAGGACTTGTATTGAATGCCTTGGCTGCCGCAGCCACCAGCATTTCCCTAGCTACAGCACCAGCTTTGCGCATGGGTTCATACATGGTTCGAATACTGGCAGAGCCTCCCGTCGCTTGGCTACCGTATTTGTCTTGGTTGCCTTCAGCCTGCTCTACAGTGACTTTCGACCAATCAGCTTCCATTTCATCGGCCACTACCGACGGTAAAGCAGTACTGATCCCCTGTCCCATTTCACAACGACCGCAGTAAATAAGTACACTGCCATCTTGTTGCAAATGAATAAACGCATTGGGACTAAACTCTGCCGCTTCCACCTTACTCGCGTTAACATTAAGCGAAACACCGACCATGAGCCCACAGCCCCCAATCGCACTTGCCTTCAAAAACTGACGGCGATTTAACGATAATGGCTTTACGGTATATGACTGCGCTTGTTTTTCGCGCTGGGTAATAAGCAAACTTTCGATATTTGCACGCATCACGACACCTCCTTGGCCAAATCATAATTTGCCAACTCACTTGCCGCGATGTTTATCGCCTTCTTAATACGCTGATAAGTGCCGCAACGACAAATATTGCCTTGCATCGCATTATCAATGTCCTGCTCACTTGGCGTGGCGTTGTTAGACAACAGGCTTGCCGCATTCATTATTTGGCCAGCTTGACAGTAACCACATTGGGGGACGCCTACTTCAACCCAGGCTTTTTGAAGCGGATGAGAAGCATCTTCAGACAATCCTTCAATGGTGGTTATTTTGCGCCCTGCCAGTGCGCTAACAGGCATTACACAGGCGCGCGTAGCTTGGCCATCAACGTGAACTGTACAGGCACCGCACAAACCTTTTCCACAACCAAACTTGGTGCCAGTAAATTCCAATCTATCGCGTAAAAACCACAATAGTGGCATGTTATCGGGGACATCAATAGGGTATTCGGTCCCGTTGACGAACAAGGTTTTGTTCATGTTTTTTCCTTTTTGCCTGTTGTCGCATGTTGATGCTTGTAATTATATTGTTAACTTAGACAAGTTAAGGAGTGAAGACAATGCACTTTATCGGCAAGACAGGTCAATTGACCCAATAGAAGTTCAAAAGCGGTAAGGCAGTATTGTCAGCAAGGCGCCAACGATAGTAATAAACAAAAAGGAAAGTGAGAACATGTCGGCATGGCGCAAGAAATCACCATGCCATAGAAAGGTATAAGCGTTTTAAATGCTAAACGCTGAAGCTTGCACCACAACCACATGTTGTTGTGGCATTAGGGTTTTGAACAAGAAAACGTGAGCCTTCAAGGCCATCGACGTAATCAACAACGCCACCAACAAGATACTGAAGACTCATAGGGTCAACCACTAAGGTTACGCTGTCTTTTTCGATGGTCATATCACCTTCATTGACTTTTTCATCGAATGTAAAGCCATATTGGAACCCCGAACAACCACCACCTGTTACATAAACACGTAGCTTCAAATCAGGATTTTCTTCTTCTGTCACAAGGGTTTTCACTTTTGCTGCCGCTGCATCAGAAAACTCAATTGGCAACGCCGTTTCTACAGACATACCCACCTCTTAACCGGACTTAATGTGCTAACGCACAAACACTATGCGCAATTATCTAATACTTGACTAATTTCATCAACTATTGGGGCGAAACTTAATGAATCAAGAGTGAAGGCAACGGATTGCACTCCCCTTAGTTGGCGCGGGGCTGAAAAATGTTTACTCTAAACGTCTGCTTTACTTAATAGTGAACAAACAATGGAATCTAGTACAGCAAGTGCGCCCCCCGTATTATTCGATGACTTCCCTGAATCGCAATTCGGCGACAAGGAAGACTATAAGCAAGCCTTAGCGTCTATCCAAGAAACGCTTTTTCACGTCCAGCAGGCCTATTTTCATCAAAAGCGTCGCGCCTTGATTATTTTTGAGGGCTGGGATGCGTCAGGTAAGGGAGGCACAATTCGACGTATTACTGAAAAACTAGACCCACGGGGTGTGCATGTATTTCCCGTTGCTAAGCCAGCAAAAGAAGAACAAGACAAACACTTTCTCTATCGGTTTTGGCAGCAAATTCCATCACCGGGCTCACTAACGTTATTTGACCGCTCACACTACGGACGCGTGCTCGTTGAGCGCGTGGATAGTTTGGCCACACAAAGTGAATGGCAACGGGCGTATAGAGAAATTAACGAGTTTGAACGTACACTTTGTGATAGCGGAGTTCGCGTCATCAAACTTTACATGCATATCTCAGAAGAGGAGCAAAAAAAACGCTTTGAAGAGCGTCTTCACAACCCTTTTAAACGCTGGAAACTCACAGAAGAAGATTTACACAACAGACGCAAGCGAAAAGACTACATTCAGGCTATTAATGACATGTTCGTCCAAACACACACTAGCCATGCACCATGGCATATTATTAACGGCGAACACAAGTGGCAAGCCAGGGTGGATGCATTGCGCTATATTGTCGATATGCTCTGTGAAGGTGTTGATATCACACCACCACCACTGGATGACAAGGTTATTGAGCTTGCTTCTCAACAGCTTAATGTTAACAGAGCCCAGTTAAAATGAATTCCGTCTGTAAAGCCATTAGCCAAAACTATAAGCCACTAACGGCGACACAGGTTGTAAGGTAGCCTTTTTTACCGGAGTAACTCGTGCTGTTGCTCCTGTCGAAACTCGGTTTTTACCCGTCGCCTTTGCATGGTACAGCGCTTTATCGGCTTGTTTGATCAAATCGACAAACTTGATAGCTCCTTTCTGCTTCGTTGATGCAAGTCCTATACTCACCGTTACCACACCATGATTAGCGTGCTTGTTGGTAATGAGCAAATCTTCAACAGCTTGCGTCATGCGATGACCAATAAACTCTGCATCTTCTAACGAGGTTTTGGGCAGCAAAATCAAAAACTCTTCGCCACCAAAGCGCATTACGCAATCGAGCGGCCTTCTGGCACACTGACTTAACGCGCCTGCCACGGCCTTTAGCACTTTGTCGCCGTCAAGGTGCCCATAGGTATCGTTGTACTTCTTGAAATTATCAACATCAACCATCAATACCGACAAACTCGCTTTTTCGCGATTCAGCTGTTTAATCAATCTCGGTGCACTTTGCATAAGAAATTGACGATTGGGTAATGACGTTAGTTGATCTTTACATGCTAAAGACTCTAAGTGACGCTCTTTTGCCTTAACGCTAATTTGATGCAATATCCGCATTTTTAAGACATCGGCTTTAACTGGTTTAGCAACAAAGTCTGACGCACCAGCAGTCCAACACTGTTTTTGTAACTCACAATCTTCGTCTGCGGTAAAAAATATTATCGGAATATCTTTAGAACGACTGCACTCTCGTAATTTAATGCAGGCATCTACACCGTTTACTTCAGGCATGTGATAGTCCATCAATATGACATTCGGCGTTTCATGCTTTTGGCAATATCGGATTGCTTCTAAGCCATCATCAACATAGCTACAGTCAAACTCTTTACACAACATACCAATAAGCGTAGCGCGAGCCAATGCATCATCTTCCACTATTAGCACACTGTATTTTTTTGCTTTTGCGCGGTTATGCATAACTTACTCCTACACTGGTTTGGTTGTTGTAACGTTGTGCTTTACCGTGTTTGCTGTCGCGCTAACACGAATACCAAGTTTTTTTAAAAAGGCACCTCGAATACGCGCTAATAACGCTCTCAGCTTCACAGACTTGCCCACTATAAAGTGACCGTCACCTTGATACTCGTTGAGTGAACTAGCACAGGGATAATCATTCAATGCCATGGGTTTGTTCGCCAGTTTTTCTACCTGTTGTGGCGTTCTCATCGGGTAACTGCGCGACACAACAAAATCCTTTGACACCGATGTTGCCCATGCAGGAATACGTGATAATGAAGACTCTTCCCACTTGCGAACAGGGTCGTTGGTGAAAAAGCGCGGTTCGCTTTTGTTGACTGAATAGTATTTACGGCGCTTCACTATCGAGGCATTTACATTTTCGCTCTCAAACTCAGTGACTTCTTGATTAGTTAAGTAAAAACGTGCCACCCACACATTCATTGCGTTCTTGTTTGCCAACAATGCGCTTTTTAAATCCCCCTGTGGTGACTCACTGAGTAACTCATCTGGGTGTAACACATACCACCAGTCTTCGTTTGTATACTCGTTGTGATAGCGGTTATAAATACGATTAAGCAATCCGCGGTTACTTGGCTCGTCTGTTTGTCCGAAAATGACGAGCTCTTTGAAACGAGATGCCATTTCATTTACCAACTCCCAGCTACCATCTGTAGAGTGATTATCGTAAATATAAATTCTATGGCAGAACTTCATCGCGTACAGCAGCGCTTCTTCCACTATATCAACGTGATCTTTTATCAACATGATTGCATTGATTTTCATGCCTGCGACTCCTTGCGAAGAGCGGCGACCGCGTTGCTTAATAGCGATTTGGCGGCGTGCAGTTTTACCAGTGTAAACATTGCCAAGTAATAGCGCGTATAGTGTTGGCACATGGGCATGGTCAAAACAGACTTTGCCATATGACTATTGCCGTTTTTGATAAACGTTTTCGCTGCATTTAGCCCCTGCACTGCACAGTATCGCTGAACACTTTTAAGCATTTGAGCAGAATAATTGCCTGCCATCACCATTGAGTACAAACGCTCAGCTGAGGAGTAATTACCGACGGGAAACAAGTCTTCTACACCTGGGTTATGACACTGAGTATGACAGTGCATATGAATGTTTGGGCTATATGCAATAGTGCCATCAAGCGCAGCTTGCAAAATAAAGTCTTTGGGTACACGGGTATGCTCACTTACTGCAAACCCACCAAGGGCCAAAAAATTGCTCCTTTTCACCATCATAGAAGATACGGTAAAGGGCAAATCTCCTAGCGTTGCCATTTTGAAAAAGTCAGTCAGTAAATAGCCGTTAGGATTTACCGAGTTTAAGTAAATGTCAGCGTCTCTCAGTGTGCCATTATCGCTCATGCACTGATAACGAGTAGCGAAAACATCTGAGGTAGGATACTTCTCTTGAAGCTGGCTCATTTCATGCGTAAAGAAGGGAAGCCATTCATCATCAGCACCTAGAAAAGCCACATAATTGCTCTTTGCAGCCATTGCACCTTCATTTCGCATTGTTGCAATACCGCAACCAGAAAGTTCAACCACGTTTAGATTTTCGACATTCAAATTGCGAACAAGCTCAACGCTGCCATCTGTCGAGCCGTCATCGACAACAATAATCTCATTCACTTTCAGCGCTTGACGCTGAACGCTTTTGATTGCTCTTTCTATGTTTTGCACTTGATTGTACATGGTGATAACAACAGATAATGCTTTCATGTTGATTACTTCCTACTGAGAACACTGACTTATAAGGTATTCAGCAAAGGAAGTGCCAATTCATAAAAAACCCTACATTTCATAAACTTAAACAAAAACCAGCACACAAATCATTATTCCGAGGTTGTGATATTCTCATTTTGCACAGCATCATTTTATGCATTTTGCAAAATACAAGAAACGCTCGAAAAGCAGGATGCAAAAGAGAGTGCGCCGCTCATTCGATTTCAGATCTGCCTATAGAAATAACCAATGAAAAGAAAAAAAGAAAACAACGGACGGGATTAACGGGCGGCATTCAAAAGCGCAAGTGGCAAAATATTTTCAACAGTACTAGGCGATACAGAATGGGTTGGAAGGAAAGTGAGAACTAGGATAATCGCTGAAAAATAAAAAAAGCAGCATGCTGATAAACAACATGCTGCTTAGGGCAACCAGCGCACACAAGGAGATTAGTAAGCGCCTCTTGCAGTAACAACAGCGGGAACGGTGGCCAATAAAATTTTTACATCGAAAAACCAGCTTTGTTGCGCAATATAGGTTTTATCAAGCATTAACTGCTCTTCAAACGTTGTATCAGCGCGGCCTGACACTTGCCATAAGCCGGTTAAGCCAGGTTTACAGTTAAGACGTACAAGTGTTTCTGTATCGTATTGTTCGTACTCAGACGTAAGATGCGGGCGCGGTCCTACCAACACCATATCACCCGTTAACACATTAAATAGCTGAGGTAGCTCGTCGATGGACAGCTTTCTAATAACACGGCCAACACGGGTAATACGCGGGTCACTGTACATTTTCTGACAGATGCCTTCTCTGTCACTTTTCATTTTTGCTGCCACTTCCCATTGAGGAGAGTCTGGCGTATACATTGACCGAAATTTAAAACACTTGAATTGACGGCCTTGTTCACCAACTCGAGTTTGTGAAAAAATAAGTGGGCCGCGGCTTTCCAATTTTATTAAGGTTGCGACAATGATAAGCAGCGGAGATAAGGCAACTAATCCAAGTAGGGCCACTATCTTCTGTGCTGCAATAGGTAACCCTTTATGATTGGTCGCGTTGTGGTTAAACTTTGTGGATACTGTTTTCATCATCTTTCTCCTACTAAGACACAGTCTGCGTGCCTAAGAAAAATACTGCTGTAGATTACAAAGTACGTTATTGATGCTTTGTAATCGCGCTTGGTTACCCTCAACACTGCAAAGCTTTTGCCAACCCGACAAAACCAATTAAAATCAAAATCTTACAAGAAAAAAGAAATATTACCCTCTAAATTTTGGCGCTGGGCGATTTTTAATCTGAAAAAGAATAGGCATTTTGCGAGAGAGAAAGGTTTTCATTTTCTCAAAATGAAAAAGGGCTTTTAGCCCTTTTAATAAGTTACTGCTTTAAAGGCGTGTCAGGATGATTTTAGCCAGTCGAAAAGTCCAAGCGAGAAACTTTCAAATAGATTGATACCCAAAAGTGATTTTATGATGTAGAGCGCAACGAGGCCTAACAAACTCAATATCATGACAGTTAATGTGGCAATAAGAAAAAGCGACGCCGCTGCAAAGGCCTTTTCTTTCGCCGTAAGTGGGCGTCTGTTTTTCCCTGCCAGAAAGACAAGATAAAAACTCCATGGCAAAAACGGGAATTTGACCGTAGCGCGCATATCAATGCTATGCACACGACCACCACGCAGGCCCACAACGCGTGCAAGTGCCAGCTGTTGCTCTACAGTGAAGCTTTGTGCAATATGCGGCTCCATACGCTGCATAAGACTTTTCACTGTAGGGTCGTGCATTGGGTGTGACTGCTCACTACTTTTTGACATACGCCCCCCTTTTCGCTTAGGTAAATAGGCAAGTATTTAACAACACGTACCGACCAAACGCCCTACCACTGCTGAATTTTGCGATATAGTGTCGAGGGACTAACACCAAGCGCGTTGGCTGCTTTAACGACATTGTCTTCGTAATAAGCAATTGCATCCTGAATTGCTTTGCGTTCAACATCCGCAAGCGTGTGGATATCACTTTCGTTCAGTGCAGGCGTCTCTTTACTGGACAGTGAAGCAGCAGACTCATAAGGTTCCTCGGCAATCGCAGTCTCATGAGACGCTGCATCTATTGACCCGCATTCCTGTTCAGCAACCGTTTGGATACGCGCTTGCTCTACAGGAAGCTGAGACGCTAACATGCTTGCTGTCAGCAATGGACCGTCGTTCATTACCACACAACTGTGGATTAAATTTTGAAGCTGGCGTACGTTGCCAGGCCAAGAAAACTTACGCAGCAGTGCTTTTGCATCATCAGAAAAGCCAGAGAACATCTTACTTTCTTCTGACATATAGCAACGCATAAAATGATTTGCTAACAGCAACACATCATCTCCACGTTCCCGCAATGGTGGTAAATGAAGAGCTATCACGTTTAACCTGTAAAACAGATCTTCTCGCAAATGCCCATCTTTTATTGCCTCAAGGGGTTGCCGATTGGTCGCGGCGATAAAGCGCACATTCACTTTTTCCAGCTTGCCCGAGCCTACCCGCTGAAATGTGCCTGTTTGAATAAAGCGCAGAATTTTTGCCTGCAACCCCATGTCCATTTCGCCGAGTTCATCTAAAAATAACGTGCCATTATCAGCTTGCGTTGCTGCACCGTCACGATTTGAAACTGCACCAGAAAATGCACCTTTTACATGACCAAAAATTTCCGACTCCATTAACTCAGAGGGAATAGCGGCGCAGTTAAGCGCCACAAAATTGTCGTGTTTGCGCTTACTTAGGTTATGTATAGCAGAGGCTGCTACTTCTTTACCCACGCCACTTTCACCGGTGATAAATACCGAGGCCGAGCTTGGCGCTGCCTTTTCAATAATCGAATACACATTTTTGAGCGCTTTTGACTCACCAATAAAACCTTCAACCGTGCGCTTTCTTCGTGACTCAGCCTTAACCAGTGCTGTACGCAACATGCTGCGCTCGATTAATGTCTTGCGCATTTTCACGGCTTGACCAATAACAAGCTCAAGCCGTGTATCGTCCCATGGTTTTTTAAGATAGCTCCATACATTAGCTTCGTTCACGGCGTCTAAAACATGTTCTGCCTCGCTGTGCGCCGTTAGCATTATGCGAATTGTCTCAGGTGCTGAATGAGAAAGCTGCTTAAGAAATTCGGTACCACTCATACCAGGCATAGATAAATCGCTGATAACGATGTCATAAGTTTTGTTTTGACACGCTTCAAGCCCAGCTTCTCCGCTACTTGCCGTATCAATATTGGAGGGTATCAGGCACTCTAAAGTACGTTTAAGCGCGCGCTGGACGGCTACTTCGTCATCAACCAATAAGATATCTAATTTATCTGTCATTCCATCGCCTCTGCATTTACTGCTGTCATTACCTTAGGCAGCGCTATTGTGAAGCACGTCCCCTGCCCCAACTCAGACTCCACATCAAGTGAGCCTCCATGGGCCTCTACAATGCTTTTTGATATAGCCAGCCCCAGCCCCGTGCCTTTTCCTACCTCTTTAGTGGTAAAAAACGGTGAGAAAATTTTAGCCATATTTTCTTTGCTTATACCGACGCCATTGTCTTTAACGTGGATACACACACTATCAACGTGCTCGTCAACACTAATAGTTACACTGCCGCTGTTTTCGGTAGCGTGAAGTGCATTTATCGTTATATTTAGAAGCACCTGCTCTAGCTCGCCAAGATTAGCATTTACATTTGCGCTACCACTTGCGTACTCGACATCAATACGCTGGCTGTTCTGTTTACTAAACGATGCCATTTTAACCACATTACTTACAACATCATTTACATTCACAGCAGAAAGTTCATCTGCTCCGGTATGAACAAATTTTCGCAAACTATCACTTATCTTGCTAAGCCTGTCTATTCCATCCATGTTATCTTGCAACACTTCAGCAATCGTTTCTTCAAGGCGAACCAAATTGTTATTTTGAATGGCATCACCAGCCTCAGTGCCTTCATACTGCTCGGCAATTTGCTTCAAACCACTAATAGCCGGAAGCAATGCTTGTTTTAAGTACCGGTTATTTGCCGATATAAACGCAAGAGGGTTATTGATTTCGTGGGCAACACCACTGGCCAATAAGCCAAGAGAGGACATCCTATCTGCTATAGTAAGCTGCTTACGCGCGTCGGATAGCTCAACTTTGAGGCCGTCTATTTGCTCTGTATCGCTTTTATCATTCAGTTTTTCCAAGCTATGTCGAAGCTGGGCAATATGTGCGTCAAGCACGTAAAGCTTTTCCTCATCAATAGCTGCTGAATCTATGAGCATGGCAAGCCACCCATCAACACCATCGACATAATGAAAATTGGAATAAACCAGCCACGTAGATAAATTATCGGCTTCAGGCGATGTTAGCTCTTGAATGCACCAATAAGGAAGAAGACCTTCAGTGTCAAACGGGATTAATTGCTCGATATCCGTTATTTGCGTGGTATTAAAGCTATTTCGAATAACCCTTGGAGATTCGCATTGCATACCATTATTGGTATAAAAGCTCGCCGCAAATTTCGCGTCAGTAAACGTGGCGCAGAGTCCAAGTAAAGACTCTACCAAGGTTTGATTACTCTCTGCGCTGGTTGATTCAGTTGTTGATTTTACAAAGAACTCTATTTCTTGTTGTTTATGCTCAACTTCAGCAACAGCGTCTCGCAGCTTTTCGTTAGCAATAAAGGTCTTTTTTGCATAATCGTCGAGTAATTGTTCTGCAGACTCACGCGCTTTTTTCTCGCGCTCTAGCCGCCTTTTGAGGTGCGCAACTTCTTGCTCTAAACTCCGTTGCATATCGACTTCCTATGAAAACAATGACCACTGATGCGTTATGTGTTTTTTCAGTTTAGATTAGAAACACACTTTGTACATAAGCCAAACGTATAAAGTCTTTGAAAAAAGAATAGTTTTTTATATTTCAAATAAAAAAAGCGACCTAGTCAGACAGGCTAGGTCGCTTTTATAAATGAAGTATCAAATTGCTCGCTACTGTGAGTCAGGCAGCGTCACATTTAACTCTAAGACACTGCAATCATCGTTGTTATCAAGTTGAACCGAAACTTGGTCATCCGCGATAGTCACGTATTTCCTGATCACTTGAATGATCTCTTGTTGCATCATAGGAAGGTAATCAGGCTCGCTGCGTTTTTTGCGTTCGTGTGCAACAATAATTTGTAAACGCTCTTTCGCCACTGCGGCTGTACTTGGTTTTTGCTTTTTCTTCAGCAGATCAAAAATGCCCATTACTTCCCTCCCAATAAGCGTTTAAAGAATCCTTTCTTCTCGGCTTCAAGGAAACGATGCTCCACACTCTCGCCCAACAAACGCTTAACCGCGTCAGAGTATGCCTGCCCCGCGTTAGCTTCAGAATCTAAAATGACCGGCTGGCCTTGGTTAGACGCTTTAAGTACCGCTTCTGATTCTGGGATAACACCTAGAAGCGGAATAGCAAGGATTTCTTCTACATCGGCAACACTAAGCATTTCTGCACTTTCTACGCGTGTTGGGTTGTAGCGCGTCAATAGCAAATGTTCTTTAACCGACTCACCTTTTTCTGCGCGCAACGATTTGCTCTGTAAAATACCAAGAATACGGTCTGAATCTCGTACCGATGATACTTCTGGGTTTGTTACTACAATGGCTTCATCCGCAAAGTAAAGAGCCATTTGTGCGCCTTGTTCAATACCTGCAGGTGAGTCACAAATAATGAAATCAAAGTCATTTTTAAGCTCATCTAGCACCGCTTGCACACCTTCAATGGTCAGTGCGTCTTTATCTCGCGTTTGAGATGCAGGTAAGATAAATAAGTTGTCAGTGCGCTTGTCTTTAATAAGCGCTTGTTTCAGCGTAGCTTCTTTATTAATTACATTAACGAAGTCGTACACAACTCGGCGTTCACAGCCCATGATTAGGTCTAAGTTTCGAAGGCCTACATCGAAATCAATGACAACGGTTTTGTGTCCAGCTAACGCAAGGCCAGTACTAATTGCTGCGCTTGATGTTGTTTTACCAACGCCACCTTTACCCGATGTTACTACGATTATTTTTGCCATCTATTAATTCCTATTTTTCACACAGCACATTTTTAGCGCGATTGTTTTAACGTTTTTATGCCAAAGGCACTATGCGTAATGTTTCTTCTTCTAAATACACTTGAGCAGGCTTTTTCCAGCAGTCACCTTTAACCGATTCATGCATAATAAACTGCCCAGCAATTGAAATAAGCTCTGCATCGAGCGCCTGACAATACACGCGAGCTTGTGTATTACCTTTAACACCTGCGAGCGCTCTTCCTCGTAGTGTGCCATACACGTGTATATTGCCATCAGCAAGCAATTCAGCGCCTTCACTCACCGACGCAGTTACAATTAAATCACTTCCCTCTGCATACACTTGTTGCCCAGAACGCACTGGACGAGCCACTACTTTTGCTGGCTTAAATAGTGCAACTTGTGGTTTAGCAACTTGCGGTGCTATCTTGTCACTCGTTTCTTGACTATTTTTCTTGGTGTCGTCTTGAGTTGCAACGTCTACTCGCTGCGCCTTAAGCGCAGAATCAGTAAATTTGCTTTGGCTAACATCTGCTAAGCCCAAGTCATTGATAATGGGTTTTAACTCCCCGACCTCACCTTTTACTGCCATCGGTTGCAACTGCAAGCGTCTACATAGCGCTACCAGTAGTTCAAACTCTGTTGCCGCTAGCGGCTTCACTATGTGCAGTATGAGTGATGAGCGGGTAAAAAATTGAGGCGCACTTGCCACTTTTTGGCTTAACTGCGACTCAAAAACATCTGGTTCAAAATCTACTACTTCTAGCACAATGCTGGTTAGCGTTGTGCCTTTCATGCGAAAGCACGTTTCTGTCATTTGTTCTTCCCGAAAAGGCTCTGTAACCTCACAACCTTTACATACATTAAAGGCCAAGCCTGTTTATGACGTCACTGTATCAAAAATCCTTTCTACGGCAACTGTTAAGCAGCGAGAAAGCATGAATAAGCGAAGAACGTGCCAACAACCGGTCATATAATAACCAACCCCATCCTACTAATTGCTAGCAGGCTGAAATAAACAAAATAAAACGGTATTAATCTAGGGGCTGTTTTGACGTTAATTTTGTTGGGTCTAGCAACGCTTCAAGCTCGTCTTTTGGGATATCAGTCATGCGTGCAGCCACCTCTACCACTGGCTTTTTCTCTTTATAGGCGGCTTTGGCAATCTCTGCGGCTTTTGCATAGCCAATGATAGGGTTTAACGCCGTTACTAATACTGGATTTTTATATAACGACGACGCTAAGTTGTCTTGATTCACAGAAAAGTCGCGAATTGCTTTCTCGCCCAAGGCAACTGCACTGTTGGTGATTAGCGACAAACTTGTCAGAAGGTTATTAGCTATCAAGGGAAGCATAACGTTTAACTCGAAGTTTCCAGACTGACCTGCTATCGAAATTGTAGTGTCATTGCCCATCACTTGCGCGGCGGCCATCGCGACCGCTTCTGGAATTACTGGATTTACTTTTCCTGGCATAATGGATGAGCCTGGTTGAAGCGCTGGTAGTGTAATTTCACCTAAGCCCGCCAATGGCCCTGAATTCATCCACCGCAGGTCATTAGCTATCTTCATTAATGTAACCGCAATTCCTTTGAGCACTCCCGACAGGGCTACCGCCGTGTCTTGTGCGCTTATTAAGGCAAAGCAATCTTGTGCCGGTGTAAATTCAAGCCCGGTTAACTGCGATAGTACATCACAAAAAGTCGTCGCAAACTCAGGATGGGAGTTCACCCCTGTTCCTACCGCAGTACCGCCTTGGGCTAACGTATGTAAGGGAGCTTGCAGGGTCTTTAGATGCCAGCGATGTTGCTTTAACTGCGATGCCCACGCCGTAATACTCTGATCCATTCTAACTGGCATAGCATCCATAAGATGGGTGCGCCCCGTCTTACAATAAGCACTAAGGGTTTGGGCTTTGTCTTCTATTATCTTTATGAGTATATCTAGGGCTGGCACTAATTCATTGCTTACCTCTATTGCAGCACTAACATGAATAGCGGTAGGAATAACGTCGTTTGAACTTTGCCCTAAATTAACGTGGTCATTGGGGTGTACATTGCTATCAGATTGTTTACTCGCCAAATACGCGATAACTTCATTAGCATTCATGTTAGAGCTCGTACCCGAGCCCGTTTGAAACACATCTACCGGAAAGTGTTTCATGATGTTAGCGTTACTTAACAGGCTGTCACACCCATCAATTATTGCTTGTGCGCGTGTATCGTCTAACACACCCAATTTCTGGTTAGCGCGAGCGGCGGCTTTTTTAATGGTAATAAGCGCACGAACAAACGCTTCTGGCATGGCCTGCCCGCTTATAGGGAAGTTCTCTATTGCACGTTGGGTTTGCGCACCGTACAGAGCGTCCACCGGCACGGCCAACTCCCCCATACTGTCTTTTTCTATTCGCGTTTCTGCCATCGTCGTTTCCTTACCTATCAGAGCGTATTGTTCTTTTATAGGTAAAAAACAGCGATACGATCATTCTAGCTCTACGGCGAGCGCTTGCTCCCACGGGACACTTAATTCAAACGTTTCTTTGCGCGTTTTGTATTGATACACCGATGATGAAAACAAAATGGTGTCGGGCTCAAAGCCCTCAGGTAGTACTATTTCTACATTAATTGCTTGGAAAAAACGAAAGCGGTACTTGATATCCTCAGACAGGAAGAGGGCTTCGCCTGATTTAAGCCTAAGTTCACGGCCCTCTTTCGTGCCTTGCAGACTCACTTTCAAATTGCCGTTAATCACTGTTTTTTGTTGACGAGATTGCAACAGCACCATACGAAGTTGAAAGCGATTCTTATCAATTTTGAATACTTCAACGCCTTCGATAGCCAGCATGGCTTCAGATTTTTCAGGCGCCATAACGCGTTCATAAAACGTCAGCAACTCTTGCTGTGCTTCTAGTTCTCTTTTTTGCTCACTCACTTTTTTAGTCATTGAATCTGTTTCACGCTTTGCTAGTTCTAGCGCTACTTCAAGTTGATTAACTTGTGTAGTCAGCGTGTTGTTTTCATTTGACAAAATGGCAATAGTTTCATTTTGTGCCGCCACTTTTTTGCTATCGCCTTGGTCAACAACGCGTGCTAGTTGATAACCAAATATCACCATTGCAGATAGCGCAATGGCGACGATGAAAGTCCATTTGTAGTTACCTACGATTTGTTTTAATTGATCGGTTGTCATTATTGCAATTTTCCAACTACGCACCTTCAATACCACAGCGCACGTTAAAACACGGCTTGGCGGTGGTTTTATACGTCACCCAATATTAGTAATACTCGCACGAATAGGCGAACTCGACATAGAGCCTAAAACATTATGAAATTTAAGTGTTTATGGTAAGCTTCCAGTTACGTCGAATCTACTGTATCACATCATGCGCTTGCAGGCTTTAAGAGAGGAAGTAGCTCACCCACGTACATCAGTGCAGTTGTGCGTGCTTGGCATTGTTGGGGGCACAAGTGCAGCGCTCATTATTATCCTATTTCGACTTTGCGTAGAATGGTTGCAAGCCACGGGCATTACTACATTGCAATCGTACTTAAAGCACGACTGGCTAGTGTGGCTCCTTATGCCGTTGATAAGCGTTGCGCTTATCTTGTTTATTGCTTTTTTAACCGGGTTCAAGCATTACCGCCTCGGCATTCCCTTTGTCATACATCGCGTTAAATACTTTTACGGCCATATTCCTTTCAGAACGACAATAAATCAATTCTTTGGCGGCATGCTAGCACTCGCGGGTGGTTTTGTTGTTGGCCGCGAGGGCCCGAGTGTTCACATGGGCGCATCGGGAAGCAGCTTTTTAGGACAGTGGCTTCGTTTACCTTACAACAGTATTCGTATTCTGGCGGGCTGTGGCATTGCCGCCGGTATTTCAGCGTCATTTAATACTCCATTCGCCGCGGTCATTTTTGTGATGGAAGTTGTGTTACGAGAGTACAAAATTCATATCTTTGTTCCAGTAATGCTAGCTGCGGCATGCGGTTCAGTGCTGACGCGCATTGTATTTGGCGAAATTAACGAACTGTCTTTCTTGTCGTTTAA
Organism: Alteromonas sp. KC3; assembly: GCF_016756315.1. Taxonomy (NCBI): domain Bacteria; kingdom Pseudomonadati; phylum Pseudomonadota; class Gammaproteobacteria; order Alteromonadales; family Alteromonadaceae; genus Alteromonas; species Alteromonas sp. KC3. Next base: position 3,560,636 of record NZ_AP024235.1, read on the forward strand.
TGCGTTCAGTCAATGGATGTATTTTTACTTGGTATTGCTCGGCATTTTGTTAGGCATGCTGGCAGTCTTGTTCAATAGCCAACTCATGCGCGTTATGACCTTATTTAGACCGGTTTCGATGGTCTGGCGTCTAGTATTGGCCGCCGTTATCACTGGTACTATCGGCATGTTTATCCCCGAAGCGCTAGGGGCAAACTTTGTTGATGTGGAGCACTTGTTTGACACTTCGCCCAGCACACTATTACTTGTATCAACACTGGTGTTTAAAGTTATATTGGCGGTCTTTGCAATTGGTCTCGGTATACCTGGCGGCATTATTGGCCCAGTAATGGTGATCGGCATGTTGGCGGGCGCCGTGTTATTACTACCACTTTCTTATTTTATTGATGTTCCTGAGTTTACCAATAGTTTTGCCTTACTAGGTATCGCAGGCATGCTAACAGCCGTGTTGCACGCGCCTCTTGCGGCACTGTCTGCTGTGATGGAGCTCTCTTACAGCCCTCAAATTATCTTGCCCGCTATGCTTGTCATTGTGCCAGCCTACGTAACGTCTACCCAATTTTTTGGCAACCGCTCAATATTCATCAGACAGCTTGATTATCAAAACCTGCCCTATGCAATTTCTTCAATTCGTGAAGCATTAGAAAAAACCGGGGTACTTGCAGCGATGAACACCGACTACAAACTGTTTCACGACGCACCAGAAAAGGCATTAACGGATTTTCTTGAGAAAAACCCGACGACCATTGTTATTCAAAAATCAAAATTTGAAATAGATGTGCAGTATAAACTGGTCCAATACAACGTAAGCTTAGAACACGATGCCACCGCATTAAGTTATTACCAGATGGAAGGCATTAACGCACAGTCAACACTTCACGAAGTTTACGAACATCTTAAAAACTCGCGTTCTGGCGCAGTGTATATTTACGATCAGGAACTAAACGATATTATTGGCGTTATTACGTGGAATATATTGCAAAGTTTCTTACAAAAGGCCCAATACTAGTATGTACATTTTATGGTTTAAAGCATTACACATCTTTTTCATGCTTGCTTGGATGGCGGGAATTTTCTACCTTCCTCGCCTTTTTGTGTACCACGCGTCGACAACCTCTCAAGTCGTCAAAGACGAGTTCAAAGTCATGGAGCGGCGCTTGTGGTTTTTCGTTACACCATTCGCCCTATTAACCCTGGTATTCGGCGTAGCGCTTATTGCCAGCTACGGGGGAACATGGTTTAAAATGTCGGGATGGTTGCACATAAAATTACTGCTTTTACTTGCACTTTATGGCTACCACTTCTATTTGTTTAAGTTAATGAAGCAGTTTGCAAGAGACGAAAATCGGCATACTCCACGCTTTTATCGAATTATCAACGAAGCGCCGGTATTGTTGATACTTGCCATAGTCTGCCTAGCAGTTGTTAAACCTTTGTAAATATAAGCTAGCGCTAGCGGAAAAAAACTGTAGTATTAAAGATAACACTCAAGGAGCCAGTGTTATCTTTAAACCGCTGCTGAGCCAGGGTGCATTTGCTCAGCTACTTTACTCGTTGATGACGGAATACAAATACATGGATGATAGTAACCAACACTTGAAGCACCTTCTTAAGCAAACCGACATCGCATTTAAAGCGCTTATGCGCGACCCTGCATCATTGCCTTTACACGAACAATATGAACGCGCAAAACTTGAGCTTGATAGCTATACTGCATCGCTAAAGCATTCCCTTGTTCAGCGTCACCATCAACACCGTAATCGCTGAATACACGGTGCTTTCGCCACACTGAAATGGTATACGCTACCTTAAATGCACTTAACCAATAGTGAATATTTACTGCGGTTTGACGAAGGTTTCAAACTGATTAGGTAAAGCTTCTGCTAACTCACCGGCTAACTGCGTATAATCTTTTAACAAGGCAGGCAGCTGTTTAATTAACAGTGCGAGATTGTTATTTAGCTGTTGCGCTTGCTCTTCATTGCGGTATTGAAGCGCAAGATCAATATTGGCAAGGGTTGAGAAGAGCTTGAGACACCGCGACAGACGTACTTCAGGCGCCTCGTTATCGTCCGTGTTAACAACATTTTTCTTTGCATGAACTTCCCATGCGCTTTGCCATACGGGTTCCACCTGCTTGTGCGCCTGCAATAAACCATTGAGCCAATCGGCTAGCGCAGTTGTTGGTCTTACGCCCTCGTCAGTTTGCTCAGGCGCAAACATATGAGCAGGTAACGGGATGGCATCACTGCGCATAAACCCCAAATGAGCACGAAGCCCATCCATTAATGTTTCAGCAAGTTTATCGACGTCTTTGTCTATTAGATGACTCGCACTATTGGTGATAACCCATGGCATCCATTGTTCTGGCATTGGAATTTCAGGCGCTGCGGCGACTGCGAAAATCATTCCATCGACCCTTGGTACAGAGGGAAGTACTTGCTTAAAGCAAGGGTGCTCGATTGTGTTTGAAATGATATGTATCGGAAACTCTTCACTCACCGTTTAATTCTCATTTTAATTTGCGTTCTATTTTGTGAAACGTTAGGCTGCGCAGCCATTTTTCTGAGAGCAATGGCCAACTGGCTGTTTTACTCCACCTCAGAGCTGGGTACGCGACAATAGGGTTAATATCAATTCAACAAATTGAATTGGTGTAGCGAGAGTGTTGCGTACTCGCAGCCCTATTGTCATGATAGCAAAACTTAACTAAGAGTCGTTGCAATGGCAAAAGATAAATCAGGATATATTATCGCGGCCGCCTTTATTGGCCCAGGTACAGTAACCACAGCAAGCTTGGCAGGTGCAAACTTTGGCTTCCATCTTGTCTGGGCCCTACTTTTCTCTATTTTTGCCACAATAGTGCTTCAAGATATGGCCGCAAGACTGGGTGTAGCCAGTCAAGAAGGGCTGGCCAGCGCGATGAAAAACATGGCCTACAAGCCTTGGCTAAAACACTTTTTTATCGTGCTTATTGTCGCCGCTATTGGTATTGGTAATGCCGCGTATGAATCGGGTAATTTAACAGGGGCCGCCATTGGCTTAGATGCATTTGTTAATATTGGGATTGGCACATGGGCAAGTATTTTAGGCGTAATTGCGATAGCACTTTTGTGGACTGGAAGCTATCAGTGGATAGAAACGGTATTAGTGTATTTGGTGTTTATTATGGCTGGTGTGTTTCTTGTAACGCTACTGGTCGCCAAGCCTGATGTTAGCGCTATGCTTTCACAAATGCTCTCTCCTCGGCTCGATACAGACGCCATTACCACTGTATTGGCGCTAATTGGCACTACCATAGTACCGTACAACCTCTTTTTGCATGCCAGCTTAGTGGCTAAATCATCTCGGGGGCAAGATAAAATTGCGGCAGTAACTGCCTGTCGACAACAGTCAGCGAGAGCCATCAGTATGGGCGGCCTCATTACCATGATCGTTATGGCCACGGCAATGATGGCATTTTTCAGTCAAGCTGCCTCAATGGACGCCAGCAATATGGGCGAACAACTAAAGCCAGTGCTCGGTGATAAAGCACAACGGTTCTTCGCGCTTGGTTTATTTGCGGCCGGACTAACAAGTGCTATCACCGCCCCACTCGCTGCAGCTTACGCAGTTACCGGTGCATTAGGTATGTCAGATGATATGCAAAGTAAAGGGTTCAAAACGGTATGGTTTGTTATTATCGCAATCGGCGTTGGCGTTGCCGCTTTGGGTTTTAAACCATTGCCCGCCATATTGTTTGCCCAAGCAACTAATGCCTTATTGTTGCCCATTATCGCCATTTTTCTGTTGGTGGTGATGAACAAAAGTAACGCTTTGGGCGAGTTTAGAAATACATGGAAAAGTAACTTAGCAGGCGTTGTAGTAGTAGGCACTGTGGTAGCATTAGGCGCTTATAAGCTTATTGGTGTTTTTAGCTAATACAAAAAACAGCGCTTCACGATGCGTTATCGATGAAGCGCTGTTTTAATTGACCTTTCATTAGAGCCCTAACCAATTAAGCGCCTTTCTATTAAACGCTCGTCAATCAAGAACCCGACAAGCGCGCTAAGATAGCGTCTAGCATGTCACGGCTGCAGCCAAAGTTAATTCTAAAGTGATCCGCTTTATGAAAATCGACACCGGGCGACGGGCCAACGCCTTTTTCTTCAGCCCACGTAAGTACATTTTCCACGCCCAAACCACTTGCATCAACCCACGCAAGAAAGGTTGCATCGGCTTTAAGCATGCTTAGGCCATCAATACTATTTATCACCTCAACAACGCGATCGCGGTTTTCACGTAAGTACTGAATTTGTGCTTGATGCCAATCGTCACATAACGTAAATGCTGCTTCTGTCGCGGCCAAACCCAATACAGTTACCCAAGGTACAATGCCTGCAGCGGCTTGGGTAAATGCTAATCGCAACTTTCGGTTTGGTATAATGGCAAACGAAGTGCCTAGACCTGCAATGTTGAAGGTTTTGCTTGCGGCCATTAAGGTAATACTGTTTTGTGATAACGCCGCTTCTCTTCCCGCTGGAATGTGCGACTTTCCTTTCTCTAGAATCAGATCACAATGAATTTCATCTGAGCAAAGCGTGACGTTATGTTGACTGCAAATAGCGGCAATACGATCGAGTTCGCTTTGCGTTAATACCGAACCAACAGGGTTCATTGGGTTGCATAAGATGAATAGCTTACATTTTGGATCGGCTGCTTCTCTTTCCAACGCTTCGAAATCAAGCGTATAGCGCTCAACCTTTGACCCCTTGCTATCAAGCGTGGTTTCTATCACAGTGCCAATATCAACACGCTCTAGCCCATTTAACTTGGGCGCAGCGAGCAATGGTGGGTAATTAGGTGTTTGGATAAGTACCTTATCACCTTCTTCACACGTCGCTTTTATCGCCACATTAAATGCAGGCACTACGCCAGGTGTCCACACTAACCATTCAGGTTCAATCTGCCAATTGTGCTTGTCGTTCAACCAGCGGCATACCGCATTAATAGCACCTTCGTGGTGTGCAGGCAAAATGTAACCCATGTTGCCATGTTCAACGTGCGTGCTAATGGCGTCCAAGATAGGTTGGGCACAGCGAAACTCAGTGTCAGCTACCCACGCTGGAATAACGTCTTTACCTTTGTACTTTTGCCATTTAAACGAAAACGTGTCTTTTCTTGAAGGAGTGTTGTCAAATAGCGCGCTCACTGTTCATCCTGTTGCTACTTACTGAGATTGCTCCAGTGTAAAAGTTTCAGCTATGAGAAACTAGCACCAGTCGACGATTTGCTATACCAAAATGAACTTAAATAGCGGATGTTGTTCTGGCTAGGGCTTCTTTGGACTTGAAAACAAGTTCGGTCATATCCAGTGGCTTAGCGAGAAATCCTGCGACCTGCAGTGCTTTAGCTTCTACCACTAGCGCTTTGCTAGGGTCAGCAGTAATCAATAGAAACGGGATATCTAATCTGGCTGCATGGCAGGTTTTCAGCAGGCTCAAACCATCGTAATCGGGCATTACTTGGTCGCTGATGATTAACTGCAGCGTGTCGTGCGTTTGCTGCAATATGAAGTCACGAGCAAACTTGCTTCGACTAAACGGATGTACTGTGGCGTCTAATTGTGTTTCTAACGCCTCAACAATTAAATCCAGCGTAATTTGATCGTCTTCAACCACTGCAACTGAAAGCACTCGCTACCCCTTAATTATTATTCTGATGAAGTTTGAAAGCTCGTTACATCAACCAGCAACCCATGGCACTGATAAAAAAACGCAACTCTACATCACTAGGATAGGCAGTAAAGTCGCTTATCGCTACTAACCTTTGGTCGAATTTGGTTGTAGTAAAAGTATCTATTTAAATACGTTTATAAGGACAAAAAAATGCCAACTCGATGTTGGCATTTTTCAAAGCTATTGGCGTGTTAGTCGCTTACGACTTAGGTGCGCGTGATGCGCGTTTACGCTCATTTTCAGTAAGAAGCTTCTTACGAATACGAATAGACTCAGGTGTAACTTCTACTAGCTCGTCGTCATCGATGAACTCAAGCGCTTGCTCAAGAGACATTCTGATTGGCGGAACAAGTGTTTGCGCTTCGTCAGTACCAGAAGCACGAACGTTAGTAAGCTGCTTACCTTTAAGCGCGTTAACCGTCAGGTCGTTGTCACGGCTGTGAATACCAATGACCATACCTTCGTAAACTTCAACACCGTGACCAATGAATAGGCGACCACGCTCTTGAAGGTTAAATAGAGCGTTAGTCAATGCTTTACCGTTTGCGTTCGCAATAAGTACACCATTCTTACGCTTACCAATGATACCGCCTTTGTACGGACCATAGTGATCGAATGTGTGGTATAGCAAACCAGAACCTGACGTCAATGTCATGAACTCAGTTTGGAAACCGATTAGACCACGGCTTGGAATGATAAAGTCGATACGCACGCGCCCCTTACCATCTGGAGACATATCAGTCATTTCTGCTTTACGCAGACCAAGCTGTTCCATGATTGAACCTTGGTGCTGTTCTTCACAGTCGATAGTCAAGGTTTCGTAAGGTTCTTGCGTTGCACCGTCAACTTCTTTCAGAATTACTTCCGGACGTGATACCGCTAGCTCGTAACCTTCACGACGCATGTTCTCGATAAGAATACCTAGGTGAAGCTCACCGCGGCCAGATACGCGGAATTTATCTGGATCTTGTGTTTCTTCCACGCGCAATGCAACGTTATGCACTAGTTCGTCTTTCAAACGCTCTAGAATGTTACGTGACGTTACGTATTTACCTTCTTTACCCGCAAACGGTGAAGTGTTTACTTGGAACGTCATCGTTACTGTCGGCTCATCAACCGTTAGCGGAGGAAGTGCTTCAACAGTATTTACGTCACAGATAGTGTCAGAAATTTTCAGTTCGCCAAGACCCGTGATCGCAATAATGTCACCCGCGTGTGCAGATTCAACTTCGTGACGAGCAAGACCAAGATAGCCATACACAAGGCCAACTTTACCGTTACGCTTTTGTCCGTCAGCAGTTACAACAGTAACTTGCTGGTTAGGCTTAACAGAACCACGTTTAACACGACCTACACCGATTACACCCACATATGAGTTGTAGTCAAGCTGAGAGATTTGCATCTGGAACGCGCCGTCGATATCAGCATCTGGTGGAGACACTTGGTCAACAATAGTTTGGAACAGCGCCGTCATATCGTCTTCTTTGGTATCTGCATCCAATGACGCCCAACCGTTAAGTGCAGAAGCGTAAACAACTTGGAAATCTAGCTGCTCATCTGTTGCTCCTAAGTTATCAAATAGGTCGAATACTTGGTCCATTACCCAATCAGGACGTGCACCAGGCTTGTCGATTTTGTTAATAACAACAATAGGCTTAAGACCTTGAGCAAATGCCTTTTGCGTAACGAAACGCGTTTGTGGCATTGGACCTTCTTGCGCATCTACAAGTAGAAGTACAGAGTCGGCCATTGACATAACGCGCTCTACTTCACCACCGAAGTCGGCGTGTCCTGGAGTATCTACGATGTTAATACGGTAGTCATTCCAGTTAATCGCGGTGTTCTTCGCAAGGATGGTAATGCCACGCTCTTTCTCGATGTCGTTCGAGTCCATTACGCGCTCTTCTTGCTCGCCTCGAGACTCGAGTGTGCCAGACTGCTGTAACAGTTTGTCTACCAGGGTTGTTTTACCGTGGTCAACGTGGGCGATGATTGCGATGTTACGCAATTTACTAATATCAGTGGTATTCATGCTTATATAGAGCCTGTGTAAATCGATGCCGACTTATTTCGAAATGAAAAAGTATGCAGTAGATTTGTTGCAAAAAAATGCAGATAGAAAAATTTGCGCGGATTGTACAGAAAAACCACGACGTTTGCGCATCTTTTTTTAAAAAATAGATGCGAAACCTTAACTCCACTAAAGATTTCCTGCTTTACCCATCCATTTTAGCATTTTGGGTGGTAAGCGTTCATAAAGTAATCTAGTCTAAATCACGGCGGCAACATACAACATGAACCATAACCGTGCAATATTGCACCAACATAGTGCAAATATTTCAATTCGAAAGTGATGCTTTTCGTGCGATGCCACAAAATACGGCATACATATAGATGGCATGATAATCGCTTTCACTTTTTCCACTGTTGGGGTGAAGCTGATCATTCCGCATTTTTACATTAAACCTGGAGGACACGATGTCAGTAGAAAAGGCATTAGAGCTGATTAAAGAAAGTGAAGCGAAGTTTGTAGATTTACGTTTTACCGATACGAAAGGTAAAGAACAACACGTATCTATTCCTGCGAGCGTTGTTGATGAAGAGTTTTTCGAAGAAGGTAAAATGTTCGATGGTTCTTCAATTGCTGGCTGGAAAGGCATCAATGAATCAGACATGGTTCTTCTTCCAGACGCAACAAGCTGCGTAGTAGATCCTTTTGCTGAAGAAACACAAGTAAACATTCGTTGTGACATCGTTGAGCCTTCTACAATGGAAGGTTATGAGCGTGACCCACGCTCAGTTGCTCGTCGTGCAGAAGAATTCCTAAAATCAACTGGCATCGGTGACACATGTTTCTTTGGCCCAGAGCCAGAGTTTTTCCTTTTCGACGACGTTCGCTTCCACACTGACATGGCGGGTTCTTTCTACAAGATCGACTCTTCAGAAGCAAAATGGAACTCTGGTGAAGAGTTTGAAGGCGGCAACATGGCACACCGCCCAGGCGTTAAAGGCGGTTACTTCCCAGTACCACCAGTAGACTCTGCACACGACATCCGTGCGGCAATGTGTTTGGTTATGGAAGAGATGGGCCTTGTAATTGAAGCGCACCACCACGAAGTAGCAACTGCTGGCCAAAACGAAATTGCTTGTCAATTCAACACGCTAGTTAAGAAAGCTGACGAAATCCAAGTTTACAAGTACGTTGTTCACAACGTTGCGCACGCATACGGCCAAACGGCTACCTTTATGCCTAAGCCTCTAGTTGGTGACAACGGTTCAGGTATGCACTGCCACCAGTCTATCTCTAAAGATGGCGTGAACATTTTCGCGGGTGACAAGTACGCAGGCCTTTCTGAAGAAGCACTTTACTACATCGGTGGTATCATCAAGCACGCGCGTGCAATTAACGCGTTTGCAAACGCTTCTACTAACTCATACAAGCGTCTAGTTCCAGGATTCGAAGCACCGGTAATGCTTGCATACTCTGCACGTAACCGTTCTGCATCTATTCGTATTCCGCACGTAACAAGCGATAAAGCGCGCCGTATCGAAGTACGTTTCCCTGACCCAACAGCTAATCCATACCTAGCGTTCACCGCTATGCTTATGGCGGGTATCGACGGTATTAAGAACAAGATCCACCCTGGCGATGCGATGGATAAGGACTTGTATGACCTACCGGCAGAAGAAGCAGCAGAAATCCCAACTGTTGCAAGCTCGCTAGAAATGGCGCTTGAAGCTCTTGATAACGACCGTGACTTCCTTAAAGCTGGCGGTGTTATGACTGACGACATGATTGATGCATACATCGACCTTAAGTCTGAAGAAGTCACTAAACTTAACATGACAACTCACCCAGTTGAGTTCGACATGTACTACAGCGTTTAATTCACGCAGTATTTAGAATCATACTAAAGCCCGCATTGCGGGCTTTTTTTATGTCTATTGTTTAACTACTATAACGATATCAAGCTTATCAGGGTCGGTGCTCGTGAAGATTACGTCTACAGCCATTTCAGTTCTAGTGTTACTTGCTTCACTGCAAAGCGTTACTGCGTTTTGTCAAACCTCTCAGCCACAACCAAGTGACGCGCTTGAACAACGCGCTGAGGATACCGATTCAACGACGACTTTAAATGATAGCCATCAAGGCGCTAAAGCAAATACAATTTACAAAGTAGTCGCTGACGATGGCAGCGTGACTTTTACCGATAAACCTTCAGCCAATGCCACTCCCATGTCATTTGACGGTAAAACTCAAAACGTTGTCACCGCTGCCACTCCCCCTACTTTGCCGCCACCACCGCCTGAAAAAAAGAAACCCAATTATGCTGTGTCGATTCTCACGCCTGCACCAGAAGCGACTATCCGCAACAACTTGGGTGAGCTGACTATTCGTGCAGCTCAACCCAATGCACCAAAAGCGCCTCTCTATCGACTAATTTTTGATAATGCCCAATATGCAAGCAATAGTTCAGGCATATTCAAGTTAGAAGGTATCAATCGCGGGGCACACACATTTAAAGTTGAGCTAACTAATAATACGGGCAAGACTCTTGCATCGTCTCCTTTACAAACCCTTTACCTACATCAGGCATCGGCGTTAATTAATAACTAATAGCGTGCAACGCAAGCGCAATAAGCGCACCAAGGCGGTTCAGCATTGAGATCCATCACTGAATAAAAAATCGCACTTGGCACATTAGCACGCTACAATGCACAATAATGGTGCAAAGGAGACGAGCTCGGATGCAAACAACCGAGTTAGAGACACAGCAGCTAATAAATAGCCTCAATACCGCACTGGTGATGGTAGACAGCAAGCTAACTATCGTTTACGCCAACCATGCCGGGGAAGCATTGTTTGAGACGGGTAAAAAGCAATTGCTTGGCCACCCTCTGCAAGACTTTTTTCTGCCCGGTACAATTGAGACCACGCGATTAAAAGCCGCAATTAGAAAAGGTGAAGACTTCACTGAAAACGAAATTAAGTTAGCATTTCGCGATAATCGCTACGTTTCAGCCGACTTAACGGTAACCAACCTTCATCTTGAAGATGGCCCTCGCTTGCTGTTTGAAGTAAAAAAAATCGATCAGCAAAAACGTATTTCCAGAGAAAATTTACAAAATGCACAACACTTTGCAGCTCGCGAGTTAGTGCGGGGGCTCGCTCACGAAATTAAGAATCCGCTAGGCGGCATTCGTGGCGCCGCACAGCTTCTTGAAAAAGAACTTAGTGAGGAACACAAAGAGTTCACGCAAATGATCATTGAGCAATCTGATCGGCTGCGCAACTTAGTTGACCGTTTACTCGGACCTAACTCTCTACCGCGCTTTGAGTGGAGCAATGTACATCAAGCACTAGAGAAAGTGCGCAGCCTAATGCGTGTTGACTCGGAAAATCCGATAACCATAGTGCGCGATTACGACCCGAGTATTCCACCTTTAATGCTTGACCCTGACATGATTCAGCAAGCAGTGCTTAATATCATACGAAATAGCGTTCAGGCGCTTATCGAGAGCAAGACTGAGCATCCTCAGATTCGTATCGTTACACGTATTGAACGTCAAATGACCATTCAAACAAAGCGCCACGCCTTGGTTGCGAAAATCAAGATTATTGATAACGGTCCTGGGATCCCACCAGAAATAAAAGACACACTGTTTTACCCCATGGTAACCAGTAAACAAAATGGATCTGGTCTCGGGCTGTCAATTTCCCAAACGCTTATCAACCATCACGGTGGCAAAATCGACGTCGATAGCTACCCGGGCCATACCGAATTTGTAATTTACATTCCAATAGATCGTAAGGAGACAGACGATGACGAATGAGTCAGTATGGATTGTCGATGATGACAGTTCAATTCGTTGGGTACTGCAAAAGGCCTTACAAACAGCCAATATTAGCTGTTTAAGCTTTGAAAACCCTGAAGACCTGTTGCTTCAGCTTCAAAGTGGTCAGGCGCCAGAAGTCATCATTTCAGATATCAGAATGCCACAAATGGACGGGATGGCACTGCTTAACGAAGTTCACGCATCTCACCCCATGCTGCCCGTCATTATCATGACAGCGCACAGTGATTTAGACAGTGCTGTGAACGCTTATCAAAAAGGTGCATTCGAATATCTACCCAAGCCTTTTGATATTGATGAAGCAGTAACACTTACGCAGCGAGCACTTGCTCACGCGAGAGAGCAATCTACTGTTAGTAACGTACAGCAAGATGATGTGGTAACCGAAATTATTGGTGAAGCGCCTGCAATGCAGGAGGTCTTTCGCGCCATAGGTCGTTTATCTCGCTCTTCTATTAGTGTATTGATAAACGGTCAATCCGGTACTGGTAAAGAGTTGGTCGCCCATGCTTTGCATCGTCACAGCCCTCGTGCAAGCAAACCCTTTATTGCACTAAACATGGCAGCGATCCCCGCTGACCTCGTTGAGTCAGAACTATTTGGCCATGAGAAAGGCGCATTTACTGGTGCTCAAGCCGCTAGACAAGGTCGTTTTGAACAGGCCGATGGTGGTACATTGTTCTTAGATGAAATTGGCGATATGCCGCTTGATGTACAAACGCGTTTACTTCGCGTTTTGGCAGACGGGCAGTTTTATCGAGTAGGCGGCCATCAATCGGTCAGTGTAGATGTTAGGATCATCGCTGCAACGCACCAAAATCTAGAGCAGCGCGTAGCTGAAGGGAAATTTCGTGAAGACTTGTTCCATCGTTTGAATGTGATCAGAGTACACCTCCCCTCTCTTGCTGAGCGCCGTGAAGATATTCCTCTGTTGACTAGACATTTCTTACGACGCGCCGCAAAAGAACTTGATGTTGAGGCCAAAAGTATTTCAAAAGAAGCCGAGCGCGTCATGTCGCAGTTACCTTGGCCGGGTAATGTGAGACAGCTTGAAAACGTGTGTCGTTGGCTTACGGTGATGGCAAGTGGCCAAGAAGTGTTACCGAGCGACCTTCCACCAGAGATCCATGCTGATAGCAGCGTAGATAAACCTTTATCTGAATCAGCGGATTGGCCTGATCTGCTCGCATCGTGGACCGATAAACAACTTAGAGATGGTCAGTACAACATTTTAAACGATGCCATGCTAACGTTTGAGCGCGTAATGCTAGAACGAGCGCTTGCTCACACGCACGGGCATAAACAAGATGCAGCAAAGCGTTTGGGCTGGGGGCGCAATACACTTACCAGAAAACTCAAAGAGCTCGGGGTCAATTAGCGCCATTTAAAAAGAGAAAGACAAAAATTAAAAAAGGCACAATAGCGTGCCTTTTTTTAGTTCATTCGCGTTTAACAAACGACTATGGTGTCAACTTAAACATTAAGCCGCTTTTTCTTCCCACATAACGCCATTTCTAACCATTGAGTTTAGTATGACAACCATCTTCCTCACACAGGCAATGATGGCGACTTTCTTAGGCTTACCAGCGGCAACCAACCTCTCATAGGTGGCTTTAAACTTAGCGTTACACTGCATCGCCGACATCATGGCCATAAACAAAACCGTTCGGACTTGGTGACGTCCTCCTTGAGTCACTTGCTTACCTTTGTATCGGCCACTTTCTTTGTTCATGGGGGCTACGCCAACAAGGGCGGCTACCTGTTTGCTATTCATCAAACCAAGTTCTGGTAAATAGCTGATGAGGGCCGCAGCCGACACCTTGCCAATGCCCGGCATACTTTGAACCAGTTCACTTTTTGCCTGGTATTCTGGGCAGCTTTGAATTAAATCGGCTAATTCGTCGTCCATCTTTTGAATTTGCTTTTTTAACACGGTGAGCATTGCCTTTATACTTGATTGAACAGTTTTTGGCATAATTTGAAGGCGGTTTTTCTCACGGGTCTGCATCTCTAAAAGCTGATTTCTGCGGGCTACCGCGTCAGCCATCTTCTGAATGTTCTCGGGTTTTAGTGTCGACAAGGCAGGTTGAATTACCTCACTAAAATGCGCTATCAACGCCGCATCAAGTTTGTCCGTTTTAGCTTTACGGCCAATCGCACCAGCGAAGCGTTTAACATGAACAGGATTGACGACACTAAAAGGTAATGCTGCTTTCGCGCAAGCAGATACAAACGCCATTTCATAGCGGCCTGTCGCTTCAATAACAATGCGCTCAACCGTTAATTGCCTTAACCTTTTTAACGCTTCACCTATCCCTTTCTTGTCGTTGCTTACTTTTAAATATTCCTCCAACGGACGAATATGTATATCGAGACAATCTTTGCCTACATCTACACCCACGTTTATGTTTTGCACTACTGATTTTTTCATAATAAGCTAACTCTGGTTTGCTAAATGCGAGCTCGGGGCCCAGTCGACTATTCGAGTATGTTGCTTGGAGCACTGCGTGGTGTTCATGTTTGTTATCGGTCTCTCAATTGAGGAGCCTGCACTAAATCGAACTGCCACACAGCCAACTTTGGTTGCAGCCAAAGTCTGGGCCTCACTTTACCCATCTTTGAAAAGGAAATGTGGTGTATTTAGGGAAAAATTATCCATACAAAACACTAAATTCAATGGCCTTTAGTCAATAGTTGGGTCATTGCCTTATTGAAAGCACGCACCCACTTCATACTAAATTGCCCTTTTGCGCTACGGTTAATGGCAATAACGGCATCTTTCTTTGAAAGTACATTATCTTGATTGTGTGCCCGTGGGTGAGTCATAGCATCGTATGTATCCACAATGGCTAAAAGCTTTGCGCCGTCACAAATATCGTCTTCTTTTATGCCTAACGGATACCCCGTACCATCGGTTCGCTCGTGATGCTGCATCACTATTTTGCGCGCCATATCCCATTGGTCAAGATGCTCTAACAATCGCGCACTTTTATAAACATGTGAACGCATTAAATTGAATTCTATTTCACTTAGCGCGTCGCCTTTGTGCAACAATTTAAGCGGCATAAATGCCATGCCAAAATCATGAACGTAACTGGCTACAGCAAGCTGGTCTTCATCAATAGGGTTACCTGCTACGTCATTGATATATTTTGCCAACTTCGCAATTCGGTCACCTCGCCCAGACCAGTAATCGGAACGACGTTCAATGGTTTGCATCAAATCACGGAAAAATAAGATATCTTGCTTTTTCTCACTACTGATATCTTTTGGAATACCTGTAGACGACAGAGCTGGCGGCTTAATTTGCACTTTATCAGGGTTGTCATCGTCAGCGATAACGTCAAGTGCCGGGTTGAGTAATAGCACAGCTTCGGTAAGTCGTTTTTCATGCTCTGAAGCATTGTCAGGCGTAATACGGCTAATCGCTAGTACAAGCTGATTATGCAGATTATCGTCATACTCAGCACTCCCTTTCGCCATGACTAACTCGACAAAGGCCTTAACTCTGTCCATGGTAAGTAAAACCAAGTCGCTCATTGTACTGGTATAGGCGACTTGCCCTTTACGCAAATAGTCGAGCAAATCTTCAACGTGTTGCAGTAGCGGGATCATGGGCGAGAAATTAACTAACCCTAAATCGCCTTTGATTGTATGGATAGAACGGAAAAGCGCACGCTGTAATTCGTTGTCCTCAGGCCGAAGCTCTAGCTCAATCAACGTCTGCTCACTTGCTTCATAGAGCTCGTTAATTTCCTCCATTAGGTCAGTAAGAATATCTTCTTCTAGGTCGTCAGGAGTGAATGTCTGCATACAAATTACCGTGGTTAAATTGCGCTTTAATTTATTTTTATTGTAAACGGGTATCGGCTTAATTTCCTTATACTAAAGCACAGAAAAGTAGGAAACCACGCAAAAAGTATTTTGTTCCATAGTTTTTTGCTGATTTTATAGCCATACGGCGCGCTGATACTGGCATTACACCTAGAAGCGCTGTAAAAACTCATCGGACAAGTGTACGCTGAAACTTCAACTATACTGCGCGCGTCATTTATCTCTAGGAGTTGTTTTGTTAGCTTTATTCCGCGTTCCAGCACTATTCATTGCTTTTTTACTTATCAACATCGTTTTGCTTGTGGTGTGTATTGCTCGCCCTTTCCACAAAAATAATGTTCATATTGCTGGGCAGCTTTATTCGTTAATGGCCAGAGTGGTGGGCCTAAAGATAGTGATACAAAAAGATCCTGCGGTGAAGATAAATGAACCCTATGTCTACATTGCAAATCATCAAAATAGCTTTGATGTCATTACCATATGTAAAGCAGCACTGCCGGGTGTTGTCACTATAGGAAAAAAAAGCCTTAAATGGATCCCGATCTTCGGCCAAATTTACTGGTTGTCTGGCAACATTCTTATAGACAGAAAAAACTCTGGCCGTGCGCGCAACACGCTAGATATAGCGGCAAATAAAATTGCTAACAAGAAAACCTCTGTCTGGCTTTTTCCGGAGGGAACAAGAAGCTACGGCCGCGGTATCCTTCCTTTTAAGCAAGGCGCATTTAGGCTTGCTAAATCAACGAATGAACCTGTTGTAATGGTAACAGCCAGCAATTTGAACAAGAAAGTAAAATGGAACCGATGGGATAACGGCATTGTACTTATTGATATTGCTGCGCCTGAAGCATTAACCGAAGATCACTCAATAAAAGAATGGATGGTACATTTTAACGACCAAATGAAACAAAAATTCGAACAAATAAATACTCAGGTCGATGAACTGGAAAAAAGCAGGTAAACTTGCGTCAAAATTTCCATTGAGTGTCTATCATGAACCAGTTTGACGAAAGAGAAGAGTGGTACGAGTTTAACCAAGAAACTATTGATGCCCTTCTAGAAGACGGCAGCCAAGCAGATGCCGACTATACTATCGAGCACCACTTTGCCAGTACGGACTTTGACGTTCTTGAAAAAGCAGCCGTTGACGCCTTCAAAGCAGGCTTTGAAGTAACAGATGCCGAAGAGTTAGTTTTAGACGACGGTGACACTGTCTTTTGTTTCGATGCTATTGTTGAACGCGTGCTTGACATTGAAAAGCTAAATAAAGATATCGACACCTTGCTCAAGATTGCAGATAAGCACGATGTCACTTACGACGGCTGGGGCACCTATTTTGAGCCTCGTGAAGACGGCGAATTTGACGACGATGACAGTAATTTCTACGACGACTAGCGCGGACTTACAGGGCGACCACTAAAGCGTTAAGGTAGTCTTCAGCTTTTGTTCATCTTTTTCCATCAACAATGACACTGTCATTAACGATTGGAAAAGGATGCACAAATGAAAACATCTCAGATTTCTTTAGCAACATTATCAGCATTTGCGCTGTTGCACGTGCTAGTACCGACAACAGCGCAAGCTGCCGACACATCAGCCCCAATAAAAGTGGCTTCAAAAGAATTTCGCTATGATAAGCCTTACGTGCAATCAAACGAGCCGTTGGCTGTTGCTTCAAACAATTCGCAAAAGACCGCCGATACACCAACAAAAAGCCAAGCTGTAATCAATGCTGACAAAACAGCGCGTACCCAGAAGTATATTGGCTCAAGCAAGTCCTCAAGTGATATTGTTGTAAACAGTATTAACGAATTTTGGATTTATGATACTTGGGTAACGCTTGATAACGATATCGATTACGACGGTTATCACTCAACCTTTTCAGTAGAATTCGATGCAGACACCATTTTCACCAGTGCGCCTGTTTATGCCGTATTGTATGTGGGTAAAAATGACCGCTACGATGCCATTCACGTTTCTTCTGAATTTTACATCTACGGCGAAGACTCTACGGATAGTTTTACAATAGAAAGTACATTGGTTTCCGGCTTTCCTACCAGTGACTACGATGTACTGCTAGAACTTTACGATGCCGATACAGAAACATTGGTAGCTTATTCAGATAGCTATGATAACGCCGACTTCGCCTATTTACCGCTTGAAAGCGAGAACAATGAATACGTCGTTGAAGAAACAGTAGTCATTGTAGAAGAGCACGGGGGCAGTACTACGTTCTTGTCATTATTTGCCTTGGGATTAATAGCAAGCGCTAGGCGTTTATGGAAGTCATAGTCTAGAGCGTGTTGACCTTTTCGGTACACTTTTTGTTCATTTCAAGCGAGTATCAGGCAATGAACGAGTTGCGTGGTTTGGTTATTCCAAATTAGCGACGAATAAAGCCGCATGAGGCTCGCTTGGATGAACCTTTCAGGCAGCAATTGTTTAGCATTTATACTGCGTCTGCGCACACTTATGTAGATGGCTACACGACGTGTGCACTTCCTTGTCTAAATGCTAAACACTTTGCTGCAAAAACGTACGGCAAAGATCAACACGCTCTAGATGTTGTTGATTGACGCAATTTCACGCCACGACTATTATTTTTGGTAACTCTCTGAAATAGATGCCAGAATATTATGTATTGCATAATGGTCATGGAATTGCGTCAATGCCGCATAAGATAAAACCCAATACGCCTCACTCCCCTGCCCGTCGCACGCTTCTCAAAGGCGGCGCAGCTCTCGGTATTACCGCTGGAGTTACTCCCTTTGCCATTGGTCAAGCAAAACCGACACTTAGGGTGTTAGGCACACATGTCACATTACAGGAAGAGCTTCGGCAACGTGCCATGCAAGACTTGGGAATAAACATTGTTTTTGAACCCGGCGGCAGTGCGGCTGTACTTCAAAAAGCATCAATGAACCCAACATCGTTTGAGCTCTACGAACAGTGGTCAAACAGCATTAACGTATTATGGCGTGCAAAAGCAATACAGCCTATTGAGAAAAAGCGAATTGCGTATTGGGAAGAGATTAATGATCTGTCTAAAACAGGCAAGCTTACGGCAAACGCTAGAATGGGAGCAGGCGACGCACCACACAAAATTATCAATGTGCAAGGCAACGGAACGCTAGGTGAACGTCATACTGATACTATCAGCTTTTTGCCTTACGTACACAATGTAGACTCCTTTGGTTACGACAGGCGCTTGTTACCCCAAGAACTTCAAGGTGAAGCCGAAAGCTGGGGATGGCTACTAGATAGTCGTTACTCGGGTAAAGTGGCGATTGTTAATGACCCCACTATTGGCCTTTTTGACTTAGCACTCGCCGCCCAAGCGAAAGGCTTTGTTCAATTTGATGATATTGGTGCAATGACCGAAGTTGAACTAGACAGTCTTTTCAGCGTACTAATAGAACTCACGCAGTTAAATCATTTTAGCGGTTTTTGGACTTCAGTTCCTGAATCTGTACAATTCATGAAAAGCGGCAGAGTTGCGATTGAGAGTATGTTTTCACCTGCGGTATCTGCGCTAAATGGTCAAGATATCCCAGTGACGTTCGCCGCCCCCAAGGAAGGCTATCGCGGCTGGCATGGGGTAATGTGCTTGTCATCTGCAACCCACGGAAGAAGCAAAGATGTTGCTTATGAATACATGAATTGGTGGTTGTCGGGGTGGCCCGGTGCATTTATTGCCCGCCAAGGCTATTACATATCGAACCCACAGCGGTCTGCAGAATATCTATCTGAGGCAGAGTGGAATTACTGGTACAAGGGGCAAGTGGCGACGGCGCCACTAAAAGGTACCGATGGCATGATAAGTGTCGAAAAAGGAGCGCAGAGGAATGGCGGTAGCTACGAAGAACGGTTTAGCAACGTGGCAGTATGGAATACAGTTATGCCGACTTACGAATATAGCCTGCAAAAGTGGTATGAGTTTATTACGTCATAGACTCTTCTTGTCTTTGTGCTCATGAGATAGGACCTCACTACCATCATGCTTTCATCAATTCGAATACAACTGATTGCCGTATTAGTCGCTCTTGTAGCACTCATTCTGGCGCAGGGATTCATTGCCAGAGAAAACCAAGCCATTCTCAATAGTGGCGTGTCTGCGGCTGCCAAAGCAGTTATAGATGTGGGGTTAGTGAAAGAGCTTGAACGCGATGTCGTAGACTTACAACGCAATGTGCTCATTTTTAAAGAAAATGCCAGCCAGTCAGCCATCACTCGTTTTGGCAGATTGATGGTGACGATAAACTCCAAGCTCGACCAGTTAGCCAAAGCCGACTCACCTGATGTGCGGGCCGCTGACGATTACATTTTAACGCGCATGCGTGAGCACCTTACGGCGTATCAAGAGAATTTTAACCAAGTGGTTGATGCACGTTCAGAACGCGATAATTTAGTCGCCTACGGCACGCTGTCTGATATCACAACGCTAGAGCGAACACTTCAAGATGCATTAGATAAAGGTGCATTGAACGAAGCGTCGATTGACAGTGCGCTGTCACTACTTTTGCGTGCGGAAAACGCCATGCTTAAGTATTTGTCTAAACCTGACATTAGCTATACTAAGCACTTTAACGATGCCATTAATGCTTTTCAATCTTTACCATTGTCAAACGACGAAGCAGTTCAAGGCCGCATTGTTAGACTGACGGAAAAAGCAAAGGCCGACTTTTTCAAGCTCACTCAAATAACCCAAGGCAATCTATTTTTAGTCAATGTCGTAATGGCAGGGTCTGCCAACGAATTTTTGTATTTAAGTGGAGAGCTAGCAAGCAAAGTAACATCTGACTCAGAAATTATAACCAAACGCACTTATGCGCTTGCCAAAAACACGCAGCAAAATGGTGAGCTATTTTCCCTTTTTGCCATTTTATTGGCATTGATTGCTGCACTATTCTCTACGCTTCGCATTTTGGGTCCCATTCGCTCCATTACCGAAGTATTCAACAAACTTTCGCGCGGCATACAAATCTCTCATATTCCCGGCAGCACACGTAAAGATGAAATTGGGAAACTGGCTAGGGCAGCGTTGGTGTTCAGTGATAAAAATCGCCAAACGGAAAAGCTGCTGGAAGACACACAAAATATGAATGCCCAGCTTGAGAATCTTAATAAAGCGCTAACTGACTCAAAAATTAAGGCTGAACAAGCTACGGCCTCTAAAAGTATCTTTCTTGCCAATATGAGCCATGAAATTCGCACGCCGATGAATGGGATCATAGGCTTGATAGAACTAGCACAACAACAGGATTTAAACCCAACAGTTAAAGGCTACCTTGATAAAGCCGCGTACTCAGGGCAAATATTGTTGAGTGTTATTAACGACATTCTCGACTTTTCGAAGATAGAGGCGGGCAAACTAAAAATAGAAGAAGTGAGCTTTTCTCTTCATTCTTTGTTTGACAATCTTATTGCTGTAATCGCACTTCGAGCGAAAGAAAAGAACTTGTCCGTTCATTTTACTGTTAACCCCAAAATTCCACCCCAAGTGATAGGCGACCCGTTACGTATTGCTCAAATCATTATGAATATTGGTAATAATGCCGTTAAATTCACCGAACAAGGAAGAATTGATATTGAGTTTGACGGTGAACTAAATGCGAGCGGTAACATCTTGTCACTGACAATGCGTATTACTGATTCTGGTATTGGAATGAGTAAATCGCAGCTTGCCAGAATTTTTAACCCTTTTACACAAGCCGACGGCTCTACCAACCGGAAGTACGGGGGCACGGGTTTAGGTTTAGCTATTGTAAGTCAACTTACTGAACTTATGCACGGCCAGCTGCACGCCACTTCTGTACTGGGCAAAGGCAGCATGTTCGAGGTTTCATTACCACTTAAAGCATTTAAGAATCAAAGTGGTGTATTAGAACGCGTGCCCGAGTTACCAAGCGATTGCGTTTACATCACCCAAGACAAGCTTTTGCCCCGCAGTTATTGCAAACAAATTAATGTAAATAGCAGCGCGATAATATCAGTTGAAGAGGCTAAGCAGGCTGAATCATTACCCTCTCACATCCTCGTCGACATTCCAGAGTTTAGTGCATTCAGGCTCAATATTGCGTGGTTAAATCAGCTACTGGAACAAGGGAAATCCATTGGATTGATCATGGAAAGTGCTGGCAGTGCGTTGCAGTCAAAATACGCCTCATTGTGGAAAGGGTCATTTATTATGCACCCATTCACACCGGCACAGTTCGAGCGCTTCGTTAATCAAATGATTAACAATGACGATGAGGCCGCGATGGATTTTGAGGATGACAACCAAGCAGTTAGTCTTGAAGGCCATGTTTTACTTGTCGAAGACAACAACATCAACCAATTGGTCACAGGAGAAATGCTAACTAACCTGGGGCTTACGTTTGATATTGCTGAAGACGGTAAACAGGCGGTCCGAAAAGTCGAAAACTCCCCGGAGTACGACCTTATTCTCATGGATGTTCAAATGCCTGTGATGGACGGTTACGAAGCCACCATCTCATTAAGAGAAAAAGGGTACAAACATATCCCTATCATTGGCCTGTCAGCTAACGCAATGAAAGAAGATAAACAGAGCGCAATAGAAGCTGGTATGGACGACTACCTGACCAAACCTATAAAACAAAAGTCTCTGGTAGCATTACTAAAGCATTATTTAAAATCTGCTGCCCTAGATAAACGCTCAGCGTCATAATAAGGGGGTCTATGAATTGCCAAGTTAGTTTTAAGTCTATTTTATTGATATCGCTAATGTGTTTTTCTTTTGCCGCTTCGGCCAACGAAAAGCGTCGCGTTGTCATAGGAACCGGTGACGGTCGCCCTTTTATCTATACCCAGAGCGGCTCTGTTCTTGAAATTAATCCTGGGCTAAGCATCGAAATTCTTCAAGCAGTTGCTAATGAGCACAACTGGTCACTGACTTTTATAGAAATGCCATTTGCGCGCCAAGTTAGCGCTACTCGCTCAGGAAGTATCGACGGTATGGTGGCTACATTTATTGACGATGCGCCCGATTTTCATTACCCCGCTGAGCCCATTGCCATGGCGCAAAATTGCTTTTTTGCAAAAGCAGACAGTAGCTTTTATTACGACACTCCTGCATCTTTAGACAAAAGCATTTTGGGGGTTACCAACGGTTATCACTATGGTGAAATCGACGACTATATTCTTGAAAATCGACTGAACAACATTGTTAAGGTGTCAGGGGAAGACAAAGCGTCATTGGCAACCTTATTTCGCCTTCTTGAAGTGGGGAGAATAGATGCATTTATAGAGGCAAACTTGGTTGTAAGACACTCTATTGCAAGTAAGGGGTTAGATAATATCAAAAAAGCAGGCTGCACAGCCCCTATGTACGCGTATGTTGCTTTCTCTCCCGAGACCCCCTCTTCAACGGCTTTGGCAGACAACGTGGATTCGACGATTAAGCGTTTAAGAGCCAGTGGAGAACTAGACGCCATTTTAAAGAAGTACGGTGTTGATGACTGGAAATAAAAAAGGGCTGTCTATAAGACAGCCCTTTTTGCAAGAAACATTGTGCTACTTGAATCAAGCAAATAGCACAGTTGCCAAACGTTACAGCGCCTGAATTGTCTCAAACTGCTCTTTAAGCTTAGCTAGGGCTTTTTCACCCTCTTCTAACTTAGCACGCTCTTTTTCAATAACGGCTTCTGGTGCATTGCTTACGAACTTTTCGTTACCCAATTTACCGCGAGTGCGAGATACGTCTTTCTCGATTTTCTCCATGGCCTTGGTAATACGAGCAAGCTCTGCGTCTTTGTCGATAAGCCCCGCCATTGGGATAAGAATTTCCATCTCACCCACAAGCGCTGTTGCACTTGCTGGCGCTTCTTCACCGTCTTTCAATACGGTTACGGTTTCAAGTTTAGAAAGCTTATCAAGGAACGCTTTAGCCGCATCAAGACGGCGTGCATCTTCATCGCTTACGTTCTTAAGTAGCGCATTAAGTGGTTTGTTTGGAGAGATATCCATTTCACCGCGGATATTACGAATACCTACGATAAACTTCTTCACCCACTCAATGTCAGCAAGCACTTTATCGTCTTGTTTCGCAGCATCAACTTCAGGGAATGCCTGAACCATAATGCTAGCGCCCTCTTCTACTTTAAGCGCACTTAGCGGAACAACGCGCTGCCAAATAGTATCGGTAATAAATGGCATAAGCGGGTGCAATAATCGAAGCAGGCTTTCAAGCACGTTGATTAGTGTATGACGCGTACCGCGCTTTTCAGCTTCGGTGCTAGCGTCATTGTTAAGCACAGGTTTAGTCAGCTCTAGATACCAGTCACAGAACTGGTTCCAGGTGAACTCGTAAACGGTTTGCGCAGCAATATCGAAGCGGTAATCTTCAAGAGCCTTTTCAAACTCAACCAGCGTTTGTTGGAACTTAGCCCAAATCCAGCGATCGGCCATACTAAGCACCATCTCGCCGCCGTCACGACCGGTATCGTGCTCTTCTGTGTTCATCAATACGAAACGCGATGCGTTCCAAATTTTGTTACAGAAGTTACGGTAGCCTTCAACACGAGCCATATCAAAGTTGATATCGCGACTGGTTGATGCCATAGCGGCAAAGGTAAAGCGTAATGCATCTGTACCGTAAGCTTGAATACCATCAGGGAACTGTTTGCGAGTACGCTTCGCAATTTTTTCAGCAAGCTGCGGCTGCATCATACCCGCGGTGCGTTTAGTCACTAACGACTCAATATCAATCCCGTCAATCAAATCGATTGGGTCAAGCACGTTGCCCTTCGACTTTGACATTTTGTCGCCGTTCTCATCGCGGATAAGGCCGGTAATATAAATATCTTTAAACGGGATCTTGCCAGTGAACTTCTTGGTCATCATGATCATTCTGGCAACCCAGAAGAAGATGATGTCAAAACCAGTTACCAATACTGAAGACGGAACAAACGTTTCAAGATCTGGCGTTTCTTCTGGCCAGCCCATGGTTGCGAATGGCCAAAGTGCACTTGAGAACCAAGTATCAAGAACGTCGTCATCTTGTGAAAGAGAAACGTCACTACCAAGTTCATGCTTTTCACGCACTTCTTCTTCAGTGCGGCCAACAAAAACATTACCATTTTCGTCGTACCACGCAGGGATACGGTGTCCCCACCACAGCTGACGTGAAATACACCAATCTTGAATATTGTGCATCCACTGGTAATACGTTTTGTTCCAGTTCTCTGGCACAAAGCGAATTTCGCCACTTTCTACTGCTTCAATAGCAGGCTTTGCAAGAGACTCAACGGCAACATACCATTGGTCAGTTAGGTATGGCTCAATGACGGCACCGGTTCTGTCGCCGCGCGGCACTTTTAGCTTATGTGGTTCAATCTTAACCAGTGAACCTTGTGCTTCTAAGTCTGCAACAATTTGCTTACGCGCGTCGAAGCGATCTAAACCACGGTATGCTTCTGGCGCATCATCGTTAATTTTTGCATCGTCGGTAAGAATGTTGATCATAGGTAGGTTGTGACGCTTACCCATGTCGTAGTCGTTGAAGTCATGAGCTGGCGTAATTTTAACGCAGCCTGTACCAAATTCTTGATCGACATAGTCATCGGCAATCACAGGAATTAAACGGCCCGTAATAGGCAGCTTAATTTCTTTACCGATAAAGTCTTGATAGCGCTCGTCATCTGGGTGCACTGCAACCGCTGTATCACCTAGCATAGTCTCAGGGCGGGTAGTCGCTACCACTAGCTCACCGCTGCCATCCGCTAGCGGATAGCGCATGTGCCACATGTGGCCGTCTTCTTCTTCGTTCAGTACTTCTAGGTCTGATACCGCAGTGTGAAGCACTGGGTCCCAGTTTACCAATCGCTTACCGCGATAAATAAGGCCTTCTTCGTGCAATTTCACGAATACTTCTGTCACAGCTTTAGACAGGTCTTCGTCCATGGTAAACACTTCGCGCGACCAGTCAGGTGACGTACCCAAACGACGCATTTGGCCGGTGATAGTACCGCCGCTGTGCTCTTTCCATTCCCACACTTTTTTAATGAAGTCTTCGCGACCTAGATCGTGACGAGTCTTGCCCTGTGCGTTAAGCTGACGCTCAACGACCATTTGTGTTGCGATCCCCGCGTGGTCTGTACCCACCTGCCAAAGCGTGTTGTCACCTTTCATGCGGTGATAACGAGTAAGGGCATCCATAATGGTTTGTTGGAAACCATGGCCCATATGAAGGCTACCCGTTACGTTGGGTGGCGGAAGCAAAATACAATATGGGTCGCCACTGCCTGAAGCTTTAAATAAACCCGCATCTTCCCATGACTTATAGCATTGCTGCTCGATGGACTGCGGTTCAAAGGTTTTATCCATTACTTACTCTCAAATTGAAGCTAGATGCGAAAAACTTATGCAGATTTAAACTGCATATTGCAACCAGCTTGCTGATAGTTTTTATATCTTACCCGTGCCGCTTGCTTAGCGTTTTCATCCACGGGTACAAAATCAATAATTTGGCGATGTTGGTTGGGCGAGGGCACCATGCCAGAGCCCACGTTTACCACCATTTGTCGCCTGGCTACCTGTTGCGGTTGCCAACAAATTTCTACCGGCGTACCCGTTTGTGGACCTTCACCGTGAAGGTTGTGAGGAACAAAACGGTCTGACGGTAGCTGCCACAACAATTCATCAACCTGCTCAGCCTGCGCCTGAGTGTCGCACAATACGCTAATTTTTTGTTTATTAGCGTATGCCGATGCAATCACTTCACTGGCACGGCCTGCCACACCGTTGTCGCTACTGGTAAGTTGATAAAAAATAACCTGTGGCATGAATAATTAGTCCTCTAACTTGATGTCTGCGCGGTTCATTAAGAACTGAGACAGCATAGGCACTGGACGACCCGTTGCGCCTTTGTTCTTACCACTGCGCCATGCTGTACCGGCAATATCAAGGTGCGCCCAGTTGTACTTCTTGGTGAAACGCGACAAGAAACAGCCAGCGGTAATTGAACCAGCAGGACGACCGCCTAGGTTTGTCATGTCCGCAAACGGACTTTCAAGCTGCTCTTGATAGTCGTCCCATAGCGGTAAACGCCACGCGCGATCTGAACTTTGCTCAGATGCATTAAGTAGCTCGTGTGCTAGCGGGTTGTGTGTGCTCATTACCGCTGTTGCATGGTGACCAAGCGCGATAATGGCCGCACCCGTAAGGGTGGCTACATCTATTACCAACTCTGGCTCAAAACGCTCAACGTAAGTTAGCGCATCACAAAGCACTAAACGGCCTTCGGCATCCGTGTTTAACACTTCAACCGTTTGACCAGACATTGTCGTTAAAATATCGCCTGGACGATACGATTTGCCGTCTGGCATGTTTTCACAGCCAGCAAGTACACCAATAACGTTGATCGGCAAATTCAGCGCCGCAATGGTATGCATGGTACCGAGTACTCCTGCTGCACCTCCCATGTCGTATTTCATTTCATCCATGGCTTCGCCAGGCTTAATTGAAATACCACCTGAGTCGAACGTCAGGCCTTTACCTACAAGCACAATAGGCGCTTGGTCAGCAGGGCCACCACGATGGTGCATAATACTCATCATGCTTTCATTCTCAGAGCCACGACCAACCGCCAGATAGGCCTGCATGCCAAGCTCAGCCATTTGGGTTTCATCAACCACTTCAGCAGTAACGCTATCGTATTGGCTTGCTAATTCTTGTGCTTGTTGCCACAGATATTCTGGATTACAGATATTTGGCGGCATGTTAGCCACATCTTTGGTTACTTTGGCGCCGCGAGATACTGCAAGACCATGCTCAACAGCGCGCTCTCCTACCGTTAGTTCACGGCGAGTAGGTACATTAAATACAATTTTACGCAGTGGACGACGAGGCTCGCCTTTTTTGGTTTTAAGCTGCATAAACGTATAAAGCGTATCTTCAGTCGCTTCTACTGCTTGGCGCACTTTCCAATACGTGTCGCGGCCTTTAACGTGTAATTCAGTTAAGAAGCACACTGCTTCCATTGAACCCGTTTCGTTCAGCGTTTGGATAGTTTTGGCAATGATGTTTTTGTACTGGCGCTCGTCTAGTTCACGCTCTTTACCACAACCGACAAGAAGGACTCGCTCGCTCAGTACATTTGGCACATTGTGTAAAAGCAACATTTGACCAGCCTTGCCTTCTAAATCGCCGCGGCGTAGCAAGTTGCTGATGTAACCTTCACTGATTTCGTCTAGCTGTTCAGCCACTGCCGTTAGGCGGCGCGGCTCAAAGACACCCACAACAATACATGCACTGCGTTGTTTTTCTGGACTGCCACTTTTTACACTAAACTCCACGATATCACCTCGCTTTTCGTCGTTTATGGTTTGCACGATGACTAAAATCACGTAACGTTTCGCGCTGCTTTATGTTTTAATACACAGCATAACTATTGAGTACGCTGCAAATCACGCAAAACGCCCTATGAAATATAGGCTATTTTTGCGTCAAAACACCATGCAAACGGTTTATGATTGCAGGCAAAACTTGTAAAAACGGTAAGTTTAAACAAAATTGTGCATTCTTTCACTAAAATTCCTAATTTTCCGGAAGGACTGAGATGCTGATATTCCGCTATTTACTTAAGGAAACGCTGAAATCTCAGTTAGCGATTTTCTTCATCTTAATGGCAATTTTTGTCACCTTGAGGTTTGTGCGCGTTTTAGGCGACGCTTCTGACGGTGATATCCCTGCAGGCCTTGTTTTAGGCTTTTTAGGTTTATATGCCCCAATACTCTCATCACTCGTGTTACCCATCAGTGCGTACTTGGGCATTATGTTGGCCCATGGCCGATTGTATGTAGACAGTGAAATGACCGTCATGCGTGCCTGTGGTATCAGCGAATGGTACGTCACGCGGGTTATGTTGTTTTTATCTGTGCTGATAATGGTAGTCACGGGGGCTATTACGCTATATTTCGCACCACTGGCGGCGGAAAATGAATACCAATTACGCGAGAAAGCTCGCAGTGAGGCAGGAATTTCTGCGCTTATGCCTGGACGATTCCAGCAAACTGGCAATGAAAAAGCCGTTATTTTTGTTCACGACGTTGATAGCAATAGTGACAACCAAGACCAGTTACTTCGCGTATTCTTGTCGCAAAATCAGACCGAAGGTAATGATGGCGAAGTGCGGGTAGTGTATGCACAAACGGGCGAAGTGGCCAACAACCCAGACGGCACGCGAAACCTTGTACTTAAACAAGGTGTGCAGTATGAAGGCAATCAATCTGAAAAGGCTTATCGCAAAGTTGAGTTTGATGAATACCAAATTCAGATTGCAGATAAACCCGCTGATGAAACCCGTAAAAAAGTGAGCGTATTACCCACATCAGAACTATGGGAAGATGACAGTATTGAGGCACGTGCTGAGCTTCAATGGCGTATTGCCATTCCATTATCTATTCCATTTTTGGTCCTAATCGCGGTACCGCTGAGTGCGGTAGATCCTCGTCAGGGACGCTTTGGTAAAATGTTCCCCGCAATACTGTTGTATTTAGGGTATTTCTTGTTATTGCTTGCAAGTAGACGCGTACTCGAAGATGGCAAAATGCCACCTCAATTGGGGCTTTGGTGGGTGCACACAATCATGCTAATAATTGGTATTACCTTGATTGCTCGAGATAGAAAAACCGGCACGCAATTTCGTGCGTGGATATTGGGGAAAAAGTAAATGTTTAAGATCCTCGATCTCTATATTGCGCGCACACTATTAGGCACAATAACGGTCACGCTAAGTGTCCTTATCGGTTTAAGTGCACTGATTAAGTTTGTTGAGCAGCTAAGAAAAATAGGCGAAGGCGACTATGACATGATGGTTGCTTTTCTCTATGTTTTACTGAGTTTACCACGCGACTTAGAACAGTTCTTCCCGATGGCAACCTTGCTTGGCGGCCTGATTGGTATGGGCGTGCTGGCGAGCAACAGCGAACTAGTAGTGATGCAAGCGGCGGGACTCAGCCGCTGGAATATCATTAATTCTGCCATGAAGTCGACATTGGTCATGATATTACTGGTAATGGCTGTGGGCGAATGGGTTACTCCTTACAGTGAAACCAAAGCCAAACAAATTCGTACCGAAGCCATTTCTGGCGGTAGTTTATTTTCATCTGACAAATTAGTGTGGGCTAAGGATGGCGAGCGATTTGTAAGCATAGGTCAGGTGCTTAGCCAAGACTCGTTAAAAGATATTAGTATCTTTAATTTTAATGATGATTTATCACTGCAAAGTATTACCTATGCCAAAAACAGTGAGTTCGATGGCGATGGTTGGTGGCTAAGCGATGTCGAGGTAACACAATTCAGCGATACTCAAGTAACGCTTGAGGCCAGCGAGAGTATGCGTTGGAACTCCACACTCACTCCAGATAAGTTGGGTATAGTTGCAGTTAAGCCAGAGGCATTGTCGATAACTGGCTTATTAGATTACGTAAATTATCTTGAGAATAACCAGCAAGACCCTGCTCGTTACGAATTAGCGCTCTGGCGAAAGATTTTTCAGCCCATATCGGTTGGCGTTATGCTGTTAATGGCGTTGTCATTTATCTTTGGCCCATTGCGCAGTGTTACTATGGGCGCACGCGTGATCATGGGCGTACTAACAGGCTTTGGTTTCTTTATTCTAAATGAAGTATTTGGGCCGGTAAGCTTGGTGTATCAACTTCCGCCTTTCTTGGGTGCCTTACTCCCTAGCTTACTTTTTGCTGCTATCGCAGGAATAATGTTAAGGCGCTGATTCGCGCCTTACGCTATTTACCAGCTTTTGTGGTCGTTGGCTTCTTTGGTGAGCTTTAATACCTCGGTCTTCGCAAGGCGGTCTTGCAATGATTGTTTATTTTTAAAATCGAATAAAACAAGCAATGTACCCAAACCGCCCAACGATGCTATTAAGCGTATGAACAAGCGCGGCCACGTCATTGGCTCTTCAACCGTGCTATAAATTCGCAAACGCCATGCTCGCATGCCTAGGGTTTGACCGCCTCGGCGCCAGAACCACAAGAAAAAGCCAACTATCCACACGCCTACCCATGTTTGAATAAGCAGTTTATAGCCAAATGACGCTTGAATAAGATCAGCGGGCTCAGCATAACCTTGCAGGTCAAGCGCACCATTTTTCAGCATGACCACCAGCGTTACGATCATCACCATGGCAGCGCACATCCCCACAGCAGTTGCCACTAGCGTATCGTAAATCATTGCCAACAGGCGGCGCACAAACCCTGCCCGCTCCATTTGCTCAGTATTTTGCGTTTGCTCTTCGTTGTCATTGGCTTGAACAGCACGTGCTGCTTTCTTTTTTCTGTCTCTGGCCATGAATAACCCGTTTTAAAACTTCATTGGCGCGTAGTTTGCCACATTAGCGTTAATCTACAAGCAATCATAAGTGAATCAGGTGATTAAGCATTTAGACAGTATGAATATGAGCGATACGTCAGCAAAAGCTTACAGAGTTACTGTTCTACCGGTTTTCGCAGCCTCAAATATCGCATTTACAATTTTGATATCAGCTAGCCCTTCACTACCAGTTACCATTGGCTGTCGCCCGGTTAGTATAGCTAAGGCATCGTTATCCATTTGAAGCGTTTGCTGCATGCCGTCAATAGGGGGGAGTACTTTCTCGTCTGACGTTGTGCCCGTTACACCGCTATAGCTCTGCATGGGCTTAAGTTGATACCAACCGTCTTCACAGTCTGCTTTAAAGTGGTTAAACCCTTTCACTACGCTCGTACCACAATCAGCCACCAACCCGCCCCCAAAGTCCATGGTAAACAAGGTAGTTTCATCAACTTCAGTAAATTTTTCAGGGAAGCGTTGTGGAGGGTGATTGCCGGTAACCGCCACTGGCTCTCGGCCAGTCAAAAAGCGCGCACTGTTTATGGCATAAACCCCCATGTCATAAAGCGCACCGCCTCCCATATGCTTTTTCATACGCCAGTTGTCTTTTGCTCTACCCTGCCCAGCGTAGCCTGCAAAACTCGATACCGCCGTTATATTTCCATAGGGCTTTGTCTTTAGATACTGACGAAAAGTGCGTGTATTTGGTTCGTGCTGCATGCGATAGCCAATAGACAAGGTTACATTATTGCTTTTACAGGCATCGATAATAGCTTGGCACTCCTTGCTATCCATTGCCATGGGCTTTTCACACCACACGTGCTTTGAGGTATTTGCAGCTTGCACTGCAAAATCTTTGTGTGTACCAGTGGGGGTAACGACATAAATAATGTCGATGTCATCATTGTTCGCAATCTCAGCCATGGTGCGATACGTGTATACATTGCTGTCCTTGATACCATGCTTTCTTTGCCACTGAGGAATTTTTTCTTCGCTTCCTGTAATGATGCCTCGCAGCTCACAATACTTGGTATGCTTTAGCGCTGGCGCTAATAAATTTGTGCTGTAATTGCCCAGCCCAAGCAAAGCGACGCCTAATTTATTTTTAGGGGGCTGAGCTAGTAAATAAGGGCTGTGCGCAATGAGCAAACCTGAGCCAGTTAATTGAAGAAAATGACGGCGAGTGATGCTAGGCACAGGCGCTCTCCATAAGAAAAAGATCCACGTATAGTTTTAATAGTGTCCGCTCTGTATGAAAAGATCACTCTGCTATTTCTTCAAACACACCCTTACATTTTTCGCTACAAATACAGCGTTCATTAATTCAGAGTTGCTTCGAAGTGCCATACATAAATAAGTGCGCGATAAAGACATCTCATTTAAAGCTAAGACATGGATAACATAAGCCTTACTTAACATCATTTAATAGTGCTCTACACACATGACTTACTGAAAAATATTTTTCAAGCATTTGCATCCAATCCACACTGTTAATCGTTAGTGCTTTTACAGACAGATTACGGACGTAGATACGGTGACAGCAAAAATTCTGGTAACAACACTTATCGCTAGCTCATTTTCGCTCGGTATGGGCGCTGCAATGGCGTTAGACGACCCCGAAGGTGATATTGAGCATATTCGAGTACGTGGTGACTCATCTGTAAAAGATGGTGAGTTTATCTCGGCTTCGCAAGGGTGGGTGTCTGGTGACACCTTAATTGAGCGCCCAATGTTACGCGCCGGCGAAATACTTGAATTTATTCCAGGCATGATGGTGACCCAACACAGCGGTTCGGGAAAAGCCAACCAGTACTTCCTGCGCGGTTTTAACCTCGACCATGGCACCGATTTCACGGTGAGTGTAGACGGTATGCCGGTGAATATGCGAAGCCACGGGCACGGTCAAGGCTACAGTGACCTTAACTTCATTATCCCCGAATTTATCGACAACCTAAGCTACTTCAAAGGCACCTATTATGCCAACATCGGCGACTTTTCGAGCGCTGGCGGGGCGTTCTTCAATTTAAGAGATTCACTTGAGCAAAACCAGTTGTTCTTAGGCGTAGGAGAATTTGGGTTCAAGCGAGCCGTAGCATTAAATCACTTTGAAGCAGGAGAGAGCCGCGTTATTACAGCTTTGGAATATCAAACCTATGACGGTCCGTGGACTGACGTTGACGAAGATGTAAAAAAGAAAAACGCCCATATTCGTTATATTACGCCCTTGCTAGACGGCCAACTCGCCATCACAGGTATGGCCTACGATAATAGTTGGAACGGTGCTGACCAAGTACCTGAACGCGCTATTGAAAGCGGCTTAATTGACCGCCTTGGCTCTATCGACACCCAAGTTGGCGGCGATTCGTCTCGCTATAGTCTCTCCGCAAACTATACCAGTGATACATGGAATGCCTCGCTGTATGCCATAGATACTACGCTTAGCCTTTTTTCTAACTTTACTTACTTCCTTGATAACCCAGAGACAGGCGATCAATTCGAACAGGCCGACGACCGAAAAATTTACGGTGGCGAAATATTCACTACCTTTCCCTTCGCGCTTACGGATGGAAGCAGTATTACTCTAGGCGGCCAGTGGCGTTTCGACGATATTGAAAACGTGGGTTTGTATCGCACCCAAAACTTAACCCGCTTTGGCACTATTCGAGAAGACGAGATTAACAGCAACAGCTATGCACTTTTTGCTCAGTCAAACATTGTATTGAGTGACGCACTAAGCCTGTCATTAGGTGCTCGATACGATTACTTAGATGTGGACGTTACTAGCAATCTTGGTGCTAATTCGGGAAGCGAAAATGACGGCTTATTTACCCTTAAAGCAGGCTTGAAGTACAGTGTATCAGACCAAGTCACCGCATTTGCCAACATTGGGCAGGGCTTTCATTCTAATGATGCACGAGGAGCAACAATTAGCGTAGACCCGGTAAGTGGTGACACCACCGAAGCTGCTCCATTATTAGTAAAGAGCCTTGGCTATGAAGCGGGTGTTAACTTTACCGATAATAAAACCTATAACCTGTCTGCTGCCCTATGGTGCTTAGAACTTGATAGCGAGCTGGTATATGTTGGTGATGCAGGCTTTACTGAAGCCAGTCGCCCGTCGGAAAGACACGGCATTGAAGTGAGTGCCTACTACTGGATAAGCCATCACCTAACTACAGATATTGAAGCCGCGTGGACCAAGGCACGATTTAGCGACAGCGTTGAAGGCGAAGGCCGTCACATTGATGGCACCGTGCCAGGTGTGGTGAGTGCAGGGCTGACCTACTATCGAAGAAGTAATCAACTAGGGTTCAGCTATACTCTACGAGGCCGCTACTTAAGCACTCGCACAGTAGAAAGTTTCGATGAAATATCACCGCCATCAACATTTTTAATTAATGCTCAAATTGCCTATCGCCAGCCAGCATGGGACGTAACGCTAGAAGTACTCAATGCCCTAGACAGTGACGATCACGATATTGATTATTTTTACGCATCTAGGCTGTCCGGAGAGCCAGATGAAGGGGTTGAGGACTTGCATTATCACCCTGTAGAGCCGAGAAATGTTCGCCTTACCGTTTCAATAAAGTATTAATACATAAACGCTTTGCTGTTTAGAGGTCTGTCTATTGATTAGGTAATCATTCAGGTAGTTGTATATAAAACATGCTAGTTTAAGGAATAGCCGCCAAACAGTTAAAGCAATAAACAAATGGCCGCACCACAACGATAAAAATAGGAGCAACAATGGAACACGAAACTCTGTTTCCTCTGCTGTGTAAAACCGCAGACGGCGACAAAAAAGCGTTCGCAGAGCTTTATAAGATAACAAGTCCACAGCTCTACGCTGTTGCTTTAAGGCTTTTGAAACGCCCCGAACTTGCTGACGAAGCCACCCAAGACGCCTATATAAAAATTTGGCATAACGCCGGTAATTATCAACGAGGCAAAGGTACGGTACTTACTTGGATGGTCAGTATAGCTCGCTATCGTGCGCTCGATTTAATCCGCTATCACAATGTTAGAAATGAAGTCGAATTAAATGATGATGCACCGTCAGGTATGGAAACTACGCAATCAATAAAGTTAGAGGCAGAACAAGCAAAATTAGCCTCTTGTTTAGATGAACTTGATGGACCGCAGCGTCAGGCTATCCATTTAGCCTATGTGAATGGTATGTCACATCAAGAGGTGGTGACTCACTTGGCGTCACCACTTGGAACCATTAAAAGCTGGATAAGACGAGGCTTGCAAAGCTTGCAGAGGTGCCTATCACTATGAATTATTTAAAAGAAGAGCGATTAAACGCCCTCGCTGCTGAATATGTAGTTGGAACGCTGCGCGGCAAAGCGCGTACGCGCTATCAAAAGTTAATGATGCAGTATCAGGCAGTTAGCGATGCAACCGCACAATGGGAGCAATACCTTACTGGGTTTGCTGAAACCTTGCCTCCGGTGACACCACCTGACAGCGTGTGGGAGAATATTCAAATTAAGCTTGGCCACAAGGCGGCCAATGATACAGAATTTGTCGATCAAACGACTAATACAAAACCAAGTAGCGACAACGTAGTTGCTCTTGAAGAAGAAAAGCAGAAGCGCTGGAAGAACTTATCGTTCATATCCACAGCTGCTGCAATGGTGTTGGCCGTATTGCTTTTCGTCATGCAACCTGTACCTACCCCAGAGGTTTCCCATATTGCCGTGGTCAATAATGCTGATAACACGCCATTGTGGGTGATAGAAGTTTCTGACGCGACCATGAATGTTAAGGTCACCGATGCATTTGTGGCTTTAGCGGACAAAGACTATGAACTTTGGATGGTGCCGGCAAACGGCGAAGCACCAATTTCCCTCGGCTTGATGCCTGAAGTTAATGGCGACACGCGCGCGACTCCGGATATCTTGCTAGATCGAAGTATCGCGGCGTTAGCAGTGAGCTTAGAAGCACCAGGCGGCTCGGTAACAGGCGCACCAACGGAAGTGCTATATATAGCGCCGATTGTTTCTGTGTAATTTTTCGCACTAAGCAGCACACCAAAAGGCCACAAAACGTGGCCTTTTACTTTTCATAAAAACTTTTTTCTAATTTTTTAAACAATTTTGCATCTAAGGTGAAACCTCAGTCGTTTGGTCTCTTGAACTCATAAAAAAACAGAGAGACTCGACATGATCCAATTCAAACGCAAAACTTTGTCACTGGCTATTGCCGTGACATGTGCAGCTCTAACTGCTGG
This sequence comes from Alteromonas sp. KC3, assembly GCF_016756315.1. Taxonomy (NCBI): domain Bacteria; kingdom Pseudomonadati; phylum Pseudomonadota; class Gammaproteobacteria; order Alteromonadales; family Alteromonadaceae; genus Alteromonas; species Alteromonas sp. KC3. The sequence continues at coordinate 3,596,630 of NZ_AP024235.1, forward strand.
CGCAATAGCGTCAAGTCACCGAGAAGCACCGAATATCACTCGCCACCCCGCTTTAGATAGCACCGACTTTTATGCTTTCAATAGCTATGAACAAGGTCGTGAAGATTATGTGACTTTCATAGCAAACTATATTCCACTGCAAGATGCCTACGGTGGCCCTAACTACTTTGCTATGGATCCCAACGCGCACTACGCGATTCATATCGATAGTGATGGCGACGCGGTTGAAGACCTAAGCTTTGTTTTCAAGTTTAACAATATGCTTGCCGCCGAGAACGAAGGTATTGCCCTGCCTATAGGCCCTGAAGGCGAACAAAAAATGGTGAAAGTACCGCTTAAAAATGTAGGCGGTATCAGCGCAGACGATTCAAGCGCAGCAAACTTCTCAGAAATGTACAGCCTTACTATGGTGAGCGGCGACATGCAGACAGGCACGCGCACTACGCTTACTCCCGCCATGGGCGATATGTTTAAAAAGCCGCTTGATTACATTGGTAACAAAACCTTTACCAGCGAAACTGAATACGCGCGTTATGCTGAAAGCTTTATTTACTCGTTTAGTATCCCTGGGTGCGATGATATGGCCAAAGTGTTTGTTGGTCAGCGTAAAGACCCCTTCGTTGTTAACTTGGGCAAAACATTCGACTTGGTAAACTATGTACCGGTTGAGGGCGACAGCTCACCGGGCGCTGGCGATGGTGAAGGATTCCCTGGCGGTATAACGCAAAGTGCCATGAATGATGACTTGGCCGATAAAAACGTGACAGCGTTATCTATTGAAGTTCCAAAAGCGTGCATCACCGGTGAAGGTAACGGCGTAATAGGTAGCTGGACCACGGCAAGTTTACCGCAGGCGCGCATCCTAAATCCAGATGCCACTTTTGCGAAACCTGAGACTAATGGCGGCGCGATGACTCAGGTGTCTCGTTTAGGTAGCCCGCTAGTCAATGAGCTTGTTATTGGCATTGGCGATAAAGACAAATTCTCAACTTCTCACCCAAGTACAGACGGTCAATTCGCTGATTATGTAACCCACCCTTCTTTGCCAGAACTACTGAACATCCTGTTTAAAGATGCAGTGAATACTACGCTGGGTACGGATATCGAGACCCTTGCGCCGACTAACTTCCCGCGAATGGACTTAGTAACAGCGTTTCTTACAGGTTTCCCAGGCGTTAACCAGCAAGCAACGGTTACAGCATCAGAAATGCTGCGCCTAAATACAGGGATCCCAGCAACGCCAGCCGAATCACAGTCAGCATTTGGCGTTGCAGGCGATGACTTAGCAGGATTTCCGAACGGTCGCCGCCCAGGTGATGACGTGGTTGATATTGCCCTTCGCGTAGTTATGGGCCGTTTGTGCTACCCCATCCCGGTAGCTGGTGAAGATACAGATCTTGGCCTTTGTACACCAGAGGACGCTAGCGTAGGTAATGTACCTTTCACTGATGGCGCGCCTGTAGATGCAAGCATGATTGATTCATCATTTCCGTACCTAAAAACACCACTTGCTGGCTCTGAATAAGGAGATCCATCATGTCCATGAAGATTAGGTTATTTAACAAGAATCCAAATGCACCCGCGTTTGCGGGTTCAGCTCAAGCCCCTTTGCAAAAACACAAGTTGTGGGTCATTTCTGGATTGGTGCTAGCGCTAACTGGTTGTTTCGATAGTGATGACGATAACGATTATCAAGCGCCAGAAGAAAATGCAGTGCCCGTAGCCGTTGATGAAATGCTAACGACGCAAGCAGATATTGCGTTTGATGGCACGTTGACAGCAACCGACGCCGATGGTGATGCGCTTACATTTGGGCTTGGTGAAAACGGTACATTAGGTAATGCAGAAGTTAATGCTGATGGAAGCTTTACCTACACACCTAACGCTCAGGTAACGGGTAGCGATAGCTTCACATTCACCGTTTCTGATGGCGTAAACTCAGAGGTTACGGCCACCGTAAGCGTTACGATTGAGGCACAGCAGGTATCGTTCTCTAGCTATACCCGTGATGCCTTTAATCAAGCACCCACCGATGAACCTCTGCCAATTAACGGCCGCGAGTTCACCCAAGATGCTGACGACACAACATTTGATGACTTATTGATAGATCAATAGCACGCATCAAATGCTAGCAATGCGTTAGCAAACCAACAGTGTCAACCGCAAAGCCAAGGACGGCTTTTTTAAAGGAAGTTCTCATGAAGTTTTTAAAGCATTCAGCTCTGCAATTCGCTTTAGCAAGTGTATCGCTGGCCTCGATAGCTTGTTCAGCGTATGCCCAATCTAGAAATCTAGATTTTAATACCGTTATCGCAACATGGCAGCCTCAGCAGCTATCAATAGAGAGTATAGATGAAGCGGAAGAGGTGCTGTCTTCAAGTCGTTACCTTTCAGCATCTGGAGATGAAAGAGAACGAGTAACGCGTTTTGTAAACTTCATGCGAAAAGACATTACATTACTAAGTGCCGGACAAAAAGAGCGTTTAGTGTTATTGGAAGCTCGATTATTACAGGGCATTCATAAATTTGAGCAGGCTCAACAACACCTTAAAAAAATAAATCACTCTCGCTCTCCAGCTGCACAATTACTGTTGGCAGACATCAATATGCAACAAGGTAATATCAAAAAAGCAAAAGAATACTGCGAGAAATTGGTAGGACAAACAAGCTTTTTGATCGCCTTTACGTGCATGATAAACGCCGATTTTTCACAAAATAGAGATGCAAAACTGCTCAGTAAGCTTAGTACATTTGAGCGCTACACCAGTAAAGCAAGGCCTGCTGAGCGCCAGTGGTTTTACGAAGTACTATCAGATATGGCACTGCAACTTGGTAATCCTGAAACAGCAATTAAACATCTAGCAAAAACCAATTTTGAGCAGCTTCCCATAAGCGCAATGCTAGTTTGGGCCGACGCTCATTTTGCATTAGAAAATTACGAAACAATAACCTCTAAACTTGCCTACTTCGTGCCTGATATATCGACAGCCGACGATGGCCTACTTCTTAAATGGGCAATTGCCGAGAGAGCACAAGGTATTGTGTTATCTGAAGTGCAAAACCAACTTGCCAAGAACATGGAAATTAGAGTGTGGCGCGAAGACAGCTCTCACGCTGCACAAGTAGCCACGTATTTTTTAGAGATAGAACCTGATTATCCATTGGCACTCAAATTTGCTGAACTCAATTGGCAGTTCGCACAGTCATTGGATGACAAAAGGCTCTTGGAGCGCGCTCGCCAAGCTAATGATGTATCAACCAATGCTTAACGCTTTCAACTACTTTAGTGTACGAATCATGAATAGATTTATCGCATTTGTTATTTTTGCAGCTTTCAGTGCTTTCACATTTTCACACGAGTTGAGCAACGGCTATTTAACGCTTAAAAACAGTTCAAGTGAATCGCTTTTGGGCGAACTTCTACTAAAGCCTGAAGATATTGGACGAGCCGCTGGTTTGGACATTAACAACGACGGGAGTTTGACTTGGGGTGAGGTCAACAGAAACCATAATGTAGCAAACGACTACATTCAAAAACACTTAGTGATACGAGGCAGCGAAACGCGATGCTCCATTAGCGTAGCCCCCCCCTCTTTACGGGAGATATCTGCTGAGTCGCTACTCGCATATCCACTATCAGTAAATTGCGCTTCTTTAAACGAAGTGTCGATTCAGTACACCGGCATAGTTAATAACTTTCCAACGCACAAACTACTCACAACACTAACGCTAAGCGATAGCACAAATGTTCATGTGCTAACCGATGAGCGACCTCTTATCACCGTATCAGCTGGTGAAAACAACTGGATTTCTCAGTTTAACGAGATGGTTTATCAGGGAATTTGGCACATATTTATTGGTCTAGATCATATTCTGTTCTTAGTGGCTACGTTACTTACCGTGAATCTTTACAGAGAAAATAAAAGCTGGGTAAAAAAACATAGCAAGCAACATATTATAAAAAGTACGGTCATTTTAGTGAGCACGTTTACTTTAGCGCATTCAATTACGTTAACCGCAACAGCATTAAATGTTATAACGCTTGAAAGCCGTATTGTTGAGTTAGGTATTGCCATTTCAGTAGTAGTTACTGCCATCAACAATGTGTACCCAGTCATCATGCGCTTAGGGTTTATTACTTTCGGGTTCGGCCTACTTCATGGAATGGGGTTCGCCAGCGTTTTTGGCGACCTTAATGCCCAGTCGAACAGTCTAGTAGTGAGTGTTCTCGCCTTTAATTTAGGCGTTGAGATTGGCCAACTCGCCATAATTGTACTGCTATTACCTTTGTTAATCTTGCTTAGAAACATAAAGTTATATTCAAAAGCCATTATGCCCATTGCATCGTCAATAATTGCGCTAGTAGCGATTAATTGGACACTTCAGCGTTGGTAAAGACCACGTTTTGTTGAATAATAGAGAAATTGCAAAAGCAGAATACGCTTTTGAACAATCTTTCGGCACTTGATCATAAAAAGCATAAAAAGTTGTTGTATAGGCGCGCTGCATCGCTATAATGCCAAGCATCAACTCCACGTTGATAACCATACACAATGCCAGTGTGATGGAATTGGTAGACATGGCGGATTCAAAATTGGTCGCGTCTAGCACGTAAATCCTGGTAAGTCATTGAAAGGTAAAGCTCCTTTTGACTCAAACAAGTTAAAAAATGCTTGCAAAGTCATGCAAAGTGTTTAGAGTTTTGTGGACTGTAAAATTTAATGCCAGTGTGATGGAATTGGTAGACATGACGGATTCAAAATCCGTTGCTAGCGATAGCGTGGCGGTTCAAGTCCGCCCACTGGTACCATCTCTTCTTTATGAAGTAGATACTAAAACCGACCTTCGAGTCGGTTTTTTTGTATCCTTACATAGTTGTTGTTCAGCAGTTAATTCGGCTCTACCCCATGAACGGGAGCTCAGCATTCATGGCTCTTCTTTCACGGTTGTAGCAAGATAGTCGACTGGGTAAGGTCCAAACTAGCTTCTATATACCAGTTCCTTCCAAACCACTGAAAGGCTCGCTACTACAAGATTCCGGGGACTTAGAACACTCAACTCTTCAACGCATACGAACATCACTTGGTAACTTATTGCTAGAACCAGCATGGACGTGATCGCTCGCCAATGTGGTAAAAGTGCTGCAATGATTGAGCAGCATTACAGTCATGTAAAACCTGAGATGTTTGCAGATGCATTATCTGGTGTTACGTTTGATCAAGAAAAGCCTCAGCCTAAGTCCAAGAAAAGGCAAGCTGTCGATGCCAAAAACATGGAGCGCGACGAGAAACGATTTAAAGAATGGGCTGCTGAATTAAAGAACCGTGGTTGTATCTGAGGCAATCAAATAGCTTTGCGAATATACAAATTTTCTCAATCGTTTGTTTTTCTGGGATTAAAATAGAATTTTTGAGTATCCTATACGACAGAAAGTATTTGTATTATCTCTTAGCCGTTAGGAATGGAAATGAACGATTTAAAGGGAAAAAAGTTAGTTGAGCTGTCTTATGATATACAGTCAGGCTTAGGAAATACTGACGTACCGGACTTTGATGGTTTAACTGAAATGGGAATGGCTGCTACCCTTGCAGTTCATCTGCGAGGATTAGGGGAAATCGAGTATGACTTGCTGCGGAAAGTTAGTGACTTCTATTTTAACATCCCATCTGTGTCACTCAAAGCTGCAATTAATATCCTCGCTGAAATTGAATATATTCAAATCAACAAAACCGGGGCGAGAATTAGAAGTATCATCCCCCAAATACCTAGATTCAAAAACCTTTATGAGGGCGTCGGTGAGTACTTTACGTTTGCAGAACTTAACGAGCACGAACAGGCAACTCTCGTTATATTATCTACTCTTCAAAACAAGCCTGAGAATAAAGACAAACTCATTGCGTCAACTGGTATCAATAGAAATGTGCTAGACAGATCTCTGAAAATAGGAGAGTTCGGCAATTATTTTAAGGAATACCGAAAACGTGGTAAAAACATTCTCGCAAGTCCTTTCTACTTTTCAGACAATCTAGATGGACTGGCTGACTTATCCGCAAAGGTTGGCTCGGATGATATCTCTAAGGTCCTGGAAATTATCAGAAAAAATCAAGGCTGGCCACTTTCGCTAATTCATCAGCGATTAGAACTAGGTGGATTTACGCTTACTGCCACACAAAAAGAACTCCTTATCCAACTTTGCAGTGATGGAATACTCAAACCACCATCGTTAAAGTTTAATAATACAAAAGAAACATTTATTTTCACTCCCAAACCTGGGAACGCAAGACTTGATGTCGCCAACCGTGAGGTTTATGAAAGGGCTATGGCGTTAGTTTCTTGTGTCAGAAAAGGACAGCTTCTTGCAGACCAATACAGAATTAGACATCCAGTTGCAATATTGAGAGCTCTGAGGGATAAGGGCTATATAGGTGCAAATTCAGAAGCTAACAATCAATATAGAAATCTTGTATTTCTTAAAGTGGGTAAACTTGTTGACGTTGGGCATGGCAGGTTTCAATTTCAATTAGTCAAAGAACCTGAAAATATCGAGGCTGTGAATTTGGCTATAGGGTTGTTGCAAACAGGGGATTTAGCAAACTTGGATGTTAAAAAAGAAGCTCAGTTAGCACTATCCAAAGATGAAAAATATATACAGTCAATAATATCTTCTGCTGAGCTCAAAAAAAGGGAACAGGTTGTTCTGGAGGCTGAAGCATCAGAACAGTGGGAGCAGTTCGTATTGGGGTTGGACACATAATGGGAAAACTTGATAAAGACCTTTTGCAAAAGGAAATGGCCGTTAGATTTTGTCTAGTGAACAATTTAATTCCATTTTTAGAGGTCGATGTACAAAACTATAGAGAGCTTTCCGATGTCTCAACAACAATTACAGATATCGATGCTTTGGGAGTAAGCATCGATTCAGCAGGAAAACCGCGTAAAGTGATTTTTGACTGCAAAACTTTGAAAAATACAAGCCCAGTGAATAGGGCTTTCTGGGCATCCGGATTAATGCAATTCACGGGTTGTACTGAAGCTTTCATTATTTTAAGCAAGAAAGCCTCGGAGGCACATAGATTTTCAGCAAAGAGAATTGGCGTTCACTTATTTAATGACAAGCAGTTCATTAATTATGCTGAATCATGTTCTCAAGACTTTAATATTGACTATTGCTATAGCACAAATATTGATAGCTGGATTGCGCTTGAAAACGTGTCTACTGGAAATATCCATTTTGAACAATACATGCACTTTCTTTGTAATGAAATTCCACTTGAGAATGATTCTGTCAAAGGTTTCCGTAGACTACTCGCCGCAACTAGAAAAATAAAAGGTGAATTTGATCCAGCCAAAGCTAAACACCGCGCAGTGTTCTTTTACTCTGTTGCAATGCTAGCTTTTACACTCTCTCAAATTGTGCATGATTTGCGTAACATCATTGATTTTAATGCCTCAGAAAAGGTTTTCGAAAAAACTTTGAAATATTACGTTTGGGGTGGAAAAGACAGCTTTGAATTGAGAAACAAACTGCAATCAATCAAAAAACCGATGGATCTCCCTGAAAATGAGTTGAAGCTAAAAGACTGGGATAAATTCATCGAACTCGTACGGAATTTGATGGATTCACCTTCAGATATTTCAGAATGTATCGCGCCAATGCGAGAGTTCGGAATGCTGGAAGTTGTAGCTAGAATGGAAGTTAAAGATCTTTACTTGAAAGACACGATCAAATCAAACAACCGTGTCCGTCAATTCTGTACCTTTATAGCTTCCTATCTTATAGGTGCAACTGATCTTCCAAGAGATATGATGGATAAGCTAAATGATAGTTTTGAAGAATTATTGAAATAAATCATGGGTTCTAATCTACTTGCTCCTCTTAACGCAACTCTTGTTGATAAACAGCGTTAAGAGGTTTCGTAGGTACTGTGAACCATCATTCACAGTACCTTGTCAACGGCAGTTTAATTTTGTCCCCTTTTGCGGTGAATCGGCAATCTAATTTTGCCCCCCTCCTGATTTAAATTTCACCAAGTATCGGTGCGACCTCTCTACTCTAACTTGTTTGGACAGAAATGCGCTAAGACTCTAACCCTCATGCATTCAATCGAGATTAAGAAAAGTAAGCCAACTAATGACGAGAAAAGAAGGACGACCCTATTATCTGAATTAGTCTCAACTTAAGTTGAACCACATCTCAGTTCTTCATTTAGATTACAGTCATATCGACGGTTTCTTCATGAAGATGTTGATAATCTTCTAGTGATTGAGAAAAAAAGCTACGCTCTGACTTTCCAGCGCCTACATAAATCAGCTTTGAGTTAGTCGGAAAGTAAGAGCTTTGAACGTCTTTCACTCTGACTTTTTCGATAGGTTTGATTTCTGCATTTTCTTCAGGACTAGACTCTTTAACATGCTCAGAAATCGAAAAAAACGTCTGAGTATCACTTGGCAGATTATTCGCAACAAATGACAGAATAGTCTCCAAGTTAGTCTCATCAATATCCTCCTTGAGAATGGCGTCAAGCAAGAATGGGAGTCTATGTCCTGTTTTTGATTTCTCTATCATGGCGTTTAAAGCAAAATGATAAGCCATGACGGTCTTGTGAAGTTCAACTCCTTGACGTGGGAAAGAATGTATTTTGTACAAATCTAGATATCGCGAATCAGTTAAAGGCTTAAGCTTTAACTGCGATGTATACTCTGTAAATATCTTCCTAAATGCCTCTTCCTTACTTATTCGTGAGGATATTGTTTCTTGTTCAGTGACCATGGCGCCAAGAGAAAGTTTTACGCTTTCTAACTCACTTTCTGAGTACTCAATATCTGCTTGCATTTTTTTATATAGCGTAATATTTGCTTTATTTGCCACCCATTGTTCAAACGTAACTCCATCCACGTTTTTGTCCAAAAGTACGCCATAATCATTAAAAATTTCGTTTTCTATTGCCCTCATTTTCTTTTTAGACGAATTTATCTTAGATTTTTTATCTATTAGCTTACTTGTAATGTGCGACTCAAGCTCGACGGTATCATTATATTTTTGATAGTGGCTATACAATCCTTCAAGTGAATATAACAGAACCTGCGTGCAGGCTGGGCAACGATCAACATCGTTGTAATTCTGTTTCTTGATATTACTTTTGGTTCTTTTTAGAATTTTATGATGATTTTGTAATAGAGAAAATTCATTACAAAGCTTTATATACTTGTTTCTTTCTTCCTCTAATGAATTTGCCTTTAAAACGTAGTTTTCAATATAGGCCTCTGCTTGCTCACCAAATGCTTCGTCAACCAAATTAGAAAACTGGAACTCCGCTTTCTTACTGTATCGTTTGAGATTATTTATCTCAGCAAAGAGTCGATCTCTTTCCTTCGTTAACCTTCTATGCTCCAAGCGATCAAACCTGTTACTTATACCTAGGTAATAATCTAAATAGTCGTCTTTAAATCCCTTGTAATATTGAAGATTAGAGAATGAATCACGTAAATATACCCAGCCTACAGACTGAGAAATGTAATACGGTAAAAACATGCTTTCAAGCGGAGCAGATTTTAGCTCTCCTTTTTGCTCAAGAATAAGCGAAAATCCAACTAAATCTCTTATGTAATCCTTCAGTCTAGTGTGCTCAACACTGTTATCTGCATCTATTCCATGGAAAGAAATTATTTTCCCGCTTGGCTCTTTGACATAGATGGTTTTTGAGTCCCTTACAATAGTATAAGATTCTTCAACATCACCTACTTTCTTAGTAAAGTCTACTCTGAACGTCGGCTGATATGACAGGATTTCGTCTAAACTTTCTCTAACGTCATTGACACCAAACGCGAACATTAGGCTCTGGATTAAAGAGCTTTTACCTGATGTGTTGCGCCCACTAATTATGTTTACACCAGGTGAAAACTCATTACTGAAACAAGAATTATGCGATTCTGAGCTTACAAATAATCTGTTAAACGTAATTGTTGTGTTCATTACAAGGCCTCTCCGTGGTGCTCTACAAATGCGCATAAAGTAGAGAAGAAAATATCAATATCGTTTAGATTGATGCTGATCTTTCTTTTAATATCCGAAACGTACGCTTCGAACATTTCATCATGGCTGTAAAAGTTCATAGAGTAGTCATTGTCCTTGACGAAGCTTTTGATTATCTGGTGCTCGTTATTCATCATGTCCTTGAGAAGTTCAAATGTATTCCTAATATAGTTTTCGTGACTATTTTGGATACCTATAGGAACTCGAAACTTACGAGCTAACTTGGTTGAGTGATCTCTCCACAGCTTGAATGTCTTCTGTTCTGTTTCAATGATATCAATCGCTTTCCTAATTTCATCGCCCTCAACCCTCTTAGAACTGTCAAGTAAGGTAATAACTTTGCCTTGGTTATAAGTGGCTTCAACTTCTCTAAAAAGGCTAAGAAGCAACTCGACGGCGGCAAAAGGATCTGATACGTGTTGAAACTTCCTCCTCATCAGCCCGACTAGGCCATCTTTTTGTGCAGTCTTTGTTCGTGGAAAATCCACCCATTGAATATGCAGATTGGCGAGTTCATGTTTGTGGAAAGTAAGTTTTGCCTTGTCACAAAAACTGTCTACTTTCTTGGTGATTTTATCCTTGATATCGTCAGGAAAGGAATCGTATCTACACTTACAGTTCTGCTCGTTAAGCAGTGTTATTATTTCCTTTTTTCCATCATTCCTTTCTTTCTGATTTGGCGTGAATTTAAGCTCAATGTCGGAGTTGGATACAAAAGTTAGCTCATGAGTATAGTTTTGACATTTAGGTGCTGGGTCGTTTCGGAGATCGTTTCCAACATCTAGCATCTTAGCTATTACTTCAGAGAAACGTTCATTTATAGTCCATACCTTACCTGAAAGTTTTTTGGCCTGATAAGAATGCACTTCTTCAATATTACTTCGACAATCTGTTCTGTAGCAAAATAGGAAGTCGTCATGATGCTCGATACTAAGAAAAAACTCTCTTCCCTTGAATCGATTATATTCGTTTAGGAGTAAGTACAACGCACAATTGCGCTGAAATTCGAATCCCAATAAAGCATCAATCCCAGAGTTAGCTGATTTTTTTCTTTTATTCAAAGCTTCACCTTAATCAAAACCCTGATAGCATCCTCATCACACAATGCCATTTGCCCTTAAACTTTGTGACATATTGTCACTTAAGTTGCTCAGTTTAAAGAAGCTGGTTTTGCTTCTAATTCCTTTATAGAAGAATAGTTTTACATACTTCAGATGAAACTGATATCCCATCGCGCTCTCATTCCGTCGATTTAAATTAAAGATTAGAAATTTTAAAATGAGGGACTAACGTTCGCCTATATATTAGTTTTAGTTTGGCCCAGAAGCCAATATGTGTTAGACACTTTTTTCGATGTTCCTTACTGCTTCAATCACCACATGTGTCGGAAATCGCAGGACTTCTTGTCCGTTTTCCACAGATTTGACTGTGGGCTCTGATTGCTCTACGCAAATTTTCAAACACCAACCAAAAACAAGCTGCAAGTCAATATCTTTGAGGCCTTCCGATTCGCAATATTCTGTGGCTGTAACAAATTTCGTATTTGGTGAGACTTCTTCCAATGTATTAAGCTTTGAACTTATAGATTTAATAACTTCTTCATGCTTGGCAAAGCGTTCCTTAGTCTCTCTTTCTAACCTTTCTCGTTCTTCTATTTCAAGTACAAGAGTTTTGGCTATTTTCATAACATCTGATTCTTGATGTACAAGTGGAGGCGGAAACTTGCCATATTTCATTATAGAGGGTACTACTTCGTGATAGAGCCATCTCTGAAATTTCTTACCTGCTACGCTATCATCGTATGACAAAACCCTAAAGAGGCCTGGCTGGGTGACAAACATTTCTTGCTTATCTAAATGGGTAAGAAGTTCGTTGTGAATATAAATGTATTCATCACTCTCAAGTTGTTTGAGGCGGCCTTTCAATACACCAATAATGGATTTTGATACATGAGTTTTATCTATATCCCGATTTTCTTTATTCAGTGCAGTCTGAACATCTATCAGCGAAATATAAAGAATATTACCCTGCATTACGGTTTTAATATCTGATGAGCCCTCAGTTCCTTCATAGCACACATTAATTAAATTATTTTCCATTAAAACTTCCTCTGTGGCTGCTGCCTAACAGCTTATTACTGAGACATCATAATTACACCCATTTCCGCATAATAAACCATCTTCCGTGATTTCACAGGAAAAGTAAAATACCTGCTTCTTGTATAGGCTGTATGAAAACTATTTTAGTGATGACTCATTGGTGATTTTAGACAGAAACAAACTACATTAAACTCGTTAGCTTATTCACACCATATGTTCTGTTTTTAACGTAGGCTCACTTAACGATATTGCTCAGCTGAGTTTTTACACAGTCTGCATACACAGCCATCTTTCGTTGCACCAAGTGTCGATATCCCCCCTTTCAAGAAAGCATGCGTCTTTGTTTTGAGAAGGTCCAGTACAGCCATTCGCATTACTGACCACCGATTTACATGTCTTCAAGGACTGATGCGAGCCTTTCAGCAATTGTTTCCTGAAAACGACAATTATATCTTTCTCTAGCAAAACCATTTCATCAATCAGCTCTTCGTCTGTAAATGCTGAAAACCTAGGATCTCTCCTAACATCAAGAAGAGGCTTTACTCTCGAAACGAAGCGTTTAAACGCCTCTGCACCGCCAATATCAGAGGTATAAGCGAGGTAGGTATCTGCGACAATAGCTTTCACTTCATTAGCGTATGAACATTCCATGTCAAAAACCTATTTAAGAAAATAATACGAGTAAATCTAACTTACTTTCATCGAAGAAGTAACTGGACTAGCGCACGGTTGTTATATTTTTCGTAATGACTCTTCCGTCATGCTTCGTGGGCTAATTATCTGTGCAAGCTTTTCGCATTCTGTTGATGACTCTTTTTTCGCTGGGAATAAGTAGAAGACCATATTTATCGATGACGTTCATAAATCGCTCAATGTATTGACATCGGTAAGCCTGATTCGGCGGTAACCACTCATCTAAACCTTTAGCCCCCTTCTGTCGATTGAGTGACGCTTTGACCAACAAGAGGTTTTCAGAATCATTTGCAAATGCTTGCCGTTTATCTCGGGGCCATTTGTCACCGCCATGACCGTGCGCAAATTTAAGCGGTACGATGTGATCGAGGTCAAGCTCAGCAGAATCAGTAAATACATCCCCAGAATACGGGTCATACCATTCACCGACGGCAACTTGACATCCTCTATCGGTTTTAAACACGACAGGAATGTTAGACGTTGATATCAACATTTCATGGCGCGTATTCTGACAATCACTATCATCATCAATCCAATGCGGCCAATCGGCCCTGTCATAGTCAGAGGTGAAGGCCCTACCTTCGTTTAACGCCTCTTTTTCAGCCTGCTGGTATGCCGATTTTCCTTTGGGTAATCGACCACCGCTTTCAAGACAGGCTTCAATAGTACTAAAGGCTTCGAAATTCTTGGTTCGATTGTAAGATGCGCTCGACGTGTCATGACATATACCAGAATTACTCTTTTTTACTTGGGTATTAGCATCACTGGGAAATGTGCATGCAAATATAAACAAACTCAGTAGTATGAGTATCGGTGTGTTGCGATTCATGATTGCCTTGTTCTTATCTTTTTTATATTTACGGTATATTGCCTAGGTTATTAATTATTATCACCTTTAAATGAGTTCCTGATTTTTCCGATATTGGTAATACCAGAACGGGACAGGCTAGTAGGGTTGAAAAAACTTCCTTCTTTGTACTTTACAAGTCTCGCGACAACAGGCGCAGCAATTAATAGGAACATCGTTGCAAATGCCCTGGCGCTGCGTCGCGATTCTGCGTTTTTTCCTGGTGGTGAGAGTAACCACCATATCGCCAACATCGTAAGCGTGCCCCAAAACACTTTCGTCACAAACACAACAGGAAACATCCCTCTAACACCCGATTTCCATGTGTAGTGAAGAACACCCAACAAACATGCTAAAACCGCGCTGCCGGACAGTATAAAATACAGGTCTATAGAAAAATTAAAAATCATCCATACGAAGCCAATTGCAGCTGGTGAGGCAATCATGCCAAAACACAATGCTAGGTCATCGAAGTTGTAAAATACCGTTGTGTTTTGCCTGAAACCACTTATGGTCCCCCAAAGAACAATGACCAACATTACGATGATAATAGCGTCATACTGCTCAGAGCTGATTGATTTTAGTCCTGTTTCATCTTTGATTGTTTCTGCTTTATCTTGTACCGCTTCTGTCAGCGTTTGTTGGTTTTGATTTGTTTGCGCAGTAACGTTTGGCGACAAAAAACACAACATGAGTACAGAAACAATTACGTAAGCTAATCGACACCTCATAGCTGAATTTCCTTATTTTTTAATACGGCTTTGATATCTTCAACCTGAATTGTAGTTAGTGCCAATTCGGAGTTCGCGTTTTCAGAAATGATACGATTTGATTGATGAATTATGGCTCGCTCGAACAGATTTCTCGCAAGGCGACCGTTCGCGAAGTTCTTTTTCTTTCTACTGATGGCGATGTTATAAACTTTAGTTAGGAACTGTCTTGCATTATCATCAAGCACATACCCGCTCTGTTTGCAGATAAGGTCAGAGATAGATAAAAGCTCGTTAGCGTTATAGTCAGGGAAGTCGATAAAGCGGTTAAAACGCGATGCAAGCCCCGGGTTTACTTGAAGCATCGCATTCATTTCTTTTTGGTAACCAGCCATAATAACTACCAAATCGTCACGACGGTCTTCCATGAGTTTAAGCAATGTTGCTATGGCTTCCTCGCCATACTGGTCTCGGTCGTCTTTTACTAACGCATAAGCTTCATCTATGAATAGTACGCCTCCGGTTGCCTCATCTACTATATCAGTTACCTTGATACCCGTTTGCCCCACAAACCCCGCGACTAGTCCCGAGCGGTCAGTTTCTACCATGTGACCTTTGGATAACACTCCTAACGTGCCTAAGATACTGGCAATCTGACGAGCGATGGTCGTTTTACCCGTGCCCGGATTCCCCGTTAATACCATGTGAAGGCTTATAGATAACTCAGGTAAATCATGTTCGCGCCTGATTTTTTGCACCTTAACAAGGTTAATAAGACTTTTGATTTCTTTCTTGACCGCGCCTAAACCGATGAAAGCATCTAACTCCTCCATAAGAGTTTCAAGTGCCTTATGGCTGGCTTTGACATCTTCAACCTTGGCCCATTCTTCAGGATTTTCCACATCACGTCTTGCACAAGGACGGTTATCTTTTAAATAGCCTTCATACCCCAACTTTCCCTGTTCATCATATACTCTCCCCTTCCCATGCAATTTATTATCTACCCATGTTCCTTCACTGAACTTGATTCCGTTTGGAAAATAAGCGGTGCCTTCGCCTTCGAAGTCCCCCTCCGCAAATTCACCAACATAAAGCAAGTGCCCTTCTTCTGCGAACAAAACGCCTTTACCGTGGAACTGCTGCGTAACTGGGTGCACCGTGCCGACGTATTCAATGTTGCCATTGTCGTAGAAAAACTGAACGCGTTCTAAGTCACTCATAATGCGCTACTCTACTCCTAACAGCTCGCTAAGACATTGGTTTAGCTCAAATAAACCCTGTTTGACTTCGTGATGGTCCCGCTCTACGTCGTCGGTAAGCTCTATCACCTTCTCGATGACAATGATGCTTTTATATGCATGCGCATGGACGTCGATCTCATACTGCGAGGCCACCGCTTCCATCTCGCTACAAATGTCGTTTAACGCGCGGTGTGCCTTTCTTCGTCCACTGGCATACTGCATCATAATATTGTCACCATCCTCGACTGTGATTTCACAGACAAGCGACATCGTATCTGGATAATCGTAGACTCTTGCAGTATCAGAAATCGCGAATGAAAATGCCGCGTTTGAGTAATTTGTTGTTTTTTCTTTTGACACGATTTTAAATCGTGTTGTGTCACCGTCTCGTTTGATTTTGCTCTGGGGCAGTGTTGGTATAATGAGGAAGTCGAACGTCTCTTGGGCTATATCGTCAAGTAGCGCACTAAAATATGAAGAAATAGCATTTTTCCTATCCTCGTCCGTGCCTGCTCGTGAGCTCGAATATGAAGAGTCGTCATCATCTACCGAAGTTAATTGAAGCCCTTGTGCGATGCGCTTAACTTTGTGCATTTCAGCGTCGTCAAAATCTCCGCTTCCATCCTCATCAACAACATTGGCTAACAGCGTTAAAAAGGTTTCTGGCTGCTTGTTATCGGCTTCAGCGCGTTCTATTAGGCGAATGAATTCTGTGAGATGCGGATCTTCTTCGTGGTTATCCCAATCCAGTGAGTCCAGTAATAAAAAATCTAGGCTCTCAGTGCGATATATAAGTGAGAAGAGTGGCTCGTAAGCAATTTGAAAGCACGTAAATCCGAATAAAAGTAACTGGTTGTGCTCGTCTCCATCTAAATCAAGCTTGTCTTCAGACATATCAAGATTGTGTGAAATGCTCATCAACGACAGTACATTAATTAACCGCTTAATACTTCTGGGGTTGGTGCCTATACTGGTAATAAGTAGATTCGCGCATGTAGTTAATCCTTCATCAGACATGCCATTGCCGTAGTTTGAACGTTCTAACAGGCGAGTGAGGTACGTTTTGATGTGTGCACCGTATGTCACAGTTGGCATTTGAAAAGGAAGTTGAATAATCTTATCAAAAAAGCTTCGCCCTTCGGCATCTACTTCATCGGTGCCAAATTTAGCACTCACGCCCTTTTTAACCACACTTATATCCAGTGCCAGTACGAACACACATTTGGGAATATCGACGAATAACTTAAGCGTCTCAAGTAACTCAATAGCACTTTCAGGGCGAATGCGATCTAAATCATCGATAAAGATAACGATGCGGTTAAGTCCTTCATCCACGCATATTTTCTCAACATACATCGTCAAGTCACGTTTTAGGTTCGATAGTGCATCAGACAATGCCAAGGTACTGGTATTTCCTACACCACCTTGTTTCCGTGCTTCGTCGTAAACCTCCGTAGCAATACCACCAGTTGCAGCATAGGCAACTCCGCGACCTGCGGCAAATAGAAAGGGTTTAAGGGTATTTAATGAGCCTTGAACCTTTTTCAGCATATCAGAACTTTTTTCATCAAGCCGCTGTTTAAGCTGTCGCGTTAAGCTTTCCAAGAAGATGAGCGGCAACAATGAACTATTCGACGAGAATTGCGAATACTGCCATGTGTTGAACCAGAATGAGCCGACCTTCACTGTTTCGTCAGTGGCAAGTGTCGATTCAATTAAGCGCATCATACTTGTTTTACCTGTACCCCAGTCGCCTTGAATAGCGATAGTCATGGGCGTACCGCACTGCACGATGAACTGGCTAAGTGCAAGCGCATAGCGTGTGAGACCTAACATTTCATCCTTAAAGTCACTGCCTTCACCTAGCGGGATATCTTGTACAGCGTGGGGGATAGTGTGCATGAGCATCGTCCTCTGATGAACTGAGAATGTTGCGTTCGAGCGCAATTCTTGCGTCAAACAATTCACACACAAACTTAACACAATATCTGAAAATCAGATATCTAAAATTCAGATATAGAGTGACTGTCCGCCACTTAATGAGACGCGGATATGTCAAAGACACTGTATACACGCGAACACGATATTTTGTTGAAAGTTATCAGAGCGACCAGAGCAAAATCTGGGCTTACACAAGCTCAATGTTCAGCTGCGCTTGGTCGCCCACAATCCTTCATAAGCGATGTCGAGCGCGGAGTAAGGAGACTAGATATTATTCAACTAAGAGAACTGTGTCATGTCCTCAACCTTTCACTGCCGACTTTCGTCAAATTATTAGAAGATGAAATACGAAGAGGCTAGCATGACCATGCTTTGTTATATAACAAGCAAACTGCTGCGTTGAAGCAATTCGCAATAGCAACTTTTAATTCATATTAACAGTAACTACTTTCAGTTAATGCCTATCGGAATTTTGCTGCCGTTAGGCTGCATTAACATGGAGTTATTTTTCGTTATTATCTATGATCGGATATCGGTCTAGGGAAGCTGTTAACAGTAACTATTTTAAATTTAATGGCATGCTGGCTGAATGGATGTGAAGTGGACAGAATTTCACCCTGAAATTCCCCCTTTTAAATAATTGTCCCGTAACATCTATATCACCTTGTAAGGTCGCGCCTTCCCCTAAGGTTGTTATCAAATCTGTATATTTGGGATTATCTTATGAACAAAAAACCTAACATATATTTACATTGATTTTCTATTTGATCGGGTTGGATTTACTTCAGATTTTTACTTGCGTTATTTTCAAATAACTTTGTAAACATAAAAAAAAGAAAAATGACACAAAAAAACTTGTCCTTTTAACTATGCAGTATCTTTTTAAGAGAGATTTTGAAGAAGCACGTTCTTGTTACTGATCAAAGCTACTATCTAAATAAACACTTTGAATAAAATCAATCTCTTCTGGTGTTAATACGTTAGAGACGCACTTAAATTGCCTATCGAAATATCTAGAAAGGAGTTTATGTAACTCGCTACTAGTCAGAGACTTTTTGCCGTCTAAGTATTCTCTTATCTCATCTGCACACTGCATTATTTATAACCTTACTTAACTAACTTTTTCTGTTCTAACTCTCTAAAAAAAAAGCCCTGCATTAATAAATTTAGTTCCTTACAGAATATGTATTTTTCAAAACAATCTACTCCTTCTACAATTACATTGTCAGCCTTTTTGCATAGATTACTTAGTAAACAACTCAATAGTTTTTTATCTTGATAGAAAAGTTGCCAAAAAAGTTCTTTAGACAATTTTATTGCGTCAAAACTGCATTTTTCTAACGTATCAAAATTAGAGAAGCCATTGCCAAAGTCGTCTAACCAAATTGAGACATTAGGATGTGCTGTGAGCGCCTTGATTGCTCCAACATTTTCTGGCGAGGTATCCATTGATTCTGAGATTTCCAGTGCAATATGCAAACCTCTGAAGTCTTCTATTAACAAAGTGAGATACGCCGATTTAAGAAATTCTCCGTTCACATTGAATGAAACTTTTTTTATACCTCTTTGAGATATTTCTGAGAGAACGTCTCTCAAATAGCAGAAGTAATTAACTCTCGAAAACCTGTAAAAAAACTGTTCACTATCCTGTTGGTCTTCCGATAAAAATACTGACGTGAGGATTTCATAATAGTTATTCTCAGAACCAATAGTTCTGGTAATACACTCTAGTCTAGGTACAAGGTCGTACTCTAATTCCCTACTAGAAAAACTTCGGGTAGACAGCACTATCTCCATTTAAAAACCTACCTCTGTCAGCATATAACCTACTTTTCGTTGGTTTAATATATGTACACCAGTACTTGTTAGCGCAGTTCTGAGCTCAGAAATTACGACATTCACATTATTTTCAACTCTTGGATAATCACCCCAGACGTATTTCATAATGTCGTCTTTGCTGACAAACTCATCAGTATTTCTCTGTAATAGGCACAGAGCTCTTCCAGCAGAATAAGAAATTTTGAAGTTCCCTCTGTTTGTGTAAAGAAAACCGGAGTCAAATTTAACTAATGAACTTACTACAAAACTTCGACTTGGATACAAAGAGCATTTAAAGCAGTGTTGACTGCAAAACTTATTACTTAACACTTTATTTGCAATCTTTCGATTATCACGTAGGTACTCGTCTCGTGTTAAAAAAATAATATTTGAAGTAGTTTTAGACATAAAAAACTCCCTGATCCCTTAATGGAGTAAGAATAACTGCATTGGTCATAAAAGAAATTTTTATAAAAATTATAAATTTTATAAAATAAGTGTTTTAATCCGTGATTCTTGGATAACTTCTATTTTTTGGTGTTGCTTTGAGAAGGCAATTATGCTTCCGCTTTCAACATGCATCTCTTTCACTAGATATAGCGTTCCATTTGATTCAGCTACACAGCTGCCTTTAGGAAATAACCTTAGAAATAAGCATAACTTCTTGAATATGATTGGGTCGATCACTTCATTCAACGCCATGTTTTGCATGTCGTTAATAGTTTCATATGGTGACTTTTTAGCTTGATAACGTCGCCCAGAGGTCAACGCCTCGTAGGTATTCAGAACTCTTAGAATTCTCGCACCAAGCTTGATTTGACGGCCTTTCAGACCACTAGGATAACCAGTACCATTAAAATTTTCATGGTGTTGGACTATAAGTGTTATTAGCGAACCCGATATGTTGGATTCACTAGCAATTTTCGCTGATTCAATGGGATGTTTTTGAATAAGTCCTCTTTGATATTGCGTGACTAACCTCCTAGAGCCCAACAATACTGGCTGCATTGCCATAGAAATGTCGATTAAGAATGCAGCATTGCAATATTCAATCGTCTTGCATCTGGTAAAGGTGAGATAATTACAAAAACTAGCTGTTAGACAAACAAGCTTTACCGCTCGCTTGAAGAGCTCATTTTCAGAACGAATCAAGTTTGCACATGTCTTATGACAGAAGTTTCCCTCTATTACTTGAGAAACAATCGCGTTGACACGTGAAACTACTGAAGCTTCATTTATCAATCCCGAACTAACTATTTCGGAAAATATGATTTTTAATAATTTGACGTTTTTCTTAGTTAGTCTAGAGTTTTTATTTAAGCTTATAACATAAAGATTTTTGTAGGCAGCTAAATCTTTAATATCCTTATTTGATTTAACTTTTTTAAAATTTGTTATATATGGGGTGTGAAACCAATTTTTAAATACAAATACCAAATCACCGAGATTCAAATCGGCTGGTTGAATTTTTTTAAACATGAATTTTGCAACATATTGTAATTATAAATGCCGCATAGCCTTCCCATTGGCCTTTAACATCCCTGATATTTATAGTATTAAGTTGTTCCTGCTATTGTCACCTCTAATTTATTAAACGAACAGTATTAATGCTTCAGCACTTACTATCAATACTACTTTAGTTTAAAAACTATTGACTTAGTTAGGTTGGGGAAACTGTAGATACGACCCACTAAGGAGAAAGTGGACAAACAAGGAATCAGTAGTGCAATAAATTGCGATTAGAAATCCAAGCACAGTGACATGGAAGCGCCTAACATCAATCGATTGAAAGAGCTAAAAAGAATGTTCGCGGACGCTAGCTCATAAATCGGCGCTTGAACTCTCTTTTTCTTGCCTCAGGCTCGACCTCTGTTAATCCAGTGCAGCGATGCGCGGCATGCGCATCCCACCCAAACGGCCAGCGTTTAAATTCATGTTGATGACAGGCTGGGCAGGCACGCTGATGGTCTGCATTGGAAACAGGCTGCTTTTTCTTTGTTGTGGTTTTAGGCTTTGTCGTTGGATTTTCCGTTGGACTGTTTATCGGCTTAATTTTTGGTATCCAGATAGCATCGTCTTTCTCAGGGTCACCAAAACAGATGCGTTCCTGTTCAGGTAAGCTTGCTACCCATGCCGCACTGTAGGCGTCCACTCTGTCATGCATCGGTCCAAGGCACATATTGTCTGCTTGCGACCAATCGTCGTCAGTTTTAGGCCAACCGGTGTAATGCGACATGGCAGACAATTGCAATTCTGCCTGATTTCCTTTGCTTTTGTGGATGTCAGCAACACCTAACTGTTTGACTGTCGCGTGGGGATAGACTTCTATGCATTCGGCGACTTTGCTTAGCCGTTCGTTCAACGCAAAACCCAACAGCATAAAGATTTGGTGGGCATGTGGTAGGTTTTGTATTGGCTTACCCGCCTCAAGATGTGCAATACCTTTCGCTTTAATCACCTTAAAGTCATTGGCAGAAGGTGTGGTGTAACAACTAATACTTGCTCTATCGAGCGCCTGTTCTGCAAATCTACGCTTAAGATGGTTATCCCTTGGCCGAAGCGGAGAGTCGATACCTATTCGGATTGGGCTTAAATGGAATGCGTCGCATACCGTTTCTATGTAACTGGCGACATTTTCTGCAAATGCCTGATTAACCTTGTCATCCAAGGTCCGTCCGTTGCCTAAACCTCTCGGTGGTTTTATTGGGTAGCTGGCTAACGGGAACGGTATTAGTCGCCCATTTTCTTGAGTACAAATCACCAATGGCAGGTACTTGCCTTTGGCACAAGCGACATCGATACCGATAAACACGTCCATGTTTGCCTCTCCTATTTCTCAAAAACCTACCGTCTATTGTTAGACGATACTACACGATTGAAATTAATACCCAATCAAGATATTGCCTGAGTTAATATATTTTTGATATTTAACAAGGATGTTCAGTTATGCCTAGAAAAAATACTTCTTTTGCTGACCTTCTTTTCCAAGCGCCATGGTGGGTTTCGGTTATAACAGCAGCTATTACCTATGTTGTAATGGGTCAGGTACTGCCTTCCGTTGAAACTGATAACCAGCTTATCAACATGGTATTTAAGGCACTCGCTATTCCTGCGCCTTATTTTGCACTTTTCATATTACTCATCGCGCCTTTTTCGTTTTTTAATGCGCGTCGGAAAGCCAAGCAATTAGATGCGCAAAAGAGTATTGAAACCATCAGACAACTGCATTGGCGCAATTTTGAGGAGCTAGTGGCAGAAGCCTATCGAAGACAAGGGTATCAAGTAACCGAAGGTAGCTTTGGTGCTGACGGTGGAATTGACCTAGAACTGAGGAAAGGCGAAGGGCTTATTCTCGTTCAGTGCAAACAATGGAAGGCACAAAAAGTTGGTGTCAGTGTGGTACGCGAGATGTTTGGTGTATTAACCGCCAGTAATGCAGACAAGGTTATTGTCATCTGTTCAGGCAGATTCACCCAACAGGCAATAGACTTCGCATCTGATAAACCAGTGACTCTCATTGACGGAAATGAACTGCTATCTCTTATTCATGAAGTGCAAACAGAACCAAAAGTAGAAACGGTTAAACAAAACGTCTGCCCTAGGTGTGGTAGTGAGCTTGTAGAACGGCAAGCAAAACGTGGCGCTCATGCTGGAAACGTCTTCTTGGGTTGTTCTGCCTTCCCCAAATGCCGTTACACCGAAGAATTATTTTAAGGAAAATAGATGAAAGACTTGGATGTTCACAAAAAAGTAGCGGTACTTATTGATGCTGATAACGCCCAACTATCGAAGTTATCTGCCATTTTGGATGAGATATCAGCGCACGGTCATGTGCTTATCAAGCGTGCCTATGGTGATTGGTCTGTTGAAGCCCTTAAGAACTGGAAAACGTCACTCAATGAGTTAGCCATCCAGCCTATTCAACAATTTGCCTATACCACCGGAAAGAACTCTACCGACGCGTCCATGATCATAGATGCGATGGATTTACTCTATTCTGAAAAAATCGATGCATTTGCATTGGTATCCAGTGATAGCGATTTCACCAAGCTTGCGTCACGTTTGAGGGAGTCAGAGAAGTTTGTCTTTGGTGTAGGTGAAAAGAAGACACCAGTGTCGTTCAGGAATGCCTGTGATGACTTTATCTTTACGGAAAACCTTGAAGCCGGAAAAGTATCTAAATCAGGGAAGTCCAAGCAAACAGGAACTAATACTTCCAATGGCGCAGAAGAGTTAATACCGGCACTTCTTAAAGCATGGGAGCTCTATCAAAATGACGATGGATGGGTGAATGCGGGCCCCGCTGGTAGCTTCCTAAAACGTGCGAAGCCTGACTTTGATCCAAGAACTTATGGTGCAGCAAAAGTTACCGATATTATTTCAAGTCTGTCTACCGTCTTTGAAATGACGAGACAAAAAGGAAAAGGGACGACACAAATCATTCTGTACCGCCCCATCTTCGCAACATCTTAGGCTAATCGATATCCCAAGGCGGAAGGTCATCATCAATAACGGCTGACCGTTTGATGGGTTTCTGCTTCTTGGGTTTGGATTTCGGTTTAGATATCGCTTTCTTTTCCTTTAGATAACGATGGTAAGCACGCCTTGCCTTTTCGAGGCTCGGAAAACCTTTGTGCTTGTTATTGCTATAACCTTTAACTTGGTCTTCCGTCTCTTCCCAAGTGGTGTAACCCCCTGGCTTAACACCTTCGAAAACAACATAAGCTGCATGTCTACGGGAAAGTTTTATATCGTCAAAACCTCTTGGCATAATCCTGTCCTTACTGTGTTTAATCATTCCCTAACTGTTTACAGTTTTCAGAAATGCCACTGGGTTTATTCGGAAATACTCACAGTGAAGGCCTCTAATTCAAGCAAGTAATACAAAAAGTTGCCTTCCCATATTTGATACATGTCTTTTGCCTGTTCGATAGGAAACACACCGAAGAGGTTTTGAAAGACACCTGATTGGAAATCGAAGTCGAGCTCTTTAGTCAGTTCCGCATAAGGTCCACTACCGATGTAAGCAAAATCGGTGATGTAGCAGAAATGCCACATGTTGTCGCGTTGTTCGAGCCTTATCTCGACCGGATGAAAACCCCCTCTTTTGACACAATAGTTGGGATCTCGAAAATTAAAAGTAACCGACTCGCTGTGCTGTTGGTTATTTCTTAAAAGATTATCAAGTTCATGAACAAATTTCGTAGAGACTGGCAACGCCAGCCCATCGTAATGAATACGCATAAAATACCTCGAATATATAGAAAGGATTTGATGTGCGCCTTTGGCACTGGATTTGATGGAAGAAACTAATTTATTAGTATGCAGATAAGCCAAGCACCTATCTTTGCGGCAATACCTTATTGCTAGATGAATAAAAGCGGATAAGGCTATTTTTGTTATCCGCTTTCTACTCGCTATTGCTTAGCCTTCTTCGGCACAGCAGGTTTAAGTAAGAAGTCATCCAGCTCACCGGACTCTGTCGCTTTGATGATGGTGTCAATCACCTCAGGCAGTTTGGCCTTATCACCGACATCGATAGCAGGTTTGCCTTTTTGTATATCGATAGGCTTGTTGTTCACTTTGACTTCCAGATAGTAATGTTCGTCGCTGTCGTAATACCACGGCCTAACGCTGGTAGGTCGACGTTGAACGGTGACTTCGCCTGTTTCGGGATTTTTGACTTTCTTATCCCGAAAGGCTTCGAAGCGGCGGTTCTCAATCATGCAGACAGCCATCTCTTTTTGTTGCTCCAGCTTTTCGATAAGCTTGAGACGTTTGCCAAGAACCGGTGGCTTTGGCTCGATTTTAGGACGAGCGATAACCTTGAGCGAACTCAATACTGATGTAGTCATGTTGTATACCTTCTAGGTTGGTTTAGTTGGCTATAAAGCCGATTGGGGTTTTAGGTTGTTTGCGACGGTTTTCCTCAACAAGCAGTGAGAGTGCCTGTTTGCGGTGGTCCGTCTTGGGGTTAAAACGCATATGTCTGGCAACGATTGCCAAATCACCTGGCGTAATATGCTTAAGCTGACTGAGTGTAGAGACCTCAGACTGCGTGAGAGCGCGTATGCCAAGCGTTTGCTTGTACAGCTTATGCAGTTGCTTAAGTGACAAGTACGTGCATTCAAGCTTGATATCAAAGCGTCTAAGCACTGCATGGTCTAACTTGGCTGCATAGTTAGTGGCAGCAAACACGGGCTGTGTATTGCACTCGAGTTGCGTCAGCAGTTCATTGACGAGTTGTACATCGTGTTGGGCGGTCAATTGCTGCCTGCTTGCTAACAGGCTATCGACTTCATCCAGCAACAAGATTGCCTGCTCACGATGGGCGCGATAGAACAGCTCAGAGACCTGTTGCTCGCTTTCGCCAACGTATTTGCTAAGCACATCCGATGCTGAAACACGGATAATAGGCTTGTCGTGCATGTCGGCAAGATGATGAGCCAATGCGGTTTTACCTGTGCCGGGTGGCCCTGTTAAAAGAACACGAATAGGCGCATCGCATTTAATCGCATTATCGATGTCGCGAATTCGCGACTTGGGGCCTTTGATATTGAGCAGGCTCATATCAAACGGCATGTCGCCTTGGTATTGCGGAATTGAGTCCAATAGACCAGAAGCGATTAAGGTGTTCTCGGCCACTTCAGATACCGTCTTTTCGGCATCGTTCCCCGAGTGATTTACCAAATGGGCAACATGGCAGGCATTATCGATGACTGCTGGCGTGAGGTTATTTGTCTTTGCCCATTGATGCTTGAACGTCTTGGACAGACGCAAACCTTTGCTCGATGTCTGGATAATCGACTCAAGCTGTGACGCAGGCGGTGCGGTGACTTCCATCACCAGTTTAAACCTGCGAATGTAGCTCGGCTCTAGCCAGTTGATATAATTCGTTATCCAAATGCACGGCACTTGGGTATGCTCAATAAACCGTTGTAACCGTTCTTTGGTATATCGGGTATCGGCTTGGTCGAACAGACTCTCACATTCATCAATTAACAACATGGCATTGCTGTTACTGCCCAGTAGGGTTTGTAACAGCTTTAGACTTTGCAGCCTTTCGTCACTGGCAAATGGGTAACTGAATTCGTTCTGTGTAACCGTCTGTTTAGTGTCTTTTGCACGTACCTCGATAAGCTGACGATGCGTGACTTTAGCGAGCGTTCGGGCAAACTCGGTTTTACCATTGCCGCTTTCGCCGTAAAGCAGAAGCGAAACACCCGATACCTGTTTATCAATTGCAGCATGTAGGTAATCACTCACCAATTCATGATTGATATGCGCAAAGTCTTTAAGCCCTAACTGTGCATTTTGGCTGCTCGTCATCAACGGTGCTAGCAACTGCTCTTTTGTGCTTATCGTTGTCGTCAGCAACGCATTACGCAGAAAGTACGGTAAGCCCAAGGTCGATAAATTGTCGATGTCCATGCTATCGACAAAACCGAGTTCAAAAAGCATTGCCTGAGCATCATGCAATGCTTCGATACGCGCCTCGAACATATGGGATAAGATGCGCTGGTTAGTCAGACGCTGGACGGTAAACTCCATGTCTGAGTAAAGCTTGGCGAAGCCTTCATTGATAGATAAAAGCATCGTGAACAGCATTATCTCGCCGCATGGATGCGCTAGGCCAAACAGCTCACACACCTTATCGACGTTTCTTGATAACCGCAGTTCTTCTGGAGACAGAGTAAGACTTGATAACAGTACCTTTTTAGCGTCCTGTTTTTTCAACGTCTTGGCAAGGCGAACATGCTTGTCTATCACTTTAGGCAACGTGGCAGGCCAGTCAAAATCAACGTGTGACGGTGTCACTTCTAACAATCTCAATGCCAGCTTTGAACCAAGTGCAGGCAATGCGCTGGATACCATATTGCGCGATGTCATAAAGGCAAACCTGCATCACCATAATTAAGCTCATCCGCTGCTTTACGCATGGTTTTATCATCGCGCTTATCGTAAATGACGGTAGTTGAGATGTCCGAATGCCCTGCCATTTGGCGGACTGTGTTTAGGTCTGCGCCTTGGTCTAGTAATCGAGTAATGTATGTACGGCGTAAGTCATGGGGTGTGACGGTGGGTAAACCGAGTTCTTTGAAGTATCGCTTGACCAGTGAATAGACTAATTCTCCATTAATAGGATTGCCTGTATGCGCATGACCACCGCGTTTTACGGTGCAAAATAGGAAGCCAGGTTCTTCGGTACGCGCCTCTACCCAGTCTTCGATGGTAACCTGCACCCAGTCAGGCAAGTAGACGGTACGCGACTTGTTGCCTTTGCCTTGGGCAACAAATAGGGTGCGCTTTTCTTTATCGTAGTGCCCAATGTTTAAGTCAGCTACTTCGCTTCGGCGCAGGCCACATCCTAACATCACTGCAAAGATGGCATAGTTACGCAGACCTAACGGTGTGCGGTTCTGAGCGAGCAGCCGAAATAGCTTTCGCACCTGATGCACTGTAAGCGGCGTACCGGCATGCTGGCCATGCTTTACCTTAGGAACAGATTGAAGATTGAGATAATGTTGTTGGTCGACTTGGTTGGTAATAACGGCAGCTTTCACCACACCGCGTATCGCCATCATAGCTCGGTTGATACTGCGTGGTGCATAGCCTTCGCGTAGAAGTGTATTTTGAAGGGAAAGCGCCTGTGCATAATCAACGCAGGTAAGCTTGGTAGGTAAATCAACAATTGGCCAATCCATGACATCAGCAATACCTTCTAACTGAGCCTGAATTGACCGCCTGCTATTGGTTGATAATCGAGCCAAATACAGCTGATACGGACACTGAGTATCCATAGGAACCTCCTGAATAAGCGTTTTTGAGTGGGAAAGAAGTGGCTGCCATACCACAGCCATATCCACAATTTAACGCCTATTTCAGATGATTCCTGCCGTTGTTTTTGACCTATTTAGTTGACAGTGTTATGCGCTAGAACAATTGCTACAGCTTTCAAACTCACCAAGCATTAAGCTCGGGAGTCACAAACTAACAATGCCCATTCTAGTATATCGGCCAATTTTGGTTTCCCGTCTCTCGGCATCATGGGGAGTGTCATTCCTTTCTCCCTCATGTACTTAGTAAGTATTGTTATGTACGAAGTGCTTAGTGCATTTTCAAGAAATCCGAGCTCTGTTTGAAGTTGTATCGAATAATCTAAGTTATGAGGCAAATAAACATATCGCCAAATGTTTTCGAGGGTGTCAGCTTGCCTTCGCTCATTAAGACGCCAATAAAACCGTTGCATTCCATACCGGTGAATATATTGACGTTGCTTACAGCTGATCACACCATCATCATAAGCACTCATGTAATCGGCATAATAAATAGATTTGGCTTGATGATAGCGACTTGCCTTGAATTGAAGTGCTTCTCCTTCACCACTATACGAAGCATGTATCTGTAGTTGGGTGCTCAAACGAGGTAAAAAAGCCTTGTCAAAACGTCGCCGCCTTAATAATACATTCATTCCACTGCTTTGGTTGGTAAAACGTTGTAAAACCCAAGTTTCGGTATTACGGTCAATCCTAAGACGATGCTTAATCTCATTTTTTCCTTCTTCGAAAAAGAAACCATCTGCTGTTGGTCCTCCCAAATATTCGAATATAAAGGAGGTTTGCAACGTTTTGGTACTGCCGTATACAACACCTTTCAAACATGACGCTATGACACTAGATAAATAAGGTGCATGTGTTTCAATTGAGCAAATATCCGCAATTGAAATATCAAGTACGATATTTTTGGTTTGCTTACTCCCTTGTTTTACTCTGATCATCAAGCGAGGCCTAAAGGAAATTTCGTGCAGAGTAAAAGCTGGAAGAGCTGCGACGATCTTACTTCTATTGTCCTTAAATTCTATATCGGGGCTACTGTTAGCTACTTCTCTCAGGTTGGTTTTAATGAGTTCTACATCACCGCTGGCGGCCAGCTTAACTTTTATGCTGCGATAAAGTGGTGTGAGACAGGCATCCTGTGAAGGTATTCTCTGATATGCATCAATCTTCATCGCACACCTCCAAATCTTCCAGACGTTCTTCAATAAACGTCTGAATTTCTGAGAGCTCTTCCATCGACGCCCCGCGTAACGATTGGACTACTCGTTCTATTGAAAAGGACGCTGTCGACTTTCTTGTAGAGCGGCAGTCAATTTGGTTCTTTGCTTCAAGTAAGGCTAGGACATGCTCTAGGTCTTTAACAGATTTCGAACTGCACTTTTCGAGCTCCTCCCAAATAGTGACACGATCTTCTTTAGAGTACTTATAGAACTTCAGAAGCAAGGTTAAACGGTAGACTCCTATATCCAGATCCAATGACCTCTCTACGTCATGTGCCTGCAAATATCGATATAGAGTGGATTGCTCAACAATTTTGCAATGAATACTCAAGCATTTAATACATCCCTTCAAACTGTCCTCAAAACCCAAAACGACATGCATTTTTTTATTGAAAAAGTCCGTTACCATTTGCCGGACATTGACCTCAGAGGAGTCAATTTCGCGGATTGCCTCCAACGCATCCTCTGCAGATAGCTTCTGAACAGGCTTGGGAAACCATCTCGTTGATTTCTGCCTATCAGAACCTTTGGGCTTCTCACGCTTTCTTTGTGAGTTACAAGAATGATGTTTGTTCATGATTTTATTTCCTGAGTCAGAGCAACATTGCTCACCTTCGAATTAGCAATTCCTAAAGAAACTCAGACTAAAAAATAAAAAAAATCATAAACAACTGTTTTAATTTGCTTTTTTGATACTCAACATGCTCTTAAAACTACGGTTCAAAAATGAATTTTAATGAGCATAAAATATCCTTTAATGCTTTAATGTATGCATAATGTACATTTTGAAGAGGTGGTAGTAGTGCCGAAAACTAGCAGACGAAAAATCCGCACTCGCTCCGACTGGGCAATCATTGCGAGATGGATAAAAGAGAGAAAGAGTGACGAGTTTGACAGGCTTCCAGCGCATATCAGAGAACTCCTAGATAAGTCTGAATCTGGCCCACACGACCAAGACGAGCTAATCGTTGCAGAACTAGAGCGTGCAAGAGAGGAGGGTTGGCTTTCTGGTTTGTGGGATAGCTGTGTTCGCAAGCTTAAGAGAGTACGTGACGCTGAAGCTGGTAATAACAGACGTAACGATTACCTAATTGACCTCTCTGACAGTGCCAATTTAATTAACAGAATTAAAGACAAATTCCTACTTCTCAATCTCACCAACGTCCAGGCAGTCAACCTGGGGCTTTATTTCATGTCTTGGTCTCTGAGAGATCGAACGGAGGTAGTTAACGCCTTCTATAACCAACTTGGTCTAAATCCTAAAGATTATGAAAAGCCAGACACTGATGATGCGGAATACTTTGTAGATTTTATCGGAGGACAAAAAGAAACAGATGAGGCGGAAAAACTGGCACATGAAATTAAAAACAGTGAATATTTAGACGAAAAACTGTTGGCTTTAGCAAAAATGATCAATTTGCCAAATGTGTTATCCGGCAGCGATATTGAATCACTTAGTAAGAGTATAGAAACGTGGTGGCATTCGACGGAGATATCTGGGACCTTAGGAGGCACTAATTCTGATGATGAGGACTTCGAGTGTTGAAGTTAGTTTTTGCATATGCAAAAAAAACGGAAACCACCCAATATTGCTATAACGTATGTATAACGCTATTAAGTGTAAAGCTAGTTGTAAGCGGTATTTGAGTAAAAGGATGTAAGATTTAAGCATGTCTGACGCAAATTTGAGTTTTGAAGATATTCATTGGAGTAACAAATTTGCAGCTCACAAGCACAAACCTAGCTTCAAAAAACACAGTGAAATAATACGGCCACTGATACAGACACGCGATTTTTCTTACGGTTCTGATGCTGAAAAGCTTCTCAGTGTTATTCAAGACAAGCAAATGTGTGCAGCACAGGCTCGCTTATTAGAACGCTATCTTTGTAAACCAAAACAATATCTCACGTTAGACATCGACCATATTTCAATTTTTATTGACTGCTCAAATAACTCGGTAGTTGAAAAGCTTCTCGATAATGACGCAATATGTAATCCAAAGACAAAAACACGAGCGACGGTACTCAAAGTTAAAGAAGAACCTAACGTCGGCAAAGTACATAAGAAGCGATACTATGACGGTAAAATAGGTGTAAAATACACGCGCCGATTCTCAATGACGCTATTCGATAATACTTACAAACGTATTCAGCTTTACTTAGCAGACGGAACAGCTAGCACATCTAATCGGAAAGCATTGCGGTTAGACATTATTCCTAGCAGGTTTAGTGACTTTGAACTACAGATATTCTTCCAGCACTTGAGTTCTATTATTGGAAACACTCAATACAAGCAAGTCATTAGACATGCAAAGTGCCAGCGACTTGATATCGGTTTTAATATGCCCGGGGTCAGTCAGCTATTTCTATTTGTAGATCATGCTAACAATCAGTCTGTTAAAGCCGGTGCATGCTTTCCTAATGGAGATGCTTTTGCAGAAACGACCTATATTGGCGATAGGAAGCAAGCGAATCATTATATTGTTTACGATAAGGTGCTTAAGGAACTTAAAAAGCATTCAGAGCGGTATGGGTGGACACACAGACGCAGCAGTAATCTACTAAGAAAGTGTATTGTTGCTAGTAGAGTTGAGCGCCGCCATTTCTTCGGTGAAAAGCCGTTAAAACTGTCTAATCTGCATGATGCAAAAATTGATTTTGAAGGGCTCTCATTCTTCAATCCTAAGCTCTTACCTAAGCTTGAAAAGCCTAAACTGGTGAGACTACTCAAAAACAAGAGTCGTCGAAAGAAAGGCAGCGAAACTGAAAAACTCAATGCTTGGCGCGCACTGAGACGAATTTATATTGCGCAAAAGCTACCGCCGTTTAGGCTGGATACTGACTGGTACTCAAACGCAAAAACTAAGCTAATTGATCACTTCCTAGCCACTATTACACTCACAGCTAAAAATGATGCGCCTAATAGTAAAACCTTAGAACAATACCGTCACTGGTGGCAGCGTTCAGAAACCAACAAGCTATTCTCTTTCGATGTAAGACCAGTAAGAACATTTGACCCATTCAAACCAGACAGAGCGTGGCAAAGAGCTGTTGAGTCGTCAGCTCCGCTTACTATTGTATACGGTGGTGCTGGTACAGGTAAAACTAGGCTAATGGCAGAACGCGCTCAATACCTTGCTGATAATGGTGTACCAGACAACGAAATAACGTGCTTATCGTTCACTAACGCCGCTGCTGACGAGCTTAATCAAAGGTTCAGGACAGGTTTTACGGTCAGACCTAATGTTTCCACATTCACTGCGTGGTGCGGTAGACAGTTGAAGAACCTTTTCCCAGAATATAAGGGCTATAGGTACATTGCTGACACTGATGATGAAAGCGGCAAAGTTGAAGTACTAAACAAGATTATTAAAGATCTTAAGGCAACTATTTCGGCCTCGGACGTCAGCGATGTTCTGTCACTTGCTTACAACGACTGTAAATCAATATCAAAATGTGCAGAGCCGACTCTGGGAAAAAGCAAGGTTAACGAATGCCTTGAGGTCATTAAGCACTATGAGAAATATAAAAAGGTTAATAGGCTTTGGGATTTCGAGGACGTTGTAAGAGAGCTAGAAAGAAGGATAAAAGACAAGACCACAGCCGAGACGCTAGGCAGAAAGCACAAACACCTACTACTTGATGAAATGCAAGATACCAACCGCGCACAAATCAAACTGCTTGGCAGGCTGCTTGAATCTGGGATAGAGCTCACTTTTGTGGGAGACATATCCCAGTCTATCTATGGTTTCAGAGGAAGCAGGCCGGAATTGCTAACCAAGTTTGCGAAAAACAAAGATGCAAATGTGTGCCACCTCACTCGACAATATCGAGCATCGAAACAACTATTAATGCTAACTAACTTTGTTCGTCAGTTTACGGGGACTGGCAGCAGAGGTTTGCGAGTTCGGCCAGACTCTGATGGCACGCTACCACATATCTGTCATGTCGATAGACTCGACAATGTACTTAAACCAATAAGTGCTTTTCTAAAAAAGCACCACAATACCGATACGCTAATTCTTGTCAGAACAAATTCGATGGTTAAAAAACTGAAAACAACTTTGAAAGGACTTGTTGATCCGGAGCAAGTGATAACAATGCATAGGGCTAAAGGTCTGGAGTGTCAGAACTGTATTGTGATTGACCCTCGATTCAGTGGCAATGTGATAGATACGAAGAAAGAGTTTAACCGCCTCATCTACACAGCTGTGACAAGACCCAAGTATAATTTAATGCTTATCAACTCGCTTTCTAACACCCACTATTACAAAGATGGTATTGATCACGAAGATATTAACATTTTAGATGTATTATCGAATTTGGAGGGTGCTATCCAGTCCCCATAGCCAATTCAATGTGTTGAAGGCATAAGCCAAAAGTAATTACTGTTAATGCATGTTAAAGGTAACTATGTGCCAGTTGCAGGTCGTCGGTTTCCCATCGGCGTGCGGCAGCTTGGTACGCAGGCTGTGTGAAAACCCATTTTTTACCGATACCACTGTGATAGCTCTACAGTGTAATTTTTGGCTCTGTAAAATTATGAATGATTGTTGCTTCAACTTTTAGGACTTCAATGCAGATATCAGTCCGTTAACGCCTATGATATTCATCATTCTTTTGAAGTTGTATGCCAAGACTTGCAGACTTACCTCTGTTTTAACGTGTTTTAGTGTCTTCGTAAGCAATTGGTGAGTCCCTGCCCATTGCTTTATTGTACCGAAGGGATGCTCGACGGTTTGATGCCTTAATGTCATTGCGTTTGGCATATTTTTATAAGCTTGAGCAACCCGCTCAACGTGTTCCTCATCATCAAGCCTGCGGATCCGTCTACCTGCTGGTGAAGTTGTGCACCGTGATTTTATAGCACAACCTTTGCAGGTCATGACCGACATGTAAGCACGTAACGGTTTACCTTTATCCGTTGAAACAAAACTAAACGGGATGTCTTTGCCAGCAGGACATTCATAGACATCTTTCTCTTTGTTATAAACAAAGTCTTCTTTGGTAAACAGTCCCTTGCTTCGATTGGCTGAAGTACGAATCTTCGGAACAATTGCCGTAACGCCTGCCTCATGAACGGCCTTAAAACTCGTACTGTCGTCGTAACCTCTGTCTGCAAGAATGGTAATGTCTTGTTTATCTAATATTTGTTGTACATGTTGGCTCATGGGGACAAGCTGATGTCTGTCACTGGGGTTGTTCGTCACATAATGTGCAAGTATCAGGTGGTGCTTGGTGTCGACAGCCGCTTGAACATTGTAGCCAACTAACACGCCTTTATGCTTGAGCGCCATTCGCCTGCTGTCAGGATCGGTATAGGATATTTGTTTATCGGGTAAGGATTCCAGTTCTTGCTGAATTACCTTTTCGCTTTCCAGACGCGCTTGCAGTTTAGCGAGTTTGCCTTTCAATTTTATTGCATCGTCAGCTCGCGACTGGCGGTCTGCCCTGTCGAGTTCCATGAGATAATTGGCAATATCTTTTTCGGTCGTTTCAATACACGTCTTGATCAAACCACGAGAGTAGTTTTTAGCGATATTATTAACCGCTTTGAATTTAGTGCCGTCTATAGCCACAATGGCATCCGTAAACATATTCAGTTCACGACATATCAACACAAAGTGCTTACAGACTTGCTGTATAGCGTTGCCGTTATCACGCCTAAAGTCAGCAATCGTTTTAAAATCTGGGGTTAGGCGCTCAACCAGCCACATTAACTCCACATTCCTCTGTGTTTCTTTTTCTAAACGTCGACTTGATTGAATGCGGTTAAGGTAGCCATAAAGGTAAATCTTGAGCATGGTTGCTGGCGAGTAGCTTGGTCTACCTGTTTTAGCAGGTTGACTACGAGCAAAACCCAACTCAGATAAATCCAATGAATTGATAAACATATCAATTGCACGAATCGGATTATCTTCATGGATATAATCATCCAAAACTTCCGGAAACAGCGTGCTCTGTGTTCTGCTTTGGCCTTCGATAAATCTCGACATGCATTTGAAACCTATCAGCTTTCTGATAGTTTCATTTTACCAACTGACACCCAGATTG
Source organism: Alteromonas sp. KC3 (assembly GCF_016756315.1). Classification (NCBI taxonomy): domain Bacteria; kingdom Pseudomonadati; phylum Pseudomonadota; class Gammaproteobacteria; order Alteromonadales; family Alteromonadaceae; genus Alteromonas; species Alteromonas sp. KC3. The sequence goes on from NZ_AP024235.1 coordinate 3,632,123, forward strand.
AGGATCAATAGCTAAGACAGATTGATCATATAAAACGCATACTTAGACCAAAAGGTGATCAATAGTTTTCACACAGCCTGTACGTATTTCGGACGGTCGCTTTTTGGTGGCGCTAGGTGGCAAGTAAGGGATATTAGCGGACTTATTGTAAATCAATTTATAAGTCCACTGATAATAAGCAACAGTAGTCCAGTTGTTTTTCTTTTCTAGACTTTTATATTAATCTTCATGACTATTCGATGAACCACTAGCACTAACGAAAACTGTTTCTAAGGTGATTTTTATGAAACTAACAATCTGGTCTGCCGTTTTTTGTTGTCTATTCTTTGCCGTAGAAACGTTTGGTCAGTACAAAACTGGTCTAAACGGCGAATTTCTGAATGAATCTGAATCTCAGACTTACAAGCAAACCAATATTTTTCATAATTCAGATGTTGTGTGGGCGGTAAATGTAGGTGGTAAGGATTACATTGGGCTAGACGGTATACACTATAAAGCTGAACAGTATGTTAGTGGTGGAATTCGGGGTGAAATAGATAAAATTTTAGGCTCTCAGGATAGTGTTTTGTATCAATCATATAGAGAGGGTGATGTCGCTATCGACTATCCTCTCGAAAATGGTGAATACAATATAGTTTTTCATTTCGCAGAGCCCTTCGATATTGACATGGACGGACGTTTGTTCGATGTAATTGCGCAAGACGAGCTGGTAATAAATGATTTGAATGTTCGCCTTGCACGGGATGGCAAGCATAAGTCAGGTTTGGTCACTGCTGTTTCAAACGTAAAAGTGACTGACGGAAGATTAAAAATAAGGTTTGAAGCAACGACAGGAAAGCCAATTTTGAGTGCGCTCGTTGTGCGCAAAACAAATGATGACACCAGAAGATGGAACTTGATTTGGTACGATGAGTTTGAAGGTAATAGTCTCGATGAGAGCAAGTGGTCGATAGATGTTTGGCCAGCATTCAAAGTTAATAGCGAAGACCAAGCTTATACTGCTAGAGCGAAAAATATCAGACTTGCTGATGGCAAGTTGATTATTGAAGCTCACAAAGAGGACTTCGAAGGGGCTGCATATACCTCTGGCCGCATTCATTCAAAAGGCAAAGGTGACTTTCTCTACGGCAAAGCCGACATCAGCGCCAAACTTCCCCCTGGGCAAGGCACTTGGGCTGCGATATGGATGCTACCAAGCGATCCTTACAAATATTCTACTACATGCAGACCCAATGAGGATTGGCAGGGAAGCAGAACCTGTGATGCGTGGCCAAATTCTGGGGAGATAGATATCATGGAGCATGTTGGCCATGACATGGGAACAGTATGGGGAACTGTTCATAACAAGGCCTATTATTGGATAAACTGGGAACAGAGAAAGGGCAGTATTGTTCAAGAGGATTTGGATAAAAGATTTCACCTCTATTCAGTTGAATGGACACCAGACCATATCCATATATTTCTAGATAACAAGCTATATTTCACTTACATAAACGAGGGAACTGGTTGGAAGGCTTGGCCTTACGACCATCCATATCACCTTATTTTAAACTTAGCTATCGGTGGAAACTGGGGAAGAGCAGGCGGGCCAATTGACGACAATATATTTCCTGTTCAAATGGAAGTTGATTATGTGAGATTGTATCAGCTAGCTGAATAAGGTTTAGAGACTAATCAAAAGCCACCTTAACACCGATAACGTCTGCGTTTTGCTGATATGCAAGATATTGTTCTGTAGCTCTGTCGACTAATGGTTACGTATTATGTGGAGCTTGTATAAAAAATTCTGACAGTCAGATTGAAGCCACAGATCTGCCGTATGCTCGAAGAAGCAAGAACGGCATGAGCTTTTTATTTGCTGCACAAAGGTGGCTTTGCGGCGAAAGCGCCATTTGAAATCAGAGTACTAAACTAATCATTGAATGTCCGCTCCTTGTCTCTAGCCGCCGTCCAATTAGGGGTTGCCTGATTGCCTGCAATTCGCTCAAAGAAGTTCCTCGAACTTATGAGGCTGAACGGTTAGCTGTAGAACTAGTCAACTGGCCCAAAGTGAAACCTGAAAATAGTTGCTGTTAACAGCTACCCCAGACAAACAGATTGAATAAGATAACAGCCCAAATTAGCCCCACGTTAATACGGATTAACGGCAAATTCTAAGCTTTTTGAAAATGATAAAGAGTTAAAGTAATTAACAATAGCTGTATCATATGTCACCATTGAATGGGCGACAATGCCAGCTTAGCTGATGACAAAGGCTCAATCTATAGTCGATGTAAGCGGCTGAAAAAATTGGTGTTATTTGATAATCCTACCCAACCACTTTAACATTTTGAAAATGTATTTTTACTGTAAAGGAAAGAGCGAATGGCGCTGACTTTTAGGAAGATTGCTTATGGCTCAGCAACACCTCAATCTGGAAGAGAGATTGTATATCTGACGGCAAACAACTGGGATGACTACAGTCACAAGACACAATTCAACGTTACGATCTTTGATTCACAAGCTAATCGCTTCGAACTCGGTGATGTAAAGATTGGATTCCGTAATCAGCAACCTGGGTGGACAATTGAAGCTATCCCTAATGGTGACTTTCACGAACTCCCAGAAGGATTCTTCTCGCTTGGTCAAGATGTGGATTATTACAAGGCAATACAAAATGATTTACCACATCAACTCAGGGAGAATTACCTATCAGCAATAAAGGATGTAGTTGCTTCAGCTGACATTTTAAATCAAGCGAAGAGCGAAGACGTATTTGAGGTGTCTTTGACTAGGGGTGTAAAGGCTGATGCAGTGTTCGGCCAGTTTCAGCGGGTTTTGAGTAATGATGCCGTTTTAACCCCCTTCTATTTTCGATATTTCAAACCTAGAACAGACTCATACTCTGGTATCGACATTGATTTCAATGTAGTTCCAAATAGCAAACCTCCAACGAACATCCATGTCCTAATTGGCCGAAATGGTATTGGAAAAACAACATTACTGAATAACATTGTTAAATCCCTTGTTGTTAAAGACTATCAAAACTCAGGTGCATTTTTTTCTCGAACACCACCATTTGGTAACATTCCACAAATAGATCCTGACAGTTTTTTTTCAAGAAT